>JAPKZX010000015.1 GCA_026393575.1 Actinomycetota bacterium
GGGGTCAAAGCGCATCGGTATTGCTGCGTCTGATCGAAGCGGCACGATTGCCTCACCATTGACAGTGTTGCAACGTTGTGGCTCCCAAGGTGGTGACCATAGAAATATTGCAAAGATCGTGGTTGAAGAAGAAGCCGTGGCAATAGTTGTGGGTTTGCCATTGAACATGGATGGCTCAGAAGGTAAGGCCGCACAATCTGCCCGGGCCGAGGTTGAGCGTATGGCTACGGTGGTGGGCGTGCCGGTGTATGTCCATGATGAACGATTGACCACGGTCGCAGCTGACCGCGTGATGATGGAACAGAACATGAATGCTCAAGCACGACGCAAAGTGGTTGACAAGTGGGCTGCTGCCGTCATTTTGCAAGCGTGGCTTGATTCTCGTGAATCTCGGGGTGAGCGATGACAGGTGATCCGCTGTTGCCGAACGATTGGCACGATGACCCATGGGATGACGTTGCATTTGTTGACGAGAACTCGCTTGGTGCAGAGCCCCCAGATCTAGACGAGTTTCGTGGTCCGCTTCGACTCATGGTCACAGTTCTTGTTGCATCGGTTTTGCTCCTGGGTGTTATGGGGTGGTGGGTCGTCCACGCACTTAATCCATCGGGAGAACCTGCTGCTGCGGTGAACTTCACTGTTAACGAAGGAGACACTGTCGGCGCAGTGGCTAGTCGCTTGGAAGATTTGAAGATTATTGGGAATGCAACACTTTTTCGTTGGTACGTCTCAACCAAAGGAGGCATCACTCTTGTCCCTGGGTATTACTCATTGCGCCCTAAGGACAACGCGGGGTCAATTATTGAATCTCTCTCCACGCCGCCTGCACAGACCTTTATCTCTGTCACTTTTCCAGAAGGTATGACCTTGTCTCAGATGGCAGATCGTCTTGCGCAAAAGATGTCGTTCATGCAGGCTGCCGATTTCATTACAGCCGCCAATGATCCTGCGGTTGTGGCACAGTTGCGACCAAAAGGTGTTACTTCTCTTGAAGGTTTGCTATTTCCTGATACATATCAAATCTCTGGAGACGACAATGAGTCCCGAGTTGTTGCGAGATTGGTCGGCATGATGGAGCGAGTCTCGCGTCAAGTTGACCTCACTGCAGGCGCCAAGTTGCGTGGGTATTCACCATATGAGATCTTGATAATCGCTTCACTTGTAGAACGTGAGGCAAAGGTGTCTGGCGATAGAGCAAAGATTGCTCAAGTCATTTACAACCGACTCGCCAAGAAGATGACTCTAGATATTGATGCAAGTGTCATGTATGGCCAAGACCCCTCTTTGTCGTGGTCGCAGATGAAGGACAATGACACGCCTTACAACTTGTATTTGAAGAAGGGATTGCCGCCAACGCCAATCGCTAATCCAGGTAAAGCATCCATATTGGCCGCGTTGTCTCCAGCAGGGGCACCAACATCGTCAGATGAAGCATGTGTGGGGTTGGTCAAGGGAACTAAGTGTGAGTACCTGTACTACGTACTTGCAGATACTGCTGGACGACATGTCTTTGCCACCACCTATGAGCAACATCTTGCAAATGTGCAAAAGGCTAAAGATGCAGGAATTTTGCCATGAGTGTTATTGCTGCAGTTCTTGGCTCTCCAGTGTCTCATTCTTTATCGCCCGCCATTCATCGTGCTGCGTTTGTGACTGCTGGGCGTGCGGGGGACTATTCAGCAATTGAATGTCAAGCAAACACACTTGAAGCCACTTTGATTTCGCTTCGCGATGGCGGCGCAATCGGTGCGTCCATCACCATGCCACTCAAAGAAGATGTCATTACGCATCTCTCCTCGCTAAGCGACACAGCGAAAGAGTTGAATGCCGTAAATTGCGTGGTGTTTTCAGAGGGACAGGTAATTGGACACAACACAGATGGTGATGGTTGTTGTGACGCTCTTGTGGAACAAGGGGGAGCAGATCTTTCTAACGTCTCGGTGGTGCTTTTGGGTGGTGGTGGTACTGCTCGTGCAATCGCATTGAGTGTGTTGCGCCACGGTGCACAAGTAATTGTCGTTAATCGAACAACAGAAAAAGCCAACTCCATGGTGAGATCACTTTCCTCATACGGCAAGATCACGGTGGGTTCAGTAGCAGATATTGCGCATGCCAATATTCTTGTTAATGCAACTTCAGTGGGTATGAACACCACAGAATCTCCCGTGGATGTGTCTCTCCTACATTCAGGTCTGATGGTTCTTGATGCTGTGTATTCCCCAATGGAGACGACATTGCTGGCCGCAGCGCGACGTGCTGGCTGTGTAGCGGTTGATGGCTTGTGGATGTTGATTCATCAAGCTCGCCATCAACAAATACTCTGGTTTGGCCAGAATCCAAGCGCTGAAGTAATGCGTTCAGCAGCGGAACAAGAACTAGCGAGTCGCCGGAAGTAGTCTGAACCCGTGCTTAGATACCTCACCGCTGGCGAATCTCATGGTCGCGCTCTCACAGTCATTGTGGAGGGTTTGCCATCCGGCCTGCCGATCTTGGCTTCCCACATTGAAGATGAATTAGCTCGACGTCGCCTCGGATACGGCCGTGGTCCACGTCAACGTTTTGAACAAGATGTCGTCACCCTTGTTGGTGGCGTGCGTCATGGGCGCACCTTGGGATCTCCCGTTGCGATCGAGATTCAGAACTCTGAATGGTTCCGTAGCGATAAATGGCATGCAGAGATGTCTCCAGAGCCGGGTAAAACTGAATCTCCTCTCACTCAACCTCGACCAGGTCATGCCGACTTGGTGGGAATGCAGAAGTACGGCTTTTCCGATGCCCGTGATGTTCTCGAACGAGCAAGTGCGCGTGAAACTGCTGCGCGTGTCGCAGCCGGTGCCCTCGCAAAACAATTGTTATCGCACCTTGGTGTTGGCGTGCTTAGTCATGTCACACAGTTAGGTCATGTTCGTGCGCCTGCAAATGTTCTTCCCACCATGGCAGACCTTCAGTCCATCGACACTTCTGAAGTGCGCTGTTTTGATGCAGGAACGGAAGCGGCAATGATTACCGCAATCAAAGATGCGGCTCGTGAGGGAGATTCATTGGGCGGCATTGTTGAAGCAATTGCCTATGGAGTTCCTATCGGGCTCGGTAGTCATGTGCATTGGGATCGAAAGATTGATGCACTGTTGGCTCAAGCAGTTATGAGTATCCAAGCTGTCAAAGGTTGCGAGATAGGTGATGGGTTTGAAGTTGCAGGCTTGCGCGGAAGCCAGGCCCACGACCCCATCTCTTGGGATGCTGTAAATCATCGTTATGAACGAGAAGGTCATCGTTCTGGAGGCACCGAAGGTGGCATTACAACCGGAGAGCCTCTCATTGTCCGTGCGGCGATGAAGCCATTGGCAACTCTCAACAAGCCCACGCTAAAAACTGTCGATGTTGTCACCAAAGAAGAAACAGTTAGTTTCAAGGAACGAACAGATGTCACAGCCGTGCCTGCATTGGGTGTCATTGTCGAAACGATGGTTGCTTTAGTCCTCGCAGCAGAAGCCCAACGTAAGTTTGGCGGCGATTCTTTGTCGGAATTCGTTCGCAATGCAACCGCATTTCGGGCCACACTGGAGTCGTGACCACAGAAACTGAGACCATTGTCCTTGTGGGGCTAATGGGTACAGGTAAGACCACAGTTGCGAAGGTATTGGCAACTCGTCGAGGTTTGGAATGTCTAGATACAGACCGCATGATTGAGTCTCGTGAAGGTAAATCTGTTCGTGACATTTTCTCGAAAGATGGGGAAGATGCTTTCCGTTCCCTTGAGACTGCCATGCTGACTGAATGTCTACAGCGGCCTGGTGGTGTCGTGATTGCGGCTGCCGGTGGAGCCGTAGTGCGAGAGGAGAATCGTCGAGTTTTAGACGAAGCTCGTCAACATAAAGGCGTGATCGTTGTCTGGCTGCATGCACGCCCCGAGGTTCTTGCGCAACGCACCGCGAAGGGTGTGCACCGTCCGTTACTTGATCAAGACAGGCAGGCAACTCTTGAAAAGATGTCGGAAGAGCGCGGACCGCTCTATGCATCTGTAGCTGACATCGTGATTGATGTGTCAGACCGTGATGTTGACTCCATCGTGGGCTTATTAGTGGAGGCGCTTGATGAGGGCCAGATGATGTTAGATGGTAGTAATGGGTGACATGATCGACGTTCCTGTAGAGCTTGGCGATAGGTCATATCTTGTTGCGGTAGGTCATGGTGCACGTTCACGTGTCGCATCCATGTTGCCGAGTGGTGCAAAGAGAGTGGCGATTGTGACTCAAGAAGGTATTCCTTCTGAGTATCTCCCACACCTCGATGGGTACGCGGTCACGCATCACATCATCGGTAATGGTGAAGCACATAAGTCTTTGTCCACGATTGAAAAACTCTGTAGCGAGTTTGCCCAAGCTGGCCTCACGCGAGCTGATGTTGTTGTCGGTGTGGGCGGGGGAATGGTCACAGATGTTGCAGGTTTTACTGCTGCCTCGTATCACCGTGGCATTGCAGTAGTACATGTTGCAACAACGCTTCTGGCAATGATTGACGCTGCAATTGGCGGTAAGACAGGCGTGAATATTGCTGAGGGCAAGAATCTTGTGGGCGCTTTTTGGCAACCACACGGTGTCGCCTGCGAAATGGACGCATTGGCTACTTTGCCGGAGCGCGAGATGCGTTGTGGTCTTGGTGAGATGGCGAAGTATCACTTCATTGCGCGTGAAGATTTCACGGCGTTGCCTCTTGTCGATCGTGTGGCACGCTGTGCAGAAATCAAGGCCAACATTGTTTCTGCCGACGAACGCGAGGGCGGGCAACGAGCCCTCCTCAATTACGGCCATACTTTGGCTCACGCTCTCGAAATTGCCACCGATTTCTCTATAGCCCATGGTGAAGCCGTTGCAGTCGGAGTGCTCTACGCATCCCATCTTGCACACCGCATGGGTCGCATTAACTCTGCTCGAGTCGACGCACATTATGAGGTCGTGCACGGTCTATACGGTCTCCGTCATGCGTTACCGCCAGGCATTAGTCCAGAACAACTCATTATTGATATGGGTAGAGACAAAAAGGCCATCGACTCTTTGACGTTTGTCCTTGATTCTGCTGAAGGTCTTGAAGTGGTGTCGGGTGTTTCCGAAGAACACATCCGCGAAGCCCTGGCGGACTTGACGCTTCGACTCGAATAACTTCTAGCGCTAGCTATATTCCTTCGATTTGAGTACTTGGGACGAGTACGGTTACTGACATGGCGTTGTCTTCAGTTCTGGTCATTCACGGGCCCAATCTCAATCTTCTCGGAACTCGTGAACCCGAGATCTACGGCACCACAACGTTGGCCGACCACGTCGAGTCTGTCCGTGTAGCTGCGTCTGCGCATGGTGTGTCGGTTGTAGATGTGCAGTCAAATGCGGAACAAGAAATTGTTGCAACCATTCACGCTGCAATTGGAAAACATGACGGAATCATTATTAACGCTGGTGCATTTACGCATTACTCGTGGGCCATCCATGATGCATTGAAGTCATTTCCTGGTCATGTGGTGGAAGTGCACCTTTCAAACCCGGGAGCGCGTGAAGGTTTCCGGCACGTCAGTGTCTTGGCGCCCGTTGTAAGTGGCACCATTTCAGGTTTTGGTGGTCTTGGGTATGCCCTCGCTGTCGAAGCACTTGTCGAATTAACGCACTAGACATGAATGTCTCGCGTCGACTTGATGCTTTTGCTGGAGTTGTCAGCGGACGGCATCTCGTGTTGCGGATGGAAGACATTCGATGGCTGACAGGTTTCACCGGCAGTACCGCACAATTGTTGGTGAATGCTGATTCAAAAGAATCCTGGTTACTGGTAGATGGACGCTATGTGGAGCGCGCTGCAGAAGAATTACGGTTCGCTCAATCAACAACAGTTGTTCAGCCCGTTGTGGGCGGTGCTCTGTTGGATGAAGTATTGCAAAAGTTGGTGGGTTCATCATCGTTTGGAGTTGATCCAGCTCACCTCACCGCTGCTCACATGGACACTCTTGGGACGAAGTTCTCAGTAGAGAAAATTTCATCTCCGTGTGATGATCTGCGCAGGGTGAAAGACGACGATGAGATTGCTGCGATCTCCCTAGCCGCCTCTATTGCAGATGGCGCACTTCAGCAGGTAGTTGCAGATGGCTTGTGTGGTCATACCGAAAAACAAGTGCGCGTTCAGTTGGACTACCTAATGAAGTTGGCAGGGGCCGATGATGTTGGTTTTGACACAATTGTTGCAACCGGAGTTCATGGTGCGCGGCCACATCATGAACCAACTGACATGGTCATCGAAGACGGGCATGGAGTGATTATCGATATGGGTGCCCTGGTGAATGGGTACCGCAGTGATATGACGCGCACTATCAAGGTGGGCGCAGTGTCAAAAGAATACGAACAGATGTGGGACATCGTCCGTGAGGCTCAGAAAGCGGGCGTAGCCGCGGTGCGCGAAGGTGTTGTTGGCTCAGAAGTTGATGCTGCTGTATGTGCAATTTTTGAACGCGAAGGCGTGCGACATGAATATCCTCACGGCACAGGTCATGGAGTTGGTCTCTATATTCACGAACCACCTATCTTTTCTTCTCGTTGTACAGCAGTACTTGGCAACAATGAGGTGGTGACCGTCGAGCCTGGGCTCTATCGTGGAGGGGTCGGCGGCGTCCGGATCGAGGATTTGGTCGTTGTCACCGGCAATACGTGCCGCATTCTTACTCTCACTCCCAAGGACCTCACATGCCCGCGATCACCACAAACGATCTAAAGAACGGAATCACTCTTGAACTAGACAATGGTCTGTTCACAGTCGTTGAATTTCAACACGTGAAGCCTGGCAAGGGTGGAGCCTTTGTTCGCACCAAATTGCGCAACTTGCGTAACGGCAACGTTTTTGAAAAGACTTTTAATGCAGGCATTCGTGTGGAGCAGGCAATTCTCGACAAGCGTGACATGCAGTTCCTGTACAAAGACGGCGACGATTTTGTTTTCATGGACACCGAGTCCTATGACCAGATGAATATTTCTCCAGTAGCTCTAGGTGATGCTTCCGATTACTTGGTGGAGTCAGCTACCGCCATCATTGCTCTGCATAACGGAGAGATTGTGACTGTGGAAATTCCAGCATCGGCAGAATTGGTCATTGCTGACACCGAACCAGGCCTTCAAGGTGACCGCGTCTCTGGCGCTCGTAAACCAGCCACTTTGGAAACCGGCAAAGTGATTCAAGTTCCGTTGTTCGTCAACGTGGGCGACAAGGTGAAGGTTGACACCCGCACCGGCGATTACGTGACGCGCGTCTGATGGCGCGAGACCCAGAGTCATTTCGCACCAGCGACGAAAGAACAGATGCCCGCGAACAAGCGGTCATTTTGTTGTACGAATCTGAACAACGATCAATCTCGCCTCTCGATATTTTAGAAGAACGCGGTGTTGCCTCTGCTGACCTCACTAGTTTGTTGTTGCATGGTGTGCAAGAAGGCAAACCAAGTATCGACGAGTTGATTGTCAGTCATGCAAAGGGTTGGGCTATCGACCGCATGCCAGCACTCGACCGAGCAATCTTGAGATTAGGAATTTACGAACTCTTGTCACGACCCGATGTTCCAGTGGCTGTGGTCATTGACGAGGCCGTTGAACTAGCCAAGAGGTTTTCCACTGATGATTCAGGCCGATTTGTGAACGGTGTATTGGCAGCGGTTGCAAAAAACGCTAGGTCTGACGGCTAGATCAATTTCATGATGTCGGGGGCACTTGCACAGCGAGGTCGAAACCTAACGACTTCAGTGCGTAAAGCATCGCCGTGGACATGGCTCTTATTCGCAGCCATCATCGCTCACATCATTGTCGTTACGAGGCTGCAGTGGGATATTCACCGAGGCCTAGGCACAGCCTCGTATGACGTGGGGTTGTACGACCAGGGAATCTGGTTGCTATCGCGATTTGAGGCTCCCTTTGTCACCCTGATGGGACGAAACCTCATGGGGGACCATGCATCGCTGATTCTGTTTTTTGTAGTGCCTTTGTATTGGCTGATACCGGGGACTGAAACGCTTTTGGCATTGCAGGCCGTGGTAATCGCCGCAGGGGCCATACCTATCTACTTCTTTGCGCGACGTTTACTGAACAGTTCTTTACTTGGCTTTCTGTTCGGAGTGGTGTGGCTCGTTAACCCAGCGGTAAACGGCACGAACATGGAGAACTTTCACCCCGATTCGTTTTTGGGGTTACTTGTTCCGATTGCAATGGTGTGCGCGTTGTCAAAGAAGTGGCGTGGCTACTGGATTGCTCTAGTGCTGTGCCTATTGGTGAAGGAAGACGTCGTTCTGATCGTGTTGCCGCTCGGCGCGCTAATTGCATTACGTGGAGATGTTCGCCGCGGAATCATCACGATGGGGGCAGGTATAACTGCATCTTTGGCGGGGATGTATTTACTGATGCGCAGTCTCATTGGTGTTCCCACACGTAACGGATGGCGAATTCCGTTTGGCGGGGTATGGGGTTTTATCAACGAGACATTCACGAACCCTACGAATGTGTATCGATATCTCACATCAGAAGGTCGTCTGATGTATCTCTGGAAGATGTTTGCCCCATTAGCGCTGATGAGTTTTCTAGCGCCAGAAGTTGCGGCGGTGAGTTTCCTTGTTATCGCCTTCAACGTCATCAGCAATTTCTGGTATCAGTTCCATATCGAGTATCACTATTCAATTGTTGCGGTTCCAGCACTTGTACTTGCTGCAGTAGTGGGGGCTGCCCGACTGCCAAAACGTTGGAAGTATGGCGTTGTTTGTGTCGTAGCAATGTCCTCTCTAGTCGCTGGGTATTCATGGTCGTATGTTCCGTTTCGCGCCTCTGAACTGCCACATTGGGGAGCACAACATCCAACGGCAGTAGCCGCACGAGACATTCTGAAAAAGCTGCCCAAGGATGCTGTTATCTCGGTTCAATACTCTTTGGCGCCTCATGTGGCCCATCGAAAAGAGATCTACCAATTCCCCAATCCATTTCGCACCGTGTTGTACGGAACGGATGTTTCACGGGAGGGGGAGCGAAACCCGCGAGCAGACGGGGTGCAGTACGTGGTGCTGTCACGCCAACGTGATGATGAGACAGCTAAGGACTGGGCCCTCGCTTCAGCAGATTTTGTGGAGTTTGCCAGCAATGAGTACTGGCAGATATTTGTTCGTCGTTCCCCCTAGCGCTTCGTGATGCCAGTGG
This sequence comes from Actinomycetota bacterium, assembly GCA_026393575.1. Classification (GTDB taxonomy): domain Bacteria; phylum Actinomycetota; class Acidimicrobiia; order Acidimicrobiales; family Ilumatobacteraceae; genus UBA2093. The sequence continues at coordinate 9,201 of JAPKZX010000015.1, forward strand.
TGTATAGTTGAACTAACCGTAAAACGAGTCCTGTGAGGCTCGAACGGAAGGACATAGATGATTCAACGAGTTTTCATGCACGCACGCCCCTCGCGAGGGGCGTTTTTCTTGCCCGCACTGCGGTCAAGGTGTGCGTTGTGAGCATCGTTTTTCCTTCCCGCACGGAGATCTTGGCAACGGCAGATATTGACCGTGCCATCAAACGAATTTCACACGAGATAGTGGAACGCAACACTGAACTAAGCCATGTAGTCATTGTTGGAATGCAAACCGGTGGAACCTGGATCGCTGAACGCCTCGCCAAAGGAGTGCAACAGATTGAGCCTTCATCTTCAGTGCCTCTCGGCGCTGTCGACATTTCCATGTACCGCGATGATTTCAGCCTTCGCCCCATTGTTCTGAGTGCACCTACCGACATTCCATTCGACCTCACTGAAAAGACGGTTGTTCTGGTCGACGATGTCTTGTTTACCGGCCGCACAGTGCGCGCTGCTCTTGAAGCACTGAACGATCACGGACGCCCCCGGGCAGTTCAGTTGGCCGTCATGGTTGACCGCGGTCATCGTGAACTACCTATTCGTCCGGACTATGTAGGGAAGAACATCCCCACGCACTTCTCGGACGAGATATCTGTGGGGCCAGATGGCGTCTTTGTCACAGTGGTGGAAAAGGGGCAAGCGTGAATCATTTGCTTTCCACACACGACTTGTCGATTGATGAGATTGTGCAGCTTTTGGAACTCGCCGACCATATGGCTGAAATCAATTCTCGTGCTGTCCCAAAGGTGCCTGCGCTACGTGGCAAGACAATCGCCAGTGTGTTCTTTGAAGACTCAACACGCACGCGACTCAGTTTTGAAACAGCAGCGAAGCGATTGTCGGCAGAGGTAATGACTTTCTCTGCCAGCACCTCAAGTGTGAACAAAGGTGAAAGCCTTCGCGACACGATTGAAACACTCACTGCCATGGGAGTTCATGCTTTTGTCGTACGTCATAAATCGAGTGGTGTCCCAAAGCAGATAACGCAATGGACCAATGCTGCGGTCGTTAATGCCGGAGATGGTTGGCACCAACACCCAACACAAGCAATGCTCGATGCCTACACCATCACCAGAAATTTTGGTGACAAGGAAAGCATGGCTGGTCGAACTATTGCCATTGTGGGTGACATTAAGCATTCACGTGTAGCGCGAAGCAATGTAGATGTGTTCACGCGGATGGGTGCAAATGTGGTGCTGGTAGCGCCCGACGCTTTGCTTCCCAGTTCCATCGAGGGATGGAACGTGTCTACAGCATCGTCCATTGATGAAGTAGTGGGTCACGTTGATGTTCTATACATGTTGAGAATGCAACGTGAGCGCATGGACGAGTCGTTGGTCATCAGCTTGAAGGAGTACACCGATCTGTATGCCCTGACAGAGGAACGCGCTGCGAGATTGGCGCCTCACGCCTTGCTCATGCATCCAGGCCCCATCAATCGTGGCGTCGAAATGCAAGTTGATCCATCGGAAGTTCCGGGGTCACGCATACTTCAACAGGTCGCCAACGGCATCTCTGTTCGCATGGCTGTGCTGTTCTCGTTGCTTGGTGGCGAAATCTCTCCTGCGGCAACTCTTGGTGGTGAAGCATGAGTGCAACGAAATCAATCGTTATCCGCGGAGCAACCGTCGTCAACCCAGACGCAGTGTTCGAAGCTGACGTACGTGTTGTCGGTGCACTCATTGACGCAGTAGGGGATGCGCTCGAAGGCGACATCGTGCTTGATGGCAAAGGTTGCTATGTCTCTTCAGGGTTTGTTGACCTGCACACACACTTGCGTGAGCCAGGAAAAGAAGAAGCCGAAACAATTGAATCGGGAAGTCGTGCGGCGGCGCTTGGTGGCTACACAGCAGTTGTTGCTATGCCTAATACGGATCCGGCTCAAGACAATGTTGCAACAGTGCGATTTGTTCGCGAGCAAGGCATCAAAGCCAATTTGTGTGAAGTGATGCCATCTGGTTGCATCACGGTTGGTCGTTTGGGTGCAGAGTTGGTGTCTTATGCCGGTCTTGCAGACGAAGGGGTCACTCTTTTTACAGACGACGGCACAGGGGTGCAGGACGAAGACACGATGAAGCGAGCTTTGGTCTCTGCGCGTCTTGCCAACGTCACCTTGGCTCAGCATTGCGAAGTCTCTTCCATGACAAACGGTGCTGTGATGCATGACGGTGCATGTTGTTCTTCCTTAGGAGTTCCGGGATGGCCTTCTCTGGCAGAAGAGCAAATGGTGCAGCGCGACATCGATCTTGTTCGAGCCACTGGGGCCAAGATGCATTTCCTGCATTTGTCAACACAAGGAAGTGTTCAGATGGTGCGCCAGGCAAAGGCTGAAGGTTTGCCCATTACTGCCGAAGTAACACCGCATCATTTGTCGTTGCTCGACGAACTACTGACGAGTTTTGACCCCATCTTCAAAGTCAACCCACCACTGCGCACTGCAGCAGACATCGCAGCACTAAAAGCTGGTGTACTCGATGGCACGATCGACGCCATTGCCACGGACCATGCTCCACACGCCGGACATACAAAAGAACAACCGTTAGATCAGGCTCCACCAGGCATGCTTGGACTTGAAACTGCTCTTGCGGTTGTTAATACCTCTATGAAATTAGACGCTCGCAAGATTGTCGAATTGATGTCCTGGAATCCTGCTCGCATTGCTGGTCTCGATGCTCGCCACGGACGTGCAGTTGCCGTAGGTGAACCCGCCAATCTCTGTGTGTGGAATACCGCAGACGTGTGGGAAGTATCGCGCGAGGGTCTTGCAAGCAAAAGTAAAAACACTCCGTATCACGGAATGAATGTTCGAGGACGCGTGCGACACACGTTGTTCAACGGACAAATAGTCGTCAACGAAGGAAAGGCAACGCGATGAGCGCTCCAATGACAGAAATTTCACTCGTCCTGGAGGACGGGTCAGTATTTGAAGGTGAGGCCATTGGCCATGTTCCTGAGAATGGCATTGCTGCTGGAGAAGTCGTATTCAATACTGCGCTCACCGGATATCAAGAAGTGATCACAGACCCCTCGTATGCGGGTCAGATCATTACGTTCACCACCACTCATATTGGTAACTACGGCGCCACTGCTGCGGATGCTGAATCTCGAGGAACATTCGCGCGTGGTGTCATCGTGCGCGACTTGGCTCGGCGTCGAAGTAATTGGAGAAGCGAAACTGACCTCAATGATTTACTAATTGCCAACAAACTTCCTGGAATTACAGGTCTCGATACGCGCCGACTCACAAGACTGCTACGTGATTCGGGTTCTCTGCGTGGTGCATTCGGTACTGCAAGTGAAGCGGATCTGTTATCGGCTTCTCGAGATGAACATGGCACATCAGGCATCGACCTTGTTTCACAAGTAACCACTCCTCAGCCGTACACCTTCGGCAATGGTAAGTATTCGGTGGTCGCATACGACTTCGGGATCAAAACAACAATTCTTCGTTGCTTGTCAGAGATAGCAACAGTCACGGTTGTTCCAGCGCACATGGGGGCTGAAGAAGTACTCGCATTGAAGCCGCAGGGCATCTTTTTGTCGAATGGTCCAGGCGACCCAGAGATGGTGCCGGGGGCTACGGCGGCAATTCGCAGCATCGTTGAAAATGGTGTCCCCACTTTTGGAATCTGTCTAGGACATCAGTTGCTTTCACGAGCATTCGATGGTCATACCTTCAAGTTGCCTTTTGGTCACCATGGTGGCAACCATCCCGTACGCAATTTGGCTACTGGTTCGGTTGAAATCACGAGTCAGAACCACAACTTCTGTGTCGATGCAGATTCTTTATCAGGAGTCGCAGACATCACGCATGTCAACTTGAACGACAACACAAACGAAGGAATGCGTTTGCGCAAGCACAACGCGTTCAGCGTTCAGTACCACCCAGAAGCAGGGCCGGGGCCACATGACAGTCGCTACCTCTTTGCTCAATTCGCAGAAATGATGGAGGGCAAGTAATGCCTCGCCGTAACGATTTACACACAATTCTGATTATCGGATCAGGTCCGATTGTCATTGGGCAAGCATGTGAGTTCGACTACTCGGGCACACAAGCATGTCGCGTCTTGAAAGAGGAGGGGTACCGCGTCATTCTCGCAAACTCGAACCCAGCCACCATCATGACTGACCCAGACTTTGCTGATCGCACTTATATCGAGCCGCTGACACCAGAGATATTGGCAAAGATCATCGAACGCGAAAAGCCCGACGCGGTGCTTCCAACTCTTGGTGGCCAGACTGGCCTGAACTTAGCGATGGCTTTGTTTGAACAAGGTCTCGTAGGGGTGCCAGGAACTCCTGAACTAATTGGCGCTAATGCAGAAGCAATTGCTACAGCAGAAGATCGAGACAAGTTCAAACAAGCAATGCTGGAGATTGGCCTGAGTGTTCCACGAAGCGGTATTGCACACACGATGGAAGAGGCTGATGCTGTTCTCAAAGAGATCGGGTTGCCGGTCATTATTCGTCCTGCCTATATTTTGGGCGGTCGTGGAACTGGTATCGCTAACACGATGGAGGAGTTCGCCAAGCTTGCACTGAATGGTTTAGATGCAAGCCCAATCCGTGAGATTCTCGTGGAGACTTCAATCGTTGGTTGGAAAGAGTACGAACTAGAAGTCATGCGTGACAATGCCGATAACTGCGTGATCATTTGCAGTATCGAAAACTTTGATCCGATGGGCGTTCACACAGGTGACTCCATCACTGTTGCTCCTGCACAAACCTTGTCCGATGTTGAGTACCAAAACATGCGCGATGCTGCTTTTGCTTGTATTCGTCGCGTAGGTGTTGAAACAGGTGGTTCCAATGTTCAGTTTGCATTGAACCCAGAGAATGGCGACTTGGTAGTCATTGAAATGAACCCACGTGTATCACGGTCCTCGGCATTGGCATCAAAGGCAACTGGGTTTCCTATTGCAAAGATTGCAGCGAAGTTGGCTGTGGGTTACACGCTTGATGAGATTCCCAATGACATCACGCGCATGACCCCGGCGAGTTTCGAACCAACCATTGACTACGTTGTTACAAAAATTCCCCGTTGGGCTTTTGAAAAACTTCCTGGCACTTCGGGTGTACTTGGTACGCAGATGCAAAGCGTTGGCGAAGCAATGTCTATCGGTCGTACTTTCCCAGAGAGCCTTCAAAAGGGTTTGCGCTCTCTTGAGCAGGGTCGCTTGGGGTTGAACTGTGATCCAGGCGAATCGCTGTACGACAACTTGTCAGATGAAGCGCTATTGGCCAAGGCGGCTATCGCCACACCGGAACGCATCTTCCAGGTAGGCGAGGCACTGCGACGCGGCATGTCTGTCGAGCGTGTCTTTGAAGCTACGAAGATTGATCCTTGGTTCCTGGACCAGATGCTCATCATTGTTGATGAACGTCACGCACTTGATGGCACGCCATTGAAGGATGTCACTCGCTCACAGATGCGTTGCGCTAAACGACTCGGCTTCGCAGATGCTCAGATTGCATACCTGCTCAAGAGTGACGAAATGTCAGTACGGGCCCATCGTGAATCGCTTGGTGTTATTCCCACCTACAAGACCGTTGATACGTGCTCTGCAGAGTTTGCAGCGCAAACTCCGTACCACTACTCAACCTATGAAGATGAAAACGAAGTGCGTCCGTCGGATCGTCCACGTGTCATCATTCTCGGTTCTGGTCCAAACCGCATTGGTCAAGGTATCGAATTCGATTACTGCTGTGTACATGCAAGCTTTGCGCTGCGAGATGCCGGATACGAAACAGTCATGGTTAACTGCAACCCTGAGACAGTGTCAACCGACTACGACACTTCTGATCGTTTGTATTTCGAACCACTGACTCGTGAGGACGTTCTTAACGTGATCGCCGCAGAAACTCTCGCCGCAGGTGGAGTCGCGCCAAAGGTGATTGTTGGTCTTGGCGGTCAAACTCCGTTGAAGATTTCTGGTCTCATCGATCCAGCTCTGATTGCTGGTACTTCGCCGCATTCCATCGACTTGGCCGAAGACCGCGAGAAGTGGAATCAACTCTGCAACAGTCTGTCTATCCCGCAGCCTCCTGGTGGCACAGCCGTCACCATTGAAGAGGCGAGCAAGATTGCGTCATCTGTCGGATTCCCCGTCCTTGTTCGTCCCAGTTATGTGTTGGGCGGTCGCGCTATGCAGATCGTGCACGACCATGCCGCACTTGAACGCGCAATGGATCAGATGGCTAAAGATGGAAGTCTTGGTAAAGAAGGCGGCCTTTCTGCCGAACGTCCTGTTCTCATTGACCATTTCTTGGAAGATGCAACTGAAGTAGATGTTGATGCCATTCGAGATCACACTGGTGAAGTGTTAATTGGCGGTGTGATGGAACACGTTGAAGAGGCCGGAGTCCACTCTGGTGACTCGGCGTGTGCGATACCGCCTCAAACGTTGCCGTCATGGGTAGTAGAGGTCATCAGTGCCTATACAACCGCAATTGCTAATGCGCTCGATGTTCGTGGCCTTATCAATGTGCAGTTCGCCGTGTTGGGGACAACCGTGTTCGTCATCGAAGCAAACCCACGTGCATCTCGTACGGTGCCCTTCGTTGCTAAGGCGACAGGTGTTCCACTTGCAAAAGTTGCAAGTCGAGTCATGCTCGGAGCAACGCTTGCGGAATTACGTGTTGAAGGTTTGCTCACTCCTCCTGTTACCGGTGGACATGTTTCCGTGAAAGAAGCAGTGCTTCCTTTCAACAGGTTCCCAGAAGTTGATACAGCGCTCGGGCCCGAAATGCGCTCCACCGGAGAAGTGATGGGAATCGATCGCACCTTCGGTCGCGCCTTTGTTAAATCTCAAACCGCGGCTGGAACTGTCTTGCCAACATCAGGAATGGTGTTTCTTTCTTTGAATGATGGTGACAAGCCAGCGGGACTTGTGGTTGCGAAGCGCCTGCGCGAGTTGGGTCTTGGCATTGCAGCTACAACAGGAACCGCTGCTTACTTGGCCAAGTTTGATCAGACAGTAGATCTGGTGGTGGGGAAGTTGTCCGAGATTGAAGGTTCAACAATGGACAACGCAGTTGATTTGGTGGCGCAAGGAGCGATCAGTTTCGTTGTCAACACTCCACATGGTCGCGGTTCTCGTGAAGATGGCGAAGCAATTCGTAAAGCAGCCAACTCAAACCGTGTGTCGTCGGTGACCACTGTTGAAGCGGCACTTGCTGCGGTCAATGGTTTGTGGGAACAACGACTTTCTGAAGTTGAAGTACGTTCATTGCAGGAATATCACGGACGGGCATAATGAAACGACGCAGTGAACGGATTCTCCAACAACTTAGTGGCGTGCAATGTGGCGGGTTAACTCTCGCTAATCCGTTCATGACTGCGTCAGGTACCAGCGGTCACGACGTTGAACTCGGTTCATATATGCCGCTTGATCGTTTGGGTGCAGTTGTTGTCAAGAGTTTGTTTCACGAACCATGGGAAGGCAATCCCGCTCCACGTGTTCACCTCGCTCAAGGCGGCATGATTAACGCAGTCGGATTGCAAGGTCCTGGCGTTGTTGCATGGATACACGAATCGTTGCCAGCGTTGGAGGCAGCCAATGTCACAACAGTTGCCAGCATCTGGGGGCGCACGTTGCACGAGTATGTTCTTGCAGCAAATCAACTGCGCGCAGCTGGTCAAAGTATCTCTGCGATTGAAGTGAACTTGTCATGTCCAAACTTAGAAGGACGAAGCGGCATTATCGCTCACGACCCTTCACTTGCTGGTCGCATCATCTCTGCAGTCTGCTCAGAGTCGATAGTTCCGGTGTGGGCAAAGCTGAGCGCTAACACAGACCGCGTGGTTGAAGTATCGACCGCGGTGCGAGATGCAGGTGCATCGGCAATCACTCTCATCAACACGATGCTCGGCATGCAGATCAGCACATCATCTGGCCGGCCTTCGGCGTCTGGAAATGATGCGATTGAAATGATGATGGCAGGAGCCCGGGCTGTTCAAGTAGGCACCGCGAGTTTTGCTTCTCCTTCGGCAGTGTGGGACATAGCGCGTGATGCAGCAGTGCGTATGAAGGAACTGGGGTTTTCATCCTGGGCCGATGTGGTGGGTTGCGTTCATCGGTCGTAGGGCTCGTTTCCTTCATTGATGGGTGGGCAGATCGCCTGCTCGGAACTATCATTGGATTATGGAAAGCACTATTCGAGATGTTCAGCGTGTTGCTGAGATCCGTGCTTGCCGTATTCAGGCAGTCAAGTTGTCGTCCACTGCGAATTTGGCCCAGGTTTTTGCTTCGCCCAATACCTATGGCGCTGTGTACCTCGTGAAGTTGCTCGATGTGCATCCTGCGCTTGGCAAGGTTGTCGGTCGCCGACTGATGGACACTTTGGCGCTTCCATCATTTGTGACGGTCTCGCAACTTGACAGCACACAACAAAAAGCCATTCTGACGACATGCGGAGAACAGCATGACTGAACCGTTGATCTTCATCGTGTCTGGGCCTGGTGGCGCAGGCAAAGGAACCATCGTCGATGAGTTGATGACACGCGATTCGTCTTTGTGGCTGAGCAAGTCGTGGACAACACGCGCACAACGTGAGGGCGAGCCGGGCGATGCATACGTGTTTGCATCTCGTCAAGCGTTTGAAGAACGAATTGCTGCCGGTGGGTTTTTAGAGTGGACAGAGTTCCTTGGAAACTTGTACGGATCTCCTTTGCCAGAAGTTGACGCAGGGCGTGACATCGTGTTGGAAATTGAACTCAACGGTGCTCGCCAAGTCAAGAACGCACACCCTGAAGCACTCGTAGTATTCGTTCGCCCTCCATCGCGTGAGGAGCAACAGCGTCGCTTGCAGGGTCGGGGAGACCCAGACGACCATGTGGTGGAGCGCCTACGTAAGGCCGACGAGGAAGAACGTGAGGGAGCGGTATTGGCCGATTTTGTCGTGGTGAACGATGATTTTGAGCGCGCAATCGCAGAGATACAGGCATATATCGGTGCAGCGAGAGACTCACGCCGATAACCTTGAGGCGACTTCGGAGGTCCCCCATGTCCCGTCAAAATGACTCCATGATTCACCCACATATCGAAGGTCTTCTCGACCGCGTTGACTCGAAGTTCAGCCTCGTCACGCTTGCTTCGTACCGTGCACGTCAAATCAATTCGTACTTCAACCAATTGGGTGAAGGTCTTGGCCACATGATTCCACCACAGGTGTCATCAGTTGCTCGCAAGCCTTTGTCAATTGCATTTGAAGAAATTGCTGCCGACAAGATTGTCAAGATCGAGCGTTTGCCGTTCGATGAACTTGATGAACTCGAAGCAGAAGCTGCAGCCATCTTTGGTGAAGCATCTGAAAATGGCATCGCACTTGATGACGAGTCGTCAGATTCTGACGCTGAGTAAATAACTCCTTCTTTTCTCGATTCATCATGTTGGAAAACGTTCAGGGTCGAAACATTGTCCTTGGCGTATCGGGTGGCATTGCTGCTTACAAGTCGGTTGAGCTATGTCGCCGATTAGTTGACGCCGGTGCGTATGTAGCGCCCATCATGACCGAAGATGCTCACCGATTTATTGGGCCGGTCACTCTGTCAGCGTTGGCCTCAGAGCCGGTGCACACAAGTCTCTGGGACGATGCGTCGCCTATTCCGCACACTCGCCTTGGACAAAACGCAGATGTCATTGTTGTCGCGCCTGCAACCGCGCGAGTAATTGCTGCTTATGCAATGGGTTTATCGCACGATGTTTTAGTTGCCACATTGATTGCAACGCGAGCACAGGTGGTGTTGTGTCCCGCAATGCACACAGAAATGTGGGAACACCCAAGTGTGCAACACAACATTGAAGTTTTGCGTTCGCGCGGAGTGATCATCGTGGAACCGCAATCAGGTCGCCTCGCTGGTGGCGATATTGGTACCGGACGACTTGCCGACACTGACTCCATTGCCAGTGCCATTGATTCTGTCCTCGCGACCTCCCATGATCTTTCAGGTGTTTCGGTACTTGTGACTGCTGGCGGTACTCGCGAACCAATCGACGCAGTACGTGTTATTGCAAACCGCTCATCGGGTAAACAGGGCTACGCCATTGCAGAGAACGCAGCTCGTCGCGGTGCGTCCGTGACTCTTGTATCCACTGTTGATAGACCCACGTTGGCAAGCATCACGGTGATTCCTGTGGAAACTGCTGAAGACATGTTGCGTGCCGTTACGTGTCATAGCGATTCGAGTGACGTCATCGTCATGAGTGCAGCCGTGGCAGATTTTCGACCAGTGCAACGTTCCGCTGGAAAGATCAAGAAGGCCGACGGAGTTCCCGAGATTGTCCTTGAGAAAACGCCTGACATTTTGGCTGGGCTTGGTGCTCGCAAGCGCGAGGGCCAAATACTTGTTGGATTCGCAGCCGAGACCGAAGACCTCATAGCGCACGCTCAAGACAAGCTGGTTCGAAAGAATCTCGACCTCATTGTCGCCAATGATGTGTCGGCCCCAGGGGTGGGTTTTAGCCATGACACCAACGCGGTCACCATTTTGGGTGCTGGCGGGGTGCTGCAAACAGTCGCTTTGACCGACAAACACCACATCGCCAGTGCTGTATTAGATAGCGTGGTCGAGTTGCGGTCGAACCATAGCCGACACAAATGAAGGAGCAGTCGTGAGGAATTTCACGTTTACATCTGAGAGCGTGACCGAAGGTCACCCAGACAAGATGGCAGATCAAGTATCTGACTCAATTCTCGATGCCATTCTTGAAAAGGATCCACACAGCCGCGTTGCTTGCGAGACATTGCTCACCACCGGTCTATGCGTCGTATCCGGTGAAATCACCACCGATGCCTATGTCGATATTCCGGCCATCGCTCGTGCAGCAATCAATCGCATTGGTTACAACGACGCCGCATACGGTTTCGACGGCAACACCTGTGGTGTTCTGGTTGCTCTCGACGCGCAAAGCGTTGATATTGCACAAGGCGTTGACAAGAGTGAAGAGCAACGCAGTGGCATGAGCGGTGAAGACATCCTCAACAGCCAAGGTGCAGGCGACCAAGGAATGATGTTCGGATACGCATGTAACGACACGCCAGACCTCATGCCACTTCCAATCTGGCTTGCGCACCGCATGGCAGAGCGTTTGACAGAAGTACGTAAGAGCGGCCTTGTTCCGTACTTGCGCCCAGACGGCAAGACCCAAGTGACATTTGAATATGTCGATGGTCGTCCGGTGAAACTCAGCACTGTACTTATCTCAACTCAGCACCGTGACGGCGTAAACCGTGAGACAGAGATTCGTCCAGACCTGATTGAGCAAGTCATCTTGCCAACTATTCCCGAGGCTTTCGCTGATGACAATCCTGCGATCTACATCAACCCAACTGGCAAGTTTGTTTTGGGTGGACCTCACGCAGACACCGGTCTTACTGGTCGCAAGATCATTGTTGACACATACGGTGGTATGGGTCGTCATGGTGGCGGCGCGTTCTCTGGTAAGGACCCATCGAAGGTTGACCGCTCTGCTGCATACGCTGCGCGTTGGGTTGCCAAGCATGTTGTTGCCAGTGGTGCTGCAGAGAAGTGTGAAGTACAAGTTGCTTATGCAATTGGTATGGCACAGCCAATCAGCATCTTGGTCGAGACATTCGGTACAAACACAGTGAGCGAAGAGTCAATCGAAAAAGCTGTTCGAGACGTATTCGACCTTCGTCCTGCTGCGATTGTTCGTGACCTCGATCTCAAGCGTCCTATCTATGCACAAACTGCTGCATACGGACACTTTGGTCGTACTGGTCCAGGATTTACCTGGGAAGTGTTGTCACGACTTGCTGACTTCAAGGCGGCTGTCAAACTCTGAGCGAGAGCTCACCGCTCGTTGCGTCGGTTGTACCTGATGTATCAGGAATCGACAAGGTATTTGACTATCTCATTCCGTCTGCTCTTGTAGGTCGCGCCGCGCGTGGTCAGAGGGTGCGCGTCAATCTGAACAATCGTCGTGTTGGCGGCTGGATTACGGACATCAAACCGTTTTCGCAAAGCACTGAAGGCATCGCGCTCGAACGCCTTTCGCCGTTGGTATCTATTTCGGGAACCGGCGTTGAAGAACATCTGTTGCCGCTTATCTCGTGGGTGGCACGCAGGTGGATGGGTTCGCATCGGGCTGTATTGCAAAGCGCTTCATCGCCGCGTATGAAAGCGCGTGTTGTGCATCCAAGGCATGGAGCAGTTTCGAACGATGTCAACGACGTAGTTGTAGCAGCCACGAAGCAGGCGAGCGCCCAGGGTGGCGCACTATTGGTCATCCCGCCTGCATTGTCTGCACTCACAGTTGTTTCTGCATTGGCCGAATCAGGTCCGGTTTTGGTGGTGTGTCCGACGCAGCGCATGGCACATGTTGGTGCTGCGTTTCTGCGTCGCAAAGGTTTGACCACTGCGGAGATTCCAGACGAATGGGACAACGCACGTGCAGGTGTCGATGTGGTGATTGGTGCTCGGTCAGCTGTATTTGCTCCGTGTGCGCAAATCAGTGCCATTGTTGTGATTGACGAACATGATGAGTCGCTTCACGAAGAGAGAGCTCCAACATGGAATGCCGCAGAAGTCGCAATTGAACGCGCTCGGCTAGCTGGCGTTCCAATAGTTCTCACCTCAGCTGTCCCTTCACTCGGGGCACTTGTGGAGTGGGTCGATAAAACGATCCATGTCGACTCTGCGCACGGATGGCCAAAAATCGAGATAGTTGATCTTGCATCTGTTCCTGTTGCTGGTTCGTTGCTGTCAACAGAACTACTCACAGCAATTTCTACACCCGGCGCTACTACGGCCTGTGTGTTGAATACCAAAGGTAAAGCTCGTCTCATTGTCTGTAAGTCATGTCGTAAAACGCAAAACTGTCTAACTTGTCTTTCCCTGCTCACACAATTGGACGACGGAACTCTTTTTTGTCCACGTTGTGAAATGCCGCATGGCGGCGTGTGTGTTTCATGTGGACGTTCTGCTTTTCTTGTCCCTCGTGGCGGAGTCACTCAATTGACATCACAAGTACAAGCGTCCAGCGCTAATCCAGTCATTGAAGTAACAAGTGATTCAGACGAGTCATGGACCAAGGGAAATGTATTCATCGGTACAGAAGCGGTGTTGTACAGAGTGCCTCAGGCTGACTGTGTGGTCTTTGCAGACATTGACCGTGATCTGGGGGCTCCCCGCATGTCTGCCCCCATAGAAGTTGCAGCAATAGTTGCGCGCGCTGCTCGCATGGTGGGGGCAAATGGCAAGGTGGTTATTCAGAGCAGAGTTGTAGATCATCCGTTGTTGGTTGCTTTGGCAAGCAACAACGTTGCTGGTGCTCTTGAGGCATGGAGAGATTCCGTCCTGGTGCAGCGTCGTGCATTGGGATTGCCACCGCATTCATGCGTTGCACGAATCACTTTGACACCGCCGCATACATCAGTAGATATTCCGGAACTTGAGTCGGTTCTTGTTGCGCGTGAAGAGGAAGCAGTATTGCTTCGTGCCACTCATCGAGATGATCTCGAGAAGGCAATTACGCAGCTACGGGCCACGTTTGGTGCCCACATGCGTGTGCACATGGATCCGCTGCGTTATTAGCGGTGAGCTAATACTTCCAACACGCGAAAACCTTTGCTACTTCCGATGCGCGTTGTAGTGAAACCATTGTTGGTCAGCCACGTTGCAAGTGAATCCGCCCCAAGGTTTTTACTGACCACCAAATGTGCGACTCCGTCGTCTGTGAGCCTGTGAAGCCATGTCAGCAGCAATTGATGCAATGCGTCTTTGCCGATTCGGATAGGGGGGTTCGACCAAATATGTGTGAAACGAATATTGGCATCAACATCGGCTGGGTGAGCAACGCGAATGTTCGACAAGTTGTTCTTCGTCGCATTCTCTGCGCACAGTTCTCGGGCTCGCTCATTGATGTCGATGGCGTACACCGTGCTGTCGGCGTATTGAATTGCCATCGAGAGTGAGATTGCCCCTGAACCGCATCCAATGTCGAGAACGTTGCTCCCTGGCACACATGCTGCATTGCTCTGTCTGCCCATAATGTCGAGCAGAACGGCAGTTCCTTTGTCGAGGCCGTGTTGACTAAAGACTCCTGACCCCGCGCGCAAGGAGAGAGGGCCACGTGCGCTGTCGATGGTGAACTCGGTGGTCTTTTCGGCACTAGTAGGTGACGGGGCAAAGTAATGCTCGTCAGGCGCAATTCTCTTGTCAGGTTCCTCGGTCATCATTGTCTCCACAGGTAGCCTTTCAGATTGTGGCCTATGACATTCGCACCTACGGAGATCCAGTTCTCACTTCTGTGGCAGAACAAGTGGAAAACATCGACGGCAAAGTGGTCCGCTTGTCACAAGCAATGCTGCAAGCCATGTATCAGGCCCCTGGGCTTGGCCTGGCAGCGCCTCAAATCGGAGTACAGAAACAGATTTTTGTGTACGACATTGATGGCACACCCATCACACTGATTAACCCTCGCATCGTTGAATCACGTGGGGAGTGGGTGTACGACGAAGGCTGCTTGTCTATTCCCGGGCTGTATGTCGAGATGCTGCGACCAAAAGAAGTCTTGCTAGAAGCAATTGATCTCAGCGGTAACACGATCCAAGTGGAAGCAGATGAATTGCTTGCACGACTCTTTCAACATGAACTCGATCACCTCAATGGTGTCTTAATGTTTGAACGCATGACCCCAGAACAGCGCGACGAAGCCTTGCGTGAGTACAAACGGATTGCAGATGGGGGCACCTCGGAAGGGGAGACCCGTCACATCGGGCTGAAGTAGTGATGCCACAAGAGGTTCGACCTCTCGTCTTTCTTGGGACACCAGACACCGCAGCCACAGTGCTTACATCGCTCATAGATGCAGGGTTCCACATCATCCACGTTGTCACTCGTCCTGATGCAAAGCGGGGCAGAGGTTCACGAATGACTCCGAGCCCTGTAAAAGAAGTTGCGCTACGTCACAACATCGCGGTCTCTCACGACCTTAATTGGGTGGAACTGAATAGTCATCAGAATCTTCTCGGCATTGTTGTGGCGTATGGTCGCATCATTCCCGGAGCACTCTTAGAAAAAGTGCCGATGATCAATATTCATTTCTCACTACTTCCGCGTTGGCGTGGGGCAGCACCAGTGGAGCGAGCCATCATGGCCGGTGATTCCGAAACCGGTGTTTGCATTATGGATGTCGAAGCCACGCTCGACTCGGGAGCGATCTACGCAACAGCGACTGTTCCAATAGATGATGAAATCACAGCTACTGCGCTCACACGTCAATTGGCTCAGGCAGGTGCCGAGTTGTTGGTAACAACATTGCAGAACGGTCTTGGAACTCCTGTTGCTCAACAGTCCGGGGGTACCTATGCGGCAAAAATTACGCCCGATGACCTGCGTATTGATTGGACAAACAGTGCGGTGAACATTCATCGCCAGGTGCGAGCATTACGTGCCTACACCGTGGTCTATGGCAATCGTTTGCGCATTCTTGCTACTGCAGTGGAAAGC
>JAPKZX010000055.1 GCA_026393575.1 Actinomycetota bacterium
GCCTCCGTATGCACTTACTGGTGTTCCCCCGCGTAACGATGAATCACGTGTGAAGACACCCGAAGTGATTGAACGTATGCGTGTTGCTGGTGCAGCTGCTGCAGAAATCTTGCGACGCGCTGGCGAAATGGTGCGCCCCGGAATCACAACTGATGAGATCGACATCTTTGTACACAACCTCACAATTGAAATGGGTGGTTACCCCAGCCCATTGAATTACCACAACTATCCAAAGAGTGTGTGCACGAGTGTGAACGAAGTGATTTGTCATGGCATTCCTGATTCACGAGTGTTGGAAGACGGCGACATCATCGACATCGACGTCACTATTTATTTGAATGGTGTTCATGGCGACACAAACGCATCATTTGCTGTTGGCACTATTTCTGAAGAAGACAAGAAGCTCATCAAAGTGACTGAAGAATGCATGTGGCTTGGTATTGAAGCTGTGCGTCCTGGTGTTGCACTAAATGAAATTGGTCGCGCAATTGAAACGCACGCAAAGAAGCACAAGTTTGGTGTGGTGCGCGCATTCATTGGCCATGGAATTGGCGAGAACTTCCACACAGATATTCAGGTGTTGCATTACTTCGACCCACGCAACACAATGATTTTGCGCGAAGGCATGACTTTCACCATTGAGCCCATGATCACCGCAAGTGGCGAGACCAGGCACAAGATGTGGGACGACGACTGGACTGCAGTTACCTCTGATGGCAGCCGCACCGCCCAATTTGAACACACCATGGTGGTTACTGCTGATGGCGTTGATGTCCTTACTGCTGGCGCCGGTGCTGTTTCTTCTAGTGCACCGTGGAGTCGCTGAGTTTTACCTCGTAGCGTCAAGACCGTGATCGACACAGCACACTCTGATCGTTACCTGTCTTTTGACAGGGCCGAATGGGCAGACCTTCGTGCTGCAACACCTCTCACTATTCGCGAGCGCGACCTTGTGGAGTTGCGCGGTATCAATGACCAGATCGATCTTGATGAAGTAACTGCTATCTACTTGCCGCTCACTCGTTTGTTGAATCTATATGTGAGCGCAACGCAGAACCTGCACAAAGTGTCTGCAACGTTCCTTGGTGCAATGGCGCCAAAGGTTCCATACGTCATTGGCATTGCGGGAAGTGTGGCTGTAGGTAAGAGCACGTTTGCTCGTATCTTGCAGGCGCTACTCGCCCGCTGGCCAGAGCACCCACGCGTCGATCTCATCACAACTGATGGTTTCTTATTTCCTAATGCTGTGTTGGAAGACCGCGGCATTATGAATCGCAAAGGATTCCCAGAGAGTTACGACACCAAAACGTTGTTGACTTTCTTGCGCGAACTAAAAGGTGGCGCACCAGATGTGGAAGCACCTGTGTATAGCCACGTTGTGTACGACATTGTTGAAGGTGAAAAAGCTGTAGTTAGTCAGCCAGACATTCTCATCCTTGAGGGTCTGAATGTTTTGCAAGTAGGAACAGAGGCAAACGAGTTTGTGTCTGACTATTTCGACTTCTCAATTTTCATTGATGCAAACGAGTCAGATGTTGAACAGTGGTACGTGGAGCGCTTCCACAAACTTCGTGAAACCATCTTTCGTGACCCCGACAGCTTCTTTCAGAACTTTGCACACATGTCTGACGAAGAAGCCGACGCAATGGCGCGCAGCATCTGGCACGAGATCAACGGTAAGAACTTGGTGGAAAACATTGAGCCAACTAAGTCACGCGCCTCGTTGATTGTGCGCAAAGGTGCAGATCACCGCGTCACAAATGTGAATTTGCGCCGGTTGTAGTAATTGATTACGAATTGAATGCGACTTATTGTCAATCATTTGATGTAGCAAATTAGTACTGATTTTGTTAGGTAATTGATTTATTGTAGTTCTGACTTGTATCGCACCCGAGGCGCTGTAGTGTTACTAGTCATGAATAACTCATCACATACCCAGACAACATCCACCCGTACAAACATTCGCACTACGCGTCACAGTTTTTACATCATCCAAAGCCGTGGAACATGCAGCTTCACTGAGAAGCAGTGCTACACATTTACAGAAGCACGTCATGCTGCTCTCATCAAGAGACGCAAAGAGCACACCAACCATGGTGAGTATCGATGCCCTGACTGTACGTTTTGGCACATCGGATCTACGTCAGTTGGAGGAAAATAATGTTCCACTTAAAACAGTTCATCGCCTCACTGCGCAGCGCCCCAAAAGTTGAGTCAATCGCTAATCCAGCCATCCCAGATGGAGTCATGGATTGTTCAGCGATTGTGAAGAACTTGCGTCACTTCACTAAGGATGGAAGAGCGATGGACTCATCACAAGAATTCTCGTTCAATGAGCTCGTTGCAGGTTTTCTTTTCTCCATGCTCGGTGATTCGCCAACTGAAGAAGCCAAAGAAGCCGCAATCGGCACACAGGCTCTAGTTCTTGTGATGTTGTTACGCAAAATGAAAGAAATCAAACCAGATTTCTTAGTTGAAGAGTTCTTGATGGATACCTTTGACCAAGACCATGTCCGTCGTCTTGAACGAATTTTTGCAGTAATGCCATTCCAGTTTGACGAGGACGGTCAGCCATGTCCGATGTGGGGCCATGACCCTCTCTTCACTGAACCAATTCCTAGGACCCAGGAATCTGACGAGGGTTTCATAAACAGACGGATTGCCCCGTACATGGATTTCAGCTGTGTGGAAGCGATGGATTCTGCTGAGGCATCGCCCAAGATCTCGATCAAACCGGAAGACCTGCAGGGCGAACTCATCGCGGATCCAATGAACGGCTTCGAGGAGTACTACGACCTGTTTTCCAGGAACCAGGAAGACGAGGATTCTGATGATGACCTGTAATCCCGTTACGCGCGACTTTCAAGATGGCCGTTGCACCCCAATGATACGGTCACAAGAAATGAGGAGCTTCTAATGAACCCAGTATTTGTCCACGCAGCCGATCTTCACCTGGGATCAAAACTGAGGAAACTCGGGAATCCATCAAATCGAGCGGAACTTGTAAAGGAGGCTGAGAAGGCATTCGACAATCTCATCCAAAAGACAATTGATGTAAATGCCGAGTTCTTGGTTCTGTCCGGAGACATATACGACAAGGCCGATCGTGAAGCAAGCGCACAAATTCAGTTTGTTAGTGGTCTCAAGAGGTTGATCGATAACGACATCAAGGTGTACATCGTTCATGGTAATCACGACCCACTTTTGCATGACCTTGTACAAGTCGTCGACCTTCCAGAAGGTGTGAAGGTATTTCCTTCTGGTGAACTAGAAATTGTGCAACATCAATTAAGAGATGGCGGTCACGTACTAGTTGCAGGAATCTCATTCATCACTCCTGCAGAATCTGAGAATTTATCTTTGCGATTTCAAACCATTAAACGTGGAAACGCACGTGCTGTTGTCGGGGTGCTACATACCAACCTTGGTGGCGCCGCAACTGGTCACAATGACTATGCACCATGCAAAGAGGCTGACCTGCGTTTGTCTGATGTTGATTATTGGGCACTCGGGCACATTCACAAGACCACTATCACCCAGTTGAAAGACAATCAATACTGGGCTTATCCAGGAAACCTTCAAGGTCGTGATTCAGGCGAGCCGGGCGCAAAAGGAGCACTCATCGTTCCAATCCAAAGTACTGGTGTTGGCAGGCCTCAGCATGTTGCACTTGATACCTTTCGGTTTGCGTTCGTCAAAGTCGATTGCAGTGGAATGAAAACACTGAATGACATTTCTCAAGAGGTTTCTCGTCAGCTTTCAGTTACCGAGAACACTCGAAAGCTGATCATCCGCGTTGAGCTGGTCGGGAGATCAGAGATTCGATCAGTGCTTGATCACAGCGAGCGAGGAACCACAATCCATTCTTCCATCGAAAGACTCTGCGAAAAGAGCCTCAACGGCGGGCACATCGAACGGCTAATTGACAACGTCCTGCCCGACCTAGATATTGAACAGTTATCCCAGAACAATGACTTGCGAGGAGATCTTTTGCAATTCGTAAACAAACTCGACAAAAGCTCACTCATTGAACTACTTGGCAACGATGCGCCAGACTCGCTAACTGATGCGGAGATCGCACAGACAATCGAGTTAATGCGGCGAGACATACTTCAAACACTGACTCATGACGCAGAGGACGACCAATGAAAATTGTCAGAATTAGCCCAAAAATCTTTGGTCGATTCACGTCCGAGACCCCACTTATCATTCCTAAGGAACCCATGGTTGTGGTCTATGGAAAAAATGAATCGGGAAAAACAACTTATCTAGACATGACTGTCGCTTTGTTGGCCTCCAGATACGACACTGCGCTAATGGAACGTTACGGAAAACGAGATCTGGCAACTTTTGCTGGATCGATTTCTATCCATGAAGATGGAGAGGATCTCACTGTGGAATTCAAAAAGGAAGCCACAGTACCGGGCCGCGCGAGCGCGGTGCCAAGAAATCCCACACCCAAACGATCTGCAATCTGGGACAAGATCAAAGATCTACAACTGGATACAGTTCGCAACCTTTTTCGTGTCTCTTCGCGTGACATCTCTAATGGGCGTGCAACTCTTGAAAAGTTTAATCAGTACAGTTTGGGTGACCGGAGTGGACAATCAGTCACAGGCGCGCTTGACCTACTTAAAGAACGTGCAAATACTGCGAATAACACAGTAAATAGGTTAGGGGGAAACCTAACTGGGTTTGAAGACGAACTAGGCAAGGTTGGAAGAACCGCTCAGGAATATAAGGACGCACTTAATCGGATAGCAGATAATTCAAAAAAGGTAGAAGTAAATGAACGCAACATTTCTTCTTGCGACGATGAGAAAACACTCTTGGATTTCTGTGGCCTCGCAGCCGACTCATTCTCAAAAGCAAAGGATGCTAAACAGCATCTCGATGATGCTGAACGTGACCATACGCTCGTCCCGCAGTCTTTTGCTTCCGTAAGAAATGAAATTGAGACTCAAAAGGAAGCGCTTAAAGACTTGGATCTACCCAAGGCAGAATCCGAATTCCGAATCCTCGAAGGAGACCTGAGGTCTACCAATAAAGACATCCAAGATGGCTTACGTGCTCTCGCAATAACAAAAGAAGACTTAGAACTGTACCCACAACTATTTGACGGCGATAGTCGAGAGTTCATTTTTGAGTCAATTAAAACCAACTTCATGTCACTGGATTCAGCCATTGAAGCCAGAAAAAGCATCGATCTTGCTGGCCCACGGGAGAGATCCTCAGAACGTGAGGAGTTAGCAAAGACTGCGAAGGAAAACTGGGGGAAGTTCAATACTGGGCAGTCTGCACAGGAGTTTCTCATTGCTCCAAACATCCCGGACAATCACTCAACCACCGCAGTCGACCAGAACAGTCCCACACGACTTCGCCTGATACCGATATTGCTTCTTGCAATCACAGCAGGTATTTCGTTCGCTTTAGAACAGTACATAGGTGCGACTGTTCTCGGTGCACTCGCGTTTGTGATGTTTAGCAAGCAAATTCTCAGTAGGAAGCAAAAGCAGAAAAACCCACTGGTAAGTCTTGAGGAATCGACCTTTGGAATTGAGCGAGTTCGTCGGGCTGCGGCACAGACTGCGGATGCTGAACGAGATGCTGGAGGGGCCCGAGCCGACCTCGTCATAGTGGAAAGTAGAGTTCTTGAAGCAGACAAAAAGGTAAATGAGGTTAAATCAGACCTGGAGGAATCATTAAAACAAATCGGTTTGGGCGATCGTGATTGGTTGAAAGTTGATGAGTTCAATAGTGCAGTGGTTCATATAAAGAAAGTGACCGACAAACTTTCAAATCTGAGAACAACGCTCGAGTTGCACGAGGACGCGAAAACAAAGGTACAACATCAAATTACCATCAAAGGAATCAATGCAAAGTCTTGTTGACAGGTTGACACAGGACTTTGAAGAACAAGAGGGCTGGCGCCAGAACATTCTCAACCACGACAGACTTTCTGAAGAGCAAACTGGGGATTCAGTTCTATTTCAAGAGTTATTGGCTTTGACAAGTGAGGAGCGAGACGAAAGACGAAAGACTCTTCTTGAAAAAAGGCGTGTGTTGGGGGATGAGGTTGAGAGCATGAAAGGATTGATTCGGGCTGACAGAGCCATTACTGACTCGCTTGCAACATCACACAGAATCAATGACCTCAATCTGAGTATTGGAGAGACCAAAGAACAAATCCGTGAGGCGCAACTCATGTTTGCGCGACTCAACCTTCTCGCTAGCAAAATGGAATCGTTTGCAATTGCGCGTGCTGAGGCGACAAAGCCAGAGTTGCACAAGAGGGTTCAAGAGATGGTTGTGGCAGTTGCAGAAGATTGGAACTCCATCGATTTGACTGGAGAGCACCCAGTAGTCACCTACAAGAATGCAGTAGAAGTCGAAGACACATTTTTGTCCGAAGGGGGAAGAACGCTTCTGTATACCGCAATGCGCATTGCAATCATGCAACAAGAAGCACAAGACCCCAATGCACCGTCACTGCCTCTCTTATGCGATGACCCACTGCTTCATCTTGATGACGAAAGAACTGTTCAGGCCTTCAGGATGATGCGCGATCAAGCTGAAGGACATCAAATCATCTACTTCACCTGCAAGACAGAGATTCGAGAACTCGCTGAAGAGATGAATATTCCTGTAGTGACTATTTGACGTTAACGGTGTAGCGCGTTGAGGTAGTTGTACACCGTGATGCGAGAGACGCCCATTGCATCGGCCACGTCTTCCACGGCACGACGCAAGGTGAAAGCACCTCGCTGGTCCAGCATGCGCACGGCAATTTGCTTGTCACTGCGCGACAAACTGGTGAGCGGAGCACCCAATTCACGCTCCACTTGAGCAATCAAACGATCAAGTGCGCCCTGCAGTAGCGGCAAACGCACTGCAGCGATGATCTCGCCTTCCCACTCCAATGCAACATCTGAAATGCGGGCGTCTTCAACCGAAACAAGGTGTGCGCCAACAGCATCAAGAATCGGCTTGACGGCTGCAAGAAGTGGATGCTGAACAAAACCCATTACGCAGAGGCCGATTTTTCAGTATCGATAGTGACGTGGGTAGCGCCATGCGCATACGCAGCAGTAGTGAGCGCAGATAACACTTCCCCCGCACGGGTCTCATCGACGCGAACAGTTGAACCGAATGGCCCGATCTCTACGGAGATGCCAAGAGCTTCCACAGCCTCAATTGCCCGGGTGACGTGAGCGCCAGGAGCGCCATCGGTAAACGGCTCAATGGTGAATTCAATAGTGATGTCAGCCATCGGAGGCTCCTTTCGTCTACAAGGTGGAAACAGCCTAAGACCGTAAGCCGAGGGTCACTCTCGCCACAGCCGAGGAAGTACCAGTGCCACGCTGTCTGGCAGGAAGGGTTTTGCCCCAAGCCACACGGGCAATTCCTCTTGGCTCACCCAATGGGCCTCGGTGATTTCCCCGTCGGCAAAGGTGAACGGGCCCTCGGTGCGGCACACAAAGCAGCCCGCCAGCAGGCTGACCGTGGCGTCTGAATACGCCCCCATGCCTAAAGGTTCTAACGAAGCCCCCGCAAGTCCCAACTCTTCAGCCACCTCGCGGCGCGCGCCATCTTCAAAAGATTCTCCCGGCGACAACACCCCACCCACGGCAAGATCCCACCAGCCAGGCCACACATCCTTTGTCTCTGCTCGCCGATGCACCAGTATCTGGCCGGCCTCGGACATCACCGCTATAAACACCGACCGATGCCGAAGGCCTTCTGCACGCATCTCACGCCGAGAAACAAGGCGAAGAACATTGCCTGCAGCATCAACTTCTTCCACCATCTCGGGCGGAGAGTTTTCTGGGCGTGCGTCCGTTCTGTTCTCCATCGCAATGTGCCTACCATGTGTCATGGCCAAAAACACACTGACAGCAGACGACGCACGCGATCAGCACGGAAACCCTGCCGGCATCTTGGAGCAAGCGCAAGACCTCATGGGCGACATTGTTGAGCTACGCCGCGAACTGCACCGTTGGCCAGAGATTGGTAACCACCTTCCCAAGACACGCGAAGCAGTACTTGCAGCATTGGAAGGTTTGCCACTCGACATCACATTGCACGAAACAACAAGTGGTATTGCCGCAATGCTCACTGGTGATCAGCCAGGCGACACAGTTCTTATTCGTGGCGACATGGACGCACTACCCATGCCCGAAGACACCAACGTTGAATTCAAATCACACGTTGAAAATGCAATGCATGCATGCGGACACGACACACACACTTCAATGCTTGTTGGTGCGGCAAAGTTATTGTCCGCTCGCAAGGCAGACATAAAAGGTCGCGTCTTGTTTATGTTTCAGCCCGGCGAAGAGGGTTACAACGGCGCAAGCGAAATGTTGAACGAAGGTTTGCTCGATGTGGGAACTGAATCTCCCATTACGGGGGCATTTGCAATTCACGCAGCTTCAAACATTCCTGGCGGCTTCATTGGTTTGAAGGGCGGCACCATCATGGCGTCAAGCGACACCATGACTATTACTGTTCGCGGACGCGGTGGCCACGGAAGTGCACCACACTTCACGCTCGACCCTGTTCCTGTTGCATGCGAAATTGTTCAAGCACTGCAAACACTCGTTACTCGCCGTATTGATGTGTTTGACCCAGGTGTTATCACTGTTACTCAAATTCATACTGGAACGACAAGTAACGTCATTCCTGAAACAGCAATGATTAATGGCACCATGCGTGCAGTGAGTGAACGCACACGCTCACTAATTCACGATGGCATTCGTCGCGTTGCAGAAGGCATTGCTGCTGCTCACGGCATGGAAGCCGAAGTTGAATTGAACTACGGATACGACGTCACCATTAACAATGATGAAAAGGCAAACTTTGCTGCAGATGTTGCTACGGCAGTCTCAGGTGAACGCAACGTGCGAATGATGGACCACCCAATCATGGGCGCTGAAGATTTCAGTTACGTTCTGAATCGCGTACCTGGCGCCATGATGTTCCTTGGTCTTATGCCAGAAGGTATGGACATCATGAAAGCTGCACCAAACCACAGCAACCG
>JAPKZX010000037.1 GCA_026393575.1 Actinomycetota bacterium
AATCCGGGTGCATCAGAAGTTCACGACTCATTGATGGAACGCCCGAGAAGTTTGTGATCCGCTCACGTTCGATGAGTTCCAGCGCGCGACCTGGATCCCACTTGTACGTCATCACAACTTTTCCTCCAACAAGCGTTGCTGGATGCAACAAGCAGTTACATGCAGTCACATGGAAAAGTGGAGTGGGAGCCATGAACGAAGGTGGGTATGCAACAGCTGGTGCCGGCGCGGCGGTGACTTCGCCGAGAGCCACTGCTCTTTGTTCTGCTGTGGTGGTGATTGCCCCCATTGCAGCAATGTTGAAGATGTTCGCAACTGAACCACGATGAGTAAGTTGAGCGCCCTTAGGAAAACCAGTAGTACCTGACGTATAGAAAATTGTTGCATCGTCATCTGGATCGATTGATGCGTCCGGCAGAACTCCTGGATCGGCAGCACTCATCACATCGGCCCAACGCACGCCATCGTTTGGCAAGGCACGATCCGTGCGAACCGCAATCACATGCATCGGTGGCACATTTGCTAACTGTTGAAAACGCTCTAGTCGTTCATCATCAGCAATCAATACAAGTGGTGCACTGTCGTTCAATGCATATTCCATCTCTGGTGCTGTCCACCATGCATTCATACCGACTGCTGCTGCGCCTATAGAAATAGTTGCCCAGTAGCCCGCAACCCATTCGGGATAGTTACGCATTGCAAGCGCAACGCGAGTTCCACTACCAACGCCGTGCGCGACGAGATGCTGTGCCAGTTTGCGCACCATTGCGTGCATTTCGTTATATGTGAAACGCTCGTCTTCGTACACGAGATAATCCTTGTCACCATGCCCAGCCGACATCTCCCACATGGAGCGCATATTTGGTGGGGCTGCAGCAAAACTCTTGAGGGCCACACCACGAACCACTTCGGTGGTCACAGCAAATGGCGAACCAGGTCCGGTTATTTCGTTACGGGCGGCCAGATAATGCTCAATCATCTCTCCATCTTGGTACAAAAGTGACCGTTGACACATAGTCCAACAACACCCGTATCGTGGTTACATGGATGCTTTCGAGGAAATCGCTACAGGCGAGATCGTGTGGCGTTTTGAGAGAGATTTTCTCACGTCGAACTGGACCTGCATTTGGGGTCGTGGGTGCAAAGGAATTGGTGAAGTAGAGAACACCGAGAATGGACAAGGGTGCTGCTCGGTTGGTGCCGAACTTGATGGTGAGGACGAAGCCCTCAATCTGTCTGCCAACGCCGCCTTTATTCCCCAATCACTTTTTCAGTTTCATGAAGAAGCGGCCCGTGCTGGCGTGTTTCGAGACGAGAAGCGCAACGCCACACGCGTTGTCGATGGAGCGTGCATCTTCCTCAATCGTCCAGGTTTTGCTGGTGGCGCGGGATGCGCCCTGCATCTTGCGTCAACACACTTTGAGGAATCCCCGATTGATTGGAAGCCATCGGTTTGTTGGCAACTGCCCATCAAAGTGGATTGGGAACAAGGCCCCGGAAACACTGAGATCGCCACTGTTCGCAGGTGGAGCCGAAAAGACTGGGGCGAGGATGGCGAACCCATGGCATGGTGCTGCACCGAGGGAGCCGATGCATATGTTGGCGCCCAACGGGTCATTGAGTCATTGTCTGATGAACTAACGGCAATCACAGGCGAAGCCGTCATGGTAGAGCTCCGTCAGCGCCTGAGGTAAAGGTCACCCTACGTTCCCTACCTATCAGTAGGTAGGGGGCTATCCTGAGAGCATGAGCCCAGAGACCTCTGTCAAACCAGGACCACGCGAACGATCGCTCAATGACGTGCGAGCAATCATCCCTGAGAGTTGTTATGAACGTTCCGTTCCCAAAGCAACTCGTGCACTCGTACAAGCGTCTGTTTTGTATGTGCTGCCAATGATTGGTCTTGCCATTACGAACAACATCTGGGCACTCATCGGATTATGGGCACTGACTGGTCTCGCAATTGCCGGACTATTTGTATTGGGTCACGATGCGTCACACAATGCGCTGCTCGATTCTCGTCGTATGAATCGCATCATTGCGCAGATTTGCATGGGGCCAAGTGTTCACGTTGAGTCCGCATGGGACTTAGGCCACAACCGCATTCACCACGGCTACACATCACGCCAAGGTTTCGATTTCGTATGGCACCCACTTACTACCGAAGAATTCAACAAACTCAGTGCCTTTGCAAAGATGCGTCACCGTTTGGAATGGTCAGCCTTTGGTTCTGGGGCTTATTTCTTGCGTGAAGTGTGGTGGCAGAAAATGTGGCGTTTCAACGCACCAGGAAAACGCCATGATGCAATTGTTCGCGACAAAATTGTTCTCGGTACTGCACTTGCGGTATTCGTTGCAGCACTCGCAGTACTTGGCGCAATGACAGGCACATGGTTGAACGCATTGTGGATGCCTACAAAGATGCTTGTGATTCCATTCCTCGTCTTCATGCAAATCTTTGGTTGGACTGTGTACGTTCACCATGTGGACCCAGAAATTCGCTGGTGGGCACGTCGTGAATGGTCACAATTTCAAGGTCAGATGGAATCAACCACCATTCTTGATTTTCCAAAAATCATTAACTACTTGTGGTTCTACAACATCTTTGTTCACGTCCCCCACCATGTGGATGCGCGAATACCATTTCACCAACTTCCAAAAGCTGCTGCTGCCATTCAGAACGCCTACCCGGACACCGTTCGTTCGGGTAAGTACTCTGCTCGCACCTATATGAACGCTGTTCGTACATGCAAGCTGTACGACTTTGAAGCCGGCACATGGCTTCCGTACTCTGCCGCCCGCTCATAAGCCTTTACTTTTCGACTCTCTAAGCCCTATTGGGCGCCGCAACCCCACTAGCCTCAATCCTCTATGGGTTCCGATCAATCAGCTGGTCCAGAGTCGAACGAAGTTGCTCGTCGTCTTTTTGAAGAGGCAGAGCACATTCACGAAAACAGCGCTGGACACAGCCACGAGGAGCACGGCCACTCCAAAGCTGGCACCGCAGCGTTAGCGCTCGGAGCACTCGGGGTCGTCTACGGAGACATCGGCACAAGTCCGCTGTACTCACTCAAAGAAGCATTCACCGAGAAATCGCACATCATGACTGTGGACCGCATCAATGTCTACGGAATCTGCTCGCTTGCTTTCTGGGCCTTAGTCATCATCATTTCCATCAAGTACCTGCTCTTCGTTATGCGCGCAGACAACAAGGGTGAAGGCGGCATTCTTGCGTTGACTGCACTTGTAATGCCTCGACGTGGACCAGTAGCTGCCAAAGCAGGACTCCTTGTTGCTCTCGGAATTTTTGGTACTGCACTTTTGTATGGAGACGGAATCATCACTCCAGCCATTTCAGTGTTGAGTGCGGTGGAAGGACTAGAGGAAGTTTCGCCTGCGTTTAGCTCTTGGGTGATCCCTATTGCCATCGTGATCTTGCTTGGATTGTTTATGGTGCAAAAACGAGGCACCGGAACCGTTGGCAAGGTGTTTGGCCCGATCATGGTTGCGTGGTTCGCAACGCTTGCCCTGCTTGGTCTTTCAAAAATCATTGACGAGCCAGGCATCATCGCTTCCGTCAACCCCATTTACGCAATTCGATACTTCACACATGAATCACAAAGTGCCTTCTTGTCTCTCGGATCAATCTTCCTAGTAGTCACAGGTGGAGAAGCTCTGTACGCCGACATGGGACACTTCGGCCGACGCCCCATCACTATCGGCTGGTACGGCATGGTATTGCCGTCGCTTCTTCTCAACTATTGGGGGCAAGGCGCATTCCTTCTGACTCACCCAGAAGACATTGAGAGCGTGTTCTTCCGTATGGCACCAGAGAGCCTTTTGTTGCCGCTTGTTCTGCTCGCAACATGTGCCACCATCATTGCGTCGCAAGCCTTGATATCCGGAGTTTTTTCTCTCACAGCACAAGCAGTCCAGATGGACTATTTACCTCGTATCCAGATTCGTCACACTTCGCAAAGTCATTCCGGACAGATCTACGTACCGCTCGTGAACTGGGTACTCATGGTTGCGTGCATCGGCTTGGTGGTCGGGTTTCGCTCGTCCACCAACTTGGCGGCCGCATACGGCATTGCCGTCACCATGACAATGGCAATTACCACGTTGATCTTCTTCCGTGTTCTCACCGACCGGTGGAATTGGAGCAAATTCCGTTCCATGTTGGTGTGCGGTCCACTCTTTGTTTTTGAGCTTGGTTTCTTGGGCGCAAACATCATCAAGATTCCTCATGGCGGATGGTTTGCCCTTGCTGTCGGACTCATCTTGATGGTGCAGATGCAAACATGGCGCCGCGGACGCGCCCTTGTTGCCGAACGCATTCATCGTGGAGAACAGGACATTGTTGATGTTCTCGATGCAACAGACGACGTAAAGCGTGTCGCGGGCACAGCAGTCTTTATGTTCAAGGACCTTGGTAAGGCACCACCAGCAATGGTGAACAACCTCAAGCACAACAAAGTTCTGCACAAAACAACCTTGATTGTTGCTGTGGAAACAGCTGCTCAACCTCGTGTTCCACTTGAAGAACGCGCGCACATCACAAAAGTTGGACCAGGCGTATTCCAAGTACAAATCGAATTCGGATTCATGGATGACCCAGACGTTCCTGCAGTGTTGTCAGCACTCAATCATCACGGACTTGATTACGACCCTGAAGACGTCACCTATTTCTTGGGTCATGAATCGATCATTGCAGGTAAAGCGCCCGGCATGAACCCTCTGCAAGAACATCTTTTCGTTTTCTTGAACCGCGGAGCAGACAGCGCAAGCCGTTTCTTCAATTTGCCTATTGATCGCGTGTTCGAAGTAGGCACTCGCGTCGAGATCTAACTGCGATTACTGAGCGTTTCCTAAACGTTCAGCGCGTAGAGCCGAACGACGCACTTTCCCGGCGTCATCGCGCAGAGCAAAATCTACAAACTCGTATGTGCGTGGAATTTTGTACACCACGAGACGCTCCCCTAGGAATGACTTCAGTTCTTCTTCCGACAATGCATCCACGTCAGCCTCGACAATGGCGTGAATCAGATTCCCCTTGTCTTCATCTGGAATACCAATAACTGCGCAGGACTTCACTAATGGATGCTCTTGTAACGCTGATTCAATTTCTGCTGGATAGATATTTGCACCACCAGACAGAATCATGTCAGCTGCTCTATCCCCCAGATATAAATATCCATCTGCATCGAGATAACCCATGTCACCCAAAGATTCCCATCCGCCCTCGCGGGTGCGAGCAGTAGCGCCGACATAGATGTACGTCGGCGTCGTACGCAAACTACGCATCCACACTTCGCCCATTTCTCCGACACCGAGCTCATTGCCGTCTTCATCGGTAATCAAAACCGTCCCCGGCACAGTCATTCCCACCGAACCACGATGCGCTAGCCACTCATGTCCTGTAATCACTGTTGCCGTTTGTGCTTCGGTACCTGCATACAACTCAAAGATGCGCTCGGGACCGAGCCAATCAATCCATTCCTGTTTTAACCATTCAGGACATGGCTCGGCAAGATGCCACACCACTTGCAGACTGGAGATATCAAAACTCAATCGGTCTGACTCTGGTAACCGAGTGATGCGTTTCATCATGGTTGGAACCATGTACAGAACAGTGCCTCGATGTTTCTCAATTGCTTCCAATGTTCCCATTGCGTCAAACTTCGCCAGCAATACGACATGGAGTCCGTGCAGCCACGCCTGGCAACTCCAGACTGCTGGACCATTGTGATACAACGGCCCGGGCATCACTAGACATCCACCTTTTTGCATCAGCAACGGCACTGCAGCATCGGGGTCGAGTGCAGCAGGGTCGCCAGACACAATGAGTTTTGGTCGCCCAGTACTTCCACCAGACGTGGGCGCTTTCCATGCCTTCGAAACCACATTAGGCAGATGTGACGCATCTGCATTTGGCGCGCGAAAACCAAGAGGAACACATGTGCGATCAACGAATGCTTGATCTTCAACACCGATAATGGCGCTTGAATTAGCAAGTTCGATAATGGCTTCTAATTCTCGTTGGGGCAGACGAGACGAAATTGGCTGTGGAGTTGCACCCAGGCGCCATGCCGCTACATATGCAATAAAGAAATCAATACTGTTCGGAACAGCGACTGTCACCATGTCGCCTTCACGTGTTCCGTGTTCATGCAAATACACCGCAAGGTTGTAACCGCATTCCATCAACTCAGATCGAGAGATGGACTCTGCTCCGCAGGTAATCGCGGTTGCGCGACCATCTTCTGCTGCTAGATCCTCTAGGCGCTGAATGAAAGAAATCATGTACCGAGTTCTAGCCCAGATTCATTAGTGTCCTCGCACTGAACGCTTACAAAGCGAGCGACAACAGCGGCAGAGACACAAAAGCAATCAATGTGCCTGCTCCCACCATGAATGCAACAAGGTCTTCTGAAAACCCCGCACCTACAGCAACGACTCCAGCAGTCACCATTGGTGGTGCCGCACTCTGAAGTACCGAGGCCGACCATGCGATATCTGTAGGCGTAGCCACGATGAATGCGACAACATAAACAATGAGTGGCAGAAGAGCCATCTTGCATATCAACCCTATGAGTGCCGGCGTTATGACATTTCGAGATAGTCGCAACGAAAATCTCAATCCGAATGCACCCATAGCTACGGGAGCCACAGTCTTGCCAATGAGTTGCAATACGTCATACCCCTGTGATGGAAGTTCAATCCACCGAAGGGGCACACAGATAATCAATGCAAGGAATGGACCGAACCGTATAAGGCGCTGAACAATTGGTCGCCACCCACGCGCACCATCGCCATAGGTACTGGCAACAAATGACCCCCACAGTGACAGACCGACAAAAGTCCCTATCTGGTCATATGCAATTGCAGAGGCAAGATGATCTGCCCCAAGCAAACTCTCCACCATTCCTAAGCCAAGAAAACTTGTATTGCCAAGTACTCCGACCAACAAGAGTGCACCCACAATACTTCGGTCCCATGAGAATGCTTTTCCCATGAGAAGGACAATCACAACGAGTGTTGCCATTACTAACCACGAGATAACGATGGGAAGGGCTACTGCTTCGTTTAGCGAGACTCGAGAAATCTTTGCAACGATTAATGCAGGAAGAGCACATCGCAACACATATTTATCAGCCCACGCAACGACCTGAGGAGGAACCGACCACAATGAGTTCACCAGCCAGCCAACAAGAAAAGCAGCAATGACAATGGCGAGCACCTGTCAAAACTACTAGCGCAACCCTCTTACCGTCATGACAATGAGTGCCAGATACAGGACTGTGCTCACGACATCAACAGAAAACACTGTTCTCGTCTTTAATCCCACCACGCCCGACAACATCAGGTGACGAGAAATGGGACGCAACATAAGTAGTGCAAGAACTGCGCACTTCTGAATTCTCACGCTGCACTGCATCAAACGACGCGTCAGTCGAGACTTCATGAGCAATGTACGACCATGTCTCCGTCCTAGGTCGAACCAATGCCAATCAGTTACAGACAATCGAGCGCCAAGAAGCGCAACGAACAGAACGGGATTGGTTCCACCCGCAGCGAGAACCAGAAACGGCAATCGTGGACTGAGCATCGCAAGTACCAGTGGCACCTTGAACAATGCTGGACTAAGCGCCGTCCCAATCGCCGAGATGACCGAGATGACCGAGATCGGTCTTATGGCGCGCTCGCCAACTACCGTGCTGATCAGGGGGTGGATCCTCACGAATGTAAGAGTGCACTACCTAAATGGACTGACAGCGATGTTTAGGTAATTCACATGTGGCTACTTGGTAAACGTTCAACCTGATGTGACAAACGGCAGATGTGAGACAATGAGCCATGGCTACCCACGACGTCTCCTCGCCCATTCTCGGCACTGTGTTCAAAATTTCAGTGAAGCCCGGTGACACGGTGCGCGCCAATCGCGAAATCGTGATCTTGGAATCGATGAAGATGGAACATCCTGTCGAGGCCGGCGTCGAAGGAACAATCTCAGCGGTGTTGGTCAAAGAAGGCGACACCATTACCGCTGGTCAAGTGCTCATTCAGATCACTCCAGGCGCGATTGAAGACACCACAGCTACCGGAGCATCGACAATCACCACAACCGGAGAACGGGCAGATCTTGCTCGATATCGCACACGACGCCACCTCACGACTGATGAGGCACGACCTGAGGCTGTTGCGCGGCGCAGCGCGAAAGGGCAACGAACAGCGCGAGCAAATATTGCAGACCTTGTTGATGAAGGTTCGTTCATGGAATACGGATCGTTTGCAGTTGCTGCCCAACGTCAACGGCGCGAACTTGATGATCTCATCCGCAATACGCCAGCCGATGGCCTCGTCGGCGGTCTTGCAACAGTAAATGGTTCATTGTTTGATGAAGACGCATCCCGAGTTGCAGTGGCGTCATATGACTACACCGTTCTTGCAGGAACCCAAGGCTCGCTGAATCACAAGAAGAAAGATCGACTGTTTGCCGTCGCAGAGAAACTTCGCCTGCCATTTATCTTGTTTGCAGAAGGCGGTGGGGGCCGTCCAGGTGATACCGACTCCCCCGGTGTTGCAGGTCTTGATTGTTTTGCTTTTGCTTACTTCGCACAACTGTCTGGGCTTGTTCCCATTGTCGGCATTACATCTGGCTATTGCTTTGCAGGAAACGCCGCGTTACTCGGGTGCTGCGACGTGATCATCGCTACAGAAAATTCAAACATCGGCATGGCAGGGCCAGCGATGATTGAGGGCGGTGGACTCGGACTCGTGAAGCCCACCGATATTGGCGACATCAATGTTCAAACAGCCAACGGCGTTGTTGACATTCGTGTTGCAAACGAAGAAGAAGCCGTCACCGTTGCCAAGCAGTACTTGTCATACTTCCAAGGCCCGTTATCAACATGGGATCGACATCCAGATGACGTCATGCGAGGACTCATCCCCGAACAACGCACACGTGTGTACGACGTCCGCACAGTCATTGATGCTTTGGCCGACATTGGAACTGCTCTTGAACTGCGCCCCACTTTTGGAATCGGTATTCTCACCACATTGATGCGCATTGAAGGTCGCGTTGTGGGTGTTCTTGCCAACAATCCCGCCCACCTCGGCGGTGCCATTGATTCAGACTCATCCGATAAGGCATCACGTTTTATTCAACTCTGCGACGCATACGACATTCCGATTGTCAGCCTGTGCGATACGCCCGGCTTTATGGTGGGTCCCGACGCCGAACAAACTGCCCAGGTTCGTCACTTTGGTCGCATGTTTGTCACCGCAGCAAGCATCACAGTTCCATGGATCACTGTCGTACTGCGTAAGGGGTACGGACTTGGTGCACAAGCAATGGCTGGTGGAAGTTTTCACGCAAACACGATGACCATTGCCTGGCCGACTGGCGAGTTCGGTGGCATGGGCCTCGAAGGTGCAGTGCGGCTTGGTTACCGCAAAGAACTTGAAGCAATCACCGATGAATCAGAACGCGCCGCACTCGAAGCAAAACTGATTGCAAGCGCTTATGAACGTGGCAACGCATTAAACATGGCGAGCCATGTGGAAATTGACGATGTCATTGACCCAGCTGAGACTCGTGCACGCATTTTGTCAATAGTTGGCAAAGGCACAACGTGGCGTCAGCGCACGGGCAAGAAACGCCCCATGATTGACACCTGGTAATTAGAACGCGGCAAGACCGTCGCGAAGTTGTTGTGCAAGAGCCTCGTCTGTAACAACGCCTGACTCAGCTTTCAGTTTTTCGTGCACACCTGCCACGCCCACTTGAGCAACCACTGTGCCACCAAGCAACTGCAACAACGTGCTGGTCGCCTCTAACGCGTGCACACCACCACCTGGGCCAGGACCAGCAGCAACCACCATGGAGCGCTTGCCAATGATCGGGCCCTTCATGAACGGACGCGATGCCCAGTCAATCAAATTCTTTGTCACTGCTGAATATGTGTGGTTGTACTCCGGGGTTGCGATGACAACGCCATCTACTTCAGCAATCGCTGCACGAAGCGCCGCCACTATCTCGGGAACCGTATCTGCATCTAGATCCTGGTTATAGAACGGCAACTCAGAGATATCGAATTGAATCACCGTGGTTCCCTCGGGGGCTAGAACTCCAAGAGCATGAATGAGGCGGGTGTTAAAGGAATCGGCTCGCAAAGAACCAGAAAAGGCAAGGAGAGTTGTCATTGCCGATTGACGCTACGGACACCATGCTCCTTATCCCACATGGTGACTATGAGATCTTTGCCCCGAACTTCAACTAGGTGCATGGAGAGAATGTCAACTTCGTAGAAGACACCATTTTCGGGTGTCTCAGGACGCCAAGCCCGCACCCGCTTGGGCACTAGCGAGCGTGCGACACCGGATATCACAGCGTCTCCCCCGTCGAGTGATTCCAACAGTGGGGCTGAATGGAGAGAGATTCGATAATCTCGTTCGATGTCGATTCCCTTGCGCGAATCTGGCATACAACCAAACCACAAGACCTCATCGTTGCGCATGACGTTGATGCCACTGAGTCGAGGGGCCCCATGACGATTCAATGTCCCAAGGACATGATGAGGGTGCCCCATGAATCGAGCAAGAATTGCTGCCGCAAGGGCTGGCGCGTGTGCTTCAACTTCTGTCCATGTCGCCATCGGTTTCCACGATATAGGCGTTGGCGTGAAACAATGAGCCTGTGACAATCTCACCTATTTTTGACCCCACTGCATGGCGCGAAGTACCTGGCTTTTCGTTTACAGACATCACCTATCACCGTGCCGTTGATCAGGGCACGGTCCGCATCGCGTTTAATCGCCCCGAAGTACGCAATGCCTTTCGACCACACACGGTTGACGAGCTGTACACCGCCCTCGACGATGCACGTATGACAACAGATGTTGGTTGTGTATTGCTCACCGGCAATGGTCCTTCACCTAAAGATGGCGGGTGGGCATTTTGCAGCGGCGGCGACCAACGCATCCGTGGCAAAGACGGTTACAAGTACGCAGACGGAGTTACTGAAGACACGGTTGATCGTGGAAGGTCAGGGCGTCTTCATATCTTGGAAGTACAGCGACTCATCCGCTTTATGCCCAAAGTTGTCATCTGTGTTGTCCCAGGCTGGGCAGCAGGCGGTGGCCACAGTTTGCACGTGGTATCAGACCTCACCATTGCAAGTCGTGAACATGCACGTTTCAAGCAAACCGATGCAGACGTTGCTTCCTTTGATGGCGGTTATGGCTCGGCCTACTTAGCAAAGATGGTCGGACAAAAATTCGCTCGCGAGATTTTCTTTTTGGGTCGTGAATACTCCGCAGATGAAATGAAAGCAATGGGAGCAGTCAACGAAGTTGTGGCGCATGCAGACCTCGAAAAGACAGCACTGCAATGGGGTCGCGAAATAAATGGCAAGAGTCCCACTGCTCAACGCATGTTGAAGTTTGCATTTAACTTGGTCGATGATGGCCTCGTAGGTCAACAAGTATTTGCAGGCGAAGCCACTCGTCTTGCCTACGGAACGGACGAAGCCGCCGAAGGGCGCGAATCATTCCTTGAGAAGCGTGACCCTGACTGGTCACCTTTCCCCTGGTACTACTGATTAGACAATCGTGATCACCTCCGTTACAGATGTTGGTGATCCACGCCTTGATGCGTTTCGTTGGCGTGACCGTCAACTTGCGAGTCGACTTGATCGTCTCGACAACGTAGGTGCAGGGCTCTTCATTGCAGAGGGCGACCTCGTCGTAGATCGCGCACTTACTACCGGACATCAACCAGTTGCACTTCTTTGTGAAGAAACGATGGGGCAACTCTTGTCATCGCGCGTTGATCCTTCAGTTGAAATCTTTGTTGGCTCGGATGATTTGCGTAGTGAAGTAACAGGACTAGGTGTTCCACTACGCGCTACAGGCCTGTTTCGTCGCCCGGCTTTGCGTGACCCACTCGAACTGCTTGCCCACTCCACACGCATCGTGGTGGCCGAAGCCATTGATAACCCCACCAACCTCGGTGCAATCACCCGCAGCGCTGCGGCGCTTGGCTGGAGTGGCCTTCTGCTGTGTGCGGGAAGTGCCGACCCCCTTGCCCGCCGCGCACTTCGTGTCTCCATGGGTTCTGGACTCGTGATGCCTTTTGCGCGTCTCTCCCCTCACCACAACCTCACCCAGTTGTTGAGTGACGCCGGCTTTATTTCTTATGCACTCACTCCAGATGTTGCAGCACGCGATATCGCAGAAATACAACACAATCCATCAGAACGAGTGGCTCTGTTGATGGGAAGCGAACGCGATGGGCTAGACGAAAACACAATGACGAATGCAACACAGATGGTGCGCATCCCAATGCACTCAGAGATTGATTCACTCAATGTGGGTGCAGCAGCCGCAATTGCACTTCACATGCTCGGCCCAAACGCCCATCAGTGATTGCTACTGATTACGCATCGCTTCTGCTGCGTTCACCATGTAAGTAGCCAGTTCCATCGTCACATGTTCACGATCTGATTCGGGCACGTCACCAATGACGGACTCAATCGCAGTGGCCATGTGCAGCAACCAGTGATCACGTTCGAGTTCACCAATCACATAAGGCGCATGGCGCATGCGTAAACGTGGATGTCCGCGCTCTTCCATGTATGTATCGGGCCCGCCCCAATATTGAATGAGAAAGAGCGCTAAACGATGTCGAGCACCGACCGTGTCTTCGCCCTCCGGATAGAGCGGTATCAGAACTTGATCGTTTTGTACTCCGTCATAAAACGCGTCTACCAATCGAACGAAGAAATCTGCTCCGACAATGTCGAAAACCGATTGGTTGCGCGCATCATTGCTCATGCGTTAGAAAAATTCAGGTTCTTGCCACTGAGGAAAGATGTCGGGCAACCCATTGCTGACTTTGTCCGGGTACACGGCTGGCCTTTTCTCAAGAAAGCTCACCACTCCCTCTTTCGAGTCTGCACTGCGTCCGCGCTCCATAATTCCCCGAGAGTCTGCACGATGCGCTTCCATCGGATGCGACGCTCCAAGCATCTGCCACAACATGCGTCGCGACATGGCCACTGATACAGGTGCCGTGTTATCTGCAATCTCGCGTGCAATTTCTCGCGCAGTATTCATGAGGTCATCTCCTGAATGCACACTTCGGACAAGTCCACCGGACAACGCTTCATCAGCGCCAAAGACGCGACCTGTGTACACCCATTCGGTCGCCTGCGAAATACCTACAAGGCGAGGCAAGAAATATGAAGAACACGCTTCAGGGACAATGCCACGCTTAGCAAAAACGAACCCGAACTTTGCTGTGTCACTTGCTAGACGGAAATCCATGGGAAGAGTCATAGTGACACCCACACCCACGGCAGGTCCATTGATCACGCCAATCACTGGTTTTTTGCTGTTGAAAATACGAAGCGAAACTAATCCGCCACCGTCACGCGGCACGCCTTGTTTGGTCTGCACATCGCTACCGCCCTTTGAAAAGGTCTCTCCCCCAGAAGACAAATCTGCTCCCGCACAATATGCACGGCCGGCGCCAGTGAAGATGACTACCTTTACATCATCATCTGCGTCGGTGATATCGAGTGCAGAAATGATTTCGTACATCATGCGACCAGTGAACGCATTGAGTTTGTCCGGCCTGTTCAACGTAATGGTGGCGATGCCTTCGCTGACTTCGTACAAAATGTCTTGAAATTCCATGCAATGACCTTAGCCATGGCGAGATACGGGTGTCTCTTTGGACTACACGTCGAGGAATTTACTGGATGCGACTCCTGAGCCAACACCACCAGCTACTGCACCAATGATGAGCAGCGCAATCATGACGCCATTGACGTATGACCCTGGCACTACCAATGAACTGACACCTGTGCCAGCCTTGAATTCCGCGACACCAGATGTCCATGCCTTATTGAGAGTCCACAGACCACCGCAGGAAACGATTGCACCCACTAGACCTTGAATGAGGCCTTCCAAGATAAACGGAACCCGAATAAACCAATCTGTTGCGCCCACGAGTTTCATCACTTCAATCTCTCGCCGTCGAGCAAAGATTGCAGTACGAATGGTGTTCCAAATAAGAATGACAGCAACCGCCAACAGCACAAGCGACATAGCAATGGTGACAGTGCGCACAAATCCCGACAACGTAGAAATCACGTCAAACTCATCTTCAGCAAGCGACACGCCTGCTACTCCTGGCAACGTTCGGTACTGAGTCGCCAAACTGCGCACCAGTTCAGGGTCAGTGGTTTTGGGAACAACCTTGAATTGCGATGGAATCGTCTCCACCGACAGCAAACTCAATGTTGTCGGGTCACCAGCAAAGACTCTCTTTGCTTCTTCATAGCTACCAGCTTTGTCAAGGTAAGCGATCTTGCCCACGTCAATGACATTTGGTTGAGATTTGAGATTCTCTTCGATGAACGTAAGAGCTTCAGGAGTCACATCCGGACGAACAAAAACGATCATTCCCACGTCACCACGCCATTGCACCAATAAGTTGTCGAATGCACGTTGAATGAGGAATGTTGCACCCACCAGCAGCAGCGACACCGCTGACGTAATGATGGCCGCTACCGACAATGTGACATTGCGACGAAAGCTGGCAATAGTTTCACGAAACGCATACGAAATTCTCTTAATCATTAGTAGACCCCCCTCTCTTGGTCGCGCACGATGACGCCACGATCTAATTGAATAACGCGCCGACGCATTGCGTTGACCACTCGATGGTCATGTGTTGCCATCACGACCGTGGTGCCCGTCTTATTGATTGCTTCAAGAAGCGCCATGATGCCCTCACCGGTGGCAGGGTCAAGGTTTCCCGTGGGTTCGTCGGCCAACAAAATAAGTGGACGATTCACGAATGCTCGCGCGATAGAAACGCGTTGTTGTTCGCCACCAGATAACTGATGTGGAAAGCGATCTTCTTTGCCGGACAACCCAACAAGTTCCAATACTTGAGGGACTTGCTGACCAATCACATGCTTCGGCTTACCGATTACTTCAAGAGCAAATGCAACGTTTTCAAATACGGTCTTGTTTGGCAACAGCTTGTAGTCCTGAAAAACATTTCCCATGCCGCGACGCAAGAACGGAATCTGCGTATTGGCCATTTCGTTGATGTTCTTGCCGGCCACCCAGACGTTCCCGCGCTCGGGACGTTCTTGGCGGTTGATGAGTCGCAACAACGTTGATTTGCCAGAACCTGAAGGCCCAACAAGGAACACAAACTCACCCTTCGCAATATCGAAGGATGCGTCACGTACGGCTGGTGTCTCATTGCCGTACATCTTGGAGACATTCTCAAGACGAATCATGAAGTAACACAACCTAGCAATGCATGTTGTGCCACATGGTGCGCCTGTAAAACCCTTGCCATTATTCAGATTGAGCCCTGCGCCACCGCAGGTACCCCTCCATAAATTCATTGAGACCACCGTCAAGCACTCCAGCAACGTTGCCTGACTCCACTTCGGTGCGAACATCTTTCACCATCTGGTACGGCTGAAGCACATACGAGCGAATCTGACTTCCCCACCCGCTTTGTGCAGGTTTTCCAGCAATGGCGTCTTGTGCAGCCTGATGTTCTTCTTCGATCTTTGCAACAATCATCGCCTTCAATCGAGTGAGCGCCTTTTCACGGTTTTGTAATTGACTGCGCTCTTCTTGACTGCTCGCAACAGCACCCGTTGGTTCGTGAATAAGGCGAACCGCCGACGATGTCTTGTTCACGTGCTGACCGCCTGCACCCGATGCACGGAAAACTTCCATGCGAATTTCAGATTCATTCACTTCAAGATCTGGTGCATCCATAACTGGCCAGACCTGCACTGTGGCAAAACTTGTTTGCCTGCGACCCTGATTATCAAATGGACTAATTCGAACAAGTCGATGCGTGCCACGCTCGGAGGTCATTAGGCCATATGCATAACGACCCTTGATGACAAACTCTGCAGACATGATTCCGGCTTCTGCTCCTGGCGAGACATCGGCTATCTCGATATCGAATCCACGTTGTTCTGCCCATCGCGTGTACATCCGCAACAACAGTTCAGCCCAATCTTGTGCGTCAACGCCACCATCCTTAGCGTTGATCTGAACGATGGCATCAGAACTGTCATGTTCACCAGTGAAAAGACTGCGTAATTCTAAATCTGACAGCCCCGATGAAAGCTTCGAGATACCGGCAGCTATCTCTTCTTCTTGAGATGCGTCATCAACTTCTCGAGCCATCTCGTGAAGCACTTCAAGGTCTTCTAATTCCGAGACCATTGTGTTGTAGGTGTCAAGGTCAGAACGAAGATTCGCATATTCAGCGTTTACTTTCTTTGCAGCCTCTTGGTCATCCCACAAATCTGGGCGAGAGACTTCAATCTCCAATTCACTGACACGCGCACGCGTTTGCTCGATACGCAGATAACTCTGCGCTTCGGTGATTCGTTGCGATAACTCGCGAAGGTCTGATGTGAAGTCACGCATGGCGGATTAATGCTCTGTAGTGGTCAGTCAGGCGGCAGAGCCGTGACACGTTTTGTACTTTTTGCCGGACCCACAAGGACACGGAGCGTTACGAGGCGTTGTCGACCAATCACTCGCATCTTTCACAATCGGCTTGCGTATTTCTTCTTGCGAGGGGGCGAGAAGTTCCGGATCAACATCGCCGACAGCAAGCGCTGCAGCAGTAAATCCATCTTCTACGACATTGTCGCTACTTGTCTCGGTGATGTTTTGTACGCGCACTGCGGGCTGGTCTTCGTTCACCACTTGAACATGCATGACATATCGAACGAAGTCCTGGGCGATGCCAGTCATCATGGTTCCGAACATTTCGAAACCCTCACGTTGCCATTCAGTAAGCGGGTCTTTTTGACCCATAGCGCGAAGGTTGATGCCTTCTTGCAAATAGTCCATCTCTTCCAAATGCTCGCGCCAACGCTGATCAATGATGCTCAACATGACTTGGCGCTCGATTTGGCGCAACATGTCCGAACCCAATTCTTCTTCACGTTGCTGATAATGCGCGTTGGCATCTGCCATTACGAGGTCGTAAATGCCATCCGTGCTGTCACAAGCAGCGATGCTCTCGGCACTAATTGTTGATGGCCAATAACTGCTTAACTCAAGCGCAAGTCCGTCTGCATCCCATTCATCGCTCGCCTCGGAAACACAATGCGTAGCAATAAGGGAATCGACAGCTTCAGCGAGATATTCCATGGCAGCAGATTTGAGATCTTCACCAGAGAGAATTTGATCACGACGCATGTAAATGACTTTGCGCTGCTCGTTCATCACCTCGTCGTACTTCAGCACGTTCTTACGGATTTCGCCGTTGCGCTGTTCAACAGTTGTCTGGGCGCGCTCAATTGCTTTGGTGACCATCTTGGCCTCAATTGCCTCGTCGTCTGGCAATGCTCTGCCCATCACCCAACTAAGTGCTCCGGTGGCAAACAAACGCAACAGTTCATCGTCGAGGCTGAGATAGAAACGGCTCGCTCCGGGGTCTCCCTGACGACCTGCACGACCACGCAACTGATTGTCGATACGACGGCTGTCGTGGCGTTCGGTACCTAAGACATACAAGCCACCAAGAGCACGCACCTTGTCGCCTTCTTCCGTACATTGTTTTTTCTGGAGAGGAAGTAATTCGTCGTATCGCTTCAGCGCATTGCTGCGCTCAGCCTGAAACTCTTCAGGCATCTGCTCAATTGGTACTGGCAGAGCAAATTCATCAACTAGCGACTCAGGAGAGAAACCTTCGGAGAGCACCTGTTGACGCGTCAAGAGTTCTGGGTTGCCACCCAACAGAATGTCAACACCACGACCAGCCATGTTGGTAGCAACCGTGACGGCTTTTAGGCGGCCGGCCTGAGCAACAATTTGTGCTTCACGTGTGTGCTGCTTTGCGTTCAGAACTTCATGCTGAATTCCGCGCTTAATGAGTTCCCGAGACAAGTGCTCGCTCTTCTCGACGCTGATTGTTCCTACCAAGATGGGTTGCCCGAGCGCATTACGTGCAGCAATATCTTCTACGACAGCGCGGAACTTGGAGTCTTCAGACTTATAGATGAGATCTGCTGCATCATCACGCACGACATTGCGGTTAGTAGGAATTGGCACTACTTGGAGGCCGTATGTGTTCACCAATTCGGCAGCTTCTGTTTGCGCGGTTCCGGTCATGCCCGACAATTTGTCGTACATACGGAAATAGTTCTGCAATGTGATGGTTGCCAACGTTTGGTTTTCTTCGTTAATACGAAGACCTTCTTTTGCTTCTACAGCCTGGTGAATACCCTCACTCCAACGGCGACCTTCCAGAATGCGTCCAGTGAATTCATCGACAATCTTCACTTCGCCGCCATCAACGATGTAGTCCTTGTCGCGGCGATACAACTCTTTTGCCTTGAGAGCAACAGCGAGTTGGTGCACCAAGTTCTGCTGAATTGCGTCGTACAAGTTGTCGACACCGAGGCTCTCTTCAACTTTTTCGATGCCGGATTCAGTTGGAACGACGATCTTCTTGTCTTCTTCGACTTCGTAGTCTGTTTCGCGGACAAGGGTGCGAACGATAGACGCAAACTTGTAATACATAGCTGCAGCATCGGCAATACGGCCGGAAATAATGAGCGGCGTTCGGGCTTCGTCAATGAGAATGCTGTCCACTTCGTCGACAATCGCAAAGTTATGACCACGTTGCACTTTGTCATCCAGCGACGCCGCCATGTTGTCGCGAAGGTAATCAAAACCAAATTCATTGTTAGTTCCATAAGTGATGTCGCAGGCATAGTCCTGACGTTTCTCGCCAGGTGATTCACGGAAACCTGGGATAACAAGACCGACATTCAGACCCATGAATTTATGGATACGCCCCATCCACTCGGCATGAAAACGAGCGAGATAGTCGTTGACGGTGATGACGTGAACGCCTTTGCCCGACAGTCCGTTGAGATACGCAGGCAAGGTAGACACCAACGTCTTTCCTTCACCGGTTTTCATTTCGGCTACCCAGCCAAAGTGCAACGCTGCTCCACCCATGAGCTGCACATCAAAGTGGCGTTGGCCGATGACGCGATCAGATGCTTCACGCATGACTGCAAATGCTTCAACAAGAAGGTCATCCAGTTCTTCGCCGCGGTCAAGTCGTGAACGAAACTCAGCGGTCTTGCCTCGAAGAGCCTCATCTGACAAAGCAGACATGGCCTGAGCGAGGGCATTGATATCGGGAACCAGGCCTTGCAGAGCTTTCACCCGCTTGCCGTCTCCCGCCCTCAGGACGCGATCAAGAACTTTCATGCAGGTTCCGAGCCTACCTGCGAGCCTCCCATCACCCAGTTCGCCAGATTTGACCAAAACAGGCAAGAATCGCCCATTATGAGTACACGTGAAGTAGATGTCGTCATTTTCGACCTGGGCGGCGTCATTATGCGCAATGGTGGTCCTCGTGACTTCACACGGCGCTACCCAGACCACGACCCAGCAGTGGTCGCTGAACTCGTGATGGGTCCGCACCATCTTGATACCGATCATCAATGGCACCGGGTGGAACGCGGCGAGATCACTTTTGCCGAGTGCCGAGCAATCACTAAAGAAAAAATGGACGCTGCCGGAATCGTGGCGAGTGTGCCAGCGGAACAACCCATGTCAGGGTCGTCCTCCGCATTCAATTTTCAACTGAACGAGGACATGGTGGCATTCATCCATGACTTGAAGTCGGCAGGCCTCCCAATTGGAATCCTCACGAACAATGTGAAGGAATTTCGTGAAATGTGGTGGCCACTCATGGACTTCGCCACCATCTTTGACACCATCGTCGACAGCCACGAAGTTGGCATGCGCAAACCAAACCCCGCCATCTATCAACTCACAATGAGCCGCTTAGGAGCCACCCCATCAAGAACTGCGTTTCTTGATGACCTTGAAGCCAATGTTCATGCCGCAAATGCCCTCGGCATGCACGGGGTCCATGTGGAAGAAGACTCCTCGGGGGCCATTGCTCGGGCTCGCGAACTAACTGGCCTGTAACCCAGCTCCCGCCAGGGCCGGTGCATATTTCATTAGGGGTCGCTTATAGAAATTAGGCACGCTGTTATTGTTTGCGTGTGAAACAGCGCTATTCAGCAAGTGTGCTTGACCCCGAAGGAATCAGCCATGTTTCGGTGATCACACGGGCTCAACACACTCGGAGATCACGCAGCACAGTCATTACTGTGCAGTCTCGAATTGATCGCCCATCAGGCTCTCAATTCTTCTTGTCATTTCATGTACGAGGCGAACGAGTCTCTAGTTCCTCCGTCAAACTCGAAGTCGACTCTCTCTCACCTACATTGCACAAAGTCACCGTGGAGATTCCTCGTTCTTCAGACTGGACTAAAACCTCATTCGCGGTTACTCGCGCGTACGACATTCGTCAACCACTGTTG
Organism: Actinomycetota bacterium; assembly: GCA_026393575.1. Classification (GTDB taxonomy): domain Bacteria; phylum Actinomycetota; class Acidimicrobiia; order Acidimicrobiales; family Ilumatobacteraceae; genus UBA2093. The sequence goes on from JAPKZX010000037.1 coordinate 20,426, forward strand.
AATGTAAAAATTTCTGGTCAAGATGTAGCAGAACACTCCCGTCATCATCGGGTTTCATTCTTCATTTCAGGAATTGCTGCTGCAGCCTTACTTGTCTTCGGATCTCTTATTGCACAAAACAGATCGAACGACCGCAGTGCCAATGCAGCAATCGTGACGACCACTGCTGTTACAACGACTACATCAGTAACTGAACTACCGAAGTCAAATATTTTGAACGGCCATGCACTCCCTCCATATTCAACCTTTCCCCCACTAACGCAAGATGCCGACAAAACGCTGTTGGCAGACGTACCCGACGATGGCCGAACATGGTTAGTGATTCCTCGTCTGTATCTCCGGATTCCAGTGGTGAATGGGACGGACAATCCTGATCTTGACATGGGAGCTGGCTGGTACCCATCTACAGATTCGCCAGGAACGACGGGAAATACTGGGCTTGCAGGACACCGCACGACTTCACCCGCACCATTTTTCTTTCTCGACAAATTGGAAGTGACTGATTCGATCTATCTCGTGGTCAGGGACCAATTGTTTCGTTATCTAGTAGTGCCAACCGATGACGGTGCGGCACACAAGATTGTGAAGCCAGCCGATATCTCAGTCATCAGTGATTTAGGTTTTGACGCCGTCACTCTCACCACTTGTACTCCCATCGGTAGCGATGCCGAGCGACTTGTTGTTCACGCCAAGTTGTCGAATTCTCAAACCATCAGTAGAAAGCAATCACAATGACAAAAGAAATAGATTCAGCCAACAACGTCGACGAAATAGCGCATACCTCAATAATCTCGCAGATGAGCACGCCTCACCGGAAGATTGTTTTCCCCAATATTCGGCCTCGATTCGGCAGGTACAAAGCCAAAAAGGTGGAACAAGCATTTCGTGAAATCTCAGTACAGGTTGACGACCTTCAGAACGAGATAACCCAAGAGGTCCTTCAAATACTTTCCACCATCATCACTGAAGTGCACCGAGAAACTCACCGAGTGCGAGAAGCAGCACTAATGGAAGAACTCGAGATGCGTGAACAGCTGCAACAGGACCGCAACCTTCTTGAACAACAGCGTCAGGCAACGATGGAAAAAACCAAGAACGAAGCACAGTCCATCATGAACGCTGCTCAACAGGAATCTGACAAAGTTGACAAGAAAATTGATGAACTTCGCAGGATGATTGCCGAAGTGAGTGCAGTTATTGAAGACAAACCGGACACGAGTTCATAACGAAGTAGATGGCGCGATACAGAGAACTGAACGCGCACCACTGGCCACCAAAGCTTTTGCTGCTGCATGAAACGTTGACCCTGTTGTCACTACATCATCAATGACCGCTACATCACGAAATCGCCCCAAAGGTCGAGCAGTAAACAATGGTTGCCGTAATCGTTCGTCTCTTGAAGCGCCGGTTTGAGATTCAGTATTGATTCGTCGTAGGTACTTTCTAATTGGTAATCCTGTTAGTCCTGCAACATGCCGTGCAATAAGTTCAGCATGATCCATTCCTCGGTCACGAATGTGCTTCTTGTTTGTAGATGCCCAGGTCAATACGTCTGCATGTGAATGCTCCGCAACGAAGGGCGCAATGATGCGTGCCAAGTGCAAAGCATGCTGTCTCTCATGTCCATACTTCAACTGCAACACATGGTGACGCACATGTTCTTCATGGCGTGCAACGCCCACGATTGTGACTGTTATTAATGCACCCGTGGGTGAGGGCATATGCTCAGTACGATGTAATTCCATGAGCCACACTCCGCTTCCACCACTTCGAGAAAACTTCTTCGAACGACTCCTTCGATGTGTAACTGGATTGGCTTGTTTCGGTACTGGAATTGCATTCTTTGTGCGTTCAGAACTTGGCGTTCCACCGTGGGATGTTTTCCACCAGGGGGTCTCACGTCACACAGGTCTTGGTCTCGGTACGGTGCTCATCATCGTGGCGTTTTGCGTTTTGCTTTTGTGGATACCACTTCGTTTACGGCCCGGCCTTGGAACACTGCTCAACGCAATTGAAATTGGCCTTGTAGAAAACCTCGCTCAGGACCTAATCCCTGAAACCAAGAACATGGTGATTCGCATCATCTTCATGTTGCTTGGTTTGACCATCATCGCTGCTGGTTCAGGGTTGTACATAGGTGCCCAATTCGGATCAGGCCCACGAGATGGCCTCATGCTCGGACTCAATAAACGATTCGGTATCAGCGTTCGTCTTGCCCGCACACTGGTGGAGATAGTCGTCATGGTGATTGGCATCTTCATGGGTGGTCACATTGGTCTTGGGACATTTGTTTTTGCATTCGGAATTGGGCCAATGGTGCAAGTTGCACTTCGCACATTCAAAATGTCCACCACCCAACAAGACGCTGTAGTCGGAGAAGCTTCCGAGCAATAACGGCATAGAAAAAGGGCGCCGGTTTCCCGACGCCCTTTCCCGTGTATCGGTCTAGTAGCGGTAATGCTCTGGCTTGAACGGTCCTGAAGGATTCATGTCCATGTACTCAGCCTGTTCGTCTGTGAGTTGCGTTAACTTCACACCCAATGCTTCAAGGTGTGCGAATGCAACCTTTTCGTCAAGATGCTTCGGCAATACATACACACCAAGTGGATATGCCTTGAGGTTGGTGAACAGTTCAATCTGAGCAATGACTTGGTTGCTGAATGAGCAGCTCATTACAAAGCTTGGGTGTCCGGTTGCACAACCAAGGTTTACCAAACGACCTTCAGCCAAAACAATCACAGCGTGACCGTCTGGGAATGTCCACAGGTCTGTTCCAGCCTTCAACTCGTCGCGGCTTGCACCACTACGAGCAAGACCAGCCATATCAATTTCGTTGTCGAAGTGGCCAATGTTGCACACAATTGCGTTGTGCTTCATGCCCGACATGTGCTCTGCAGTAATGATTGCTTCGTTGCCAGTTGCAGTTACGAAAATATCTGCTTCACCGAGTGCTGACTCGATTGTGTTGACTTCGTAGCCCTCCATTGCGGCCTGCAATGCGTTAATTGGGTCGATCTCAGTAACGATGACTCGTGCACCTTGGCCTCGAAGGCTCTGCGCACAACCCTTACCAACATCGCCGTAGCCACAAACAACTGCGAGCTTTCCAGCAATCATCACGTCTGTTGCACGGTTAATCGCATCGATGAGCGAGTGACGACATCCGTACAGGTTGTCAAACTTGCTCTTAGTCACACTGTCGTTCACGTTGATAGCTGGGAACAACAATTCGTTCTTCTCTGCCATTTTGTACAAACGCTTCACGCCGGTTGTGGTCTCTTCGGTTACACCTTTGATAGATGCCGCCATACGTGTCCACTTTGTGGGCTCAGTCTTCAATGAACGCTGCAAGAGGCCAAGGACGAGTGCAAGTTCGGGGTTAGATGCCGATGTTGGGTCTGGCACCGCGCCAGCCTTTTCGTACTCAACGCCCTTGTGCACCAACAACGTGGCATCGCCACCATCGTCCAGAATCATGTTGGGAAGGTCACCGTCTGGCCATGTCATCATCTGCTCGGTACAGAACCAATACTCTTCGAGCGTTTCGCCCTTCCAAGCAAAGACAGGAACACCCTGTGGGTTGTCTTGCGTACCGTTTGGTCCGACAACGACCGCAGCAGCAGCGTGATCTTGGGTAGAGAAAATGTTGCAACTTGCCCAACGCACTTCAGCACCCAACTCAACAAGGGTCTCAATGAGAACTGCGGTCTGGATGGTCATATGAAGTGAGCCAGAAATGCGAGCACCCTTCAAAGGCTTTGAAGGTCCGAACTCTTTGCGCAACCAGCGAAGGCCGGGCATTTCGTGTTCAGCAAGATGGATTTCCTTGCGACCAAAAGGCGCAAGGCTGAGGTCGGCGACGCGATAATCACGACGTTCGGCGAGAGAGGACATGGGGACTCCTTGAAATGAGTGGTAATGGATCCTGGCTGGGGCCAACTGGCTCCGCTCTAATCAGCCGGACTATCTCAGTGTAGCGATGGCTACGCAGTGAAAGTGGGTTTGATGCCCTGGGCTGCAATAACAGCCTCTAAACGGGCGTGATCGGCGTCTGACACCTGAGTGGATTCTTGAATCAACATGACTGGAATGCCGTCAATAACTGCGTATGAGCGATGCAAGCGCGGGTTGTACAGAAGAGATTCGGACTCAACGAAAAACAGAGGTCCTTTGTCTTCTGGACACGCAAGGATGTTGAGTAGGGATTGATCAAGGCTCATATAGATATCTTTCCAGTTTTACACCGAAGTCACAAGCGAGAGAACTTCTGCAACGTAGGTATCACAGTCGTCTCGCGTCGATGCCTCGAGATTGAGTCGTAGCAGTGGTTCCGTGTTTGACGGACGCAAGTTGAACCACCAATCACCGCAATCCACAGTTAATCCGTCGATCCAGTCTTGAGGGAACTTGGAGTACACCTTGGCCACTTCTGTCATCACGACTTGCGAATCAGACACGCTGGTGTTGATCTCGCCACTTGCTTCATAACGCTCAAATGGCTTTCGCAGTTCCGACAATGGTTGTTGTGCTCGCGATAACTCCTGCAACATAAACATCGTGGCGATGATGCCTGAGTCAGCACGGTAGTTATCGAGGAAGTAGTAGTGAGCCGAATGCTCTCCACCAAAAACCGCACCAGTCTCAGCCATCACTTGTTTGATGTTGCTGTGGCCAACTTTGGTGCGAACGGGTACTCCCCCATTTTCTGTGATCACTTCAGGCACCGAACGAGAACAGATGAGGTTGTGCAAGACAGTTGCGCCCGGGTTTGTGCGCAATACAGCCGCTGCCAAGATCGCAGTAGTCGTAGAACCCGACACCCCGCGCCCTTGTTCGTCAACCACAAACACTCGGTCTGCATCACCATCAAATGCCAAACCAATGTCGAATCCACCACTCACAACTCGCGCTTGAAGATCGCGTTGATTCGCTGGCTGAATGGGATCGGCTGGATGATTCGGAAAACTGCCGTCAAGTTCTGGGTACATCACTTCAAGTTGCATCATTGGCAGACGGTCAAACACGACAGGCACAATGAGCCCACCCATGCCGTTTGCAGTATCGGCCACAACTTTCATCGGAATCAATGAATCAACATCAATGAATGACACGACATGATCTGCAAAGTCATTCAACATGTCACGTTCTGCAATTGTCCCGAATGCAGCAACGTCAGCAGGCCCACGCCCTGCCAACACTTCTTTAGCGGCATCGCGAATAGTGGCAAGTCCGGTGTCAATACCAACGGGTCTTGCACCAGAAAGACAGAACTTGATGCCGTTGTATTCAGCCGGATTGTGAGAAGCAGTAAACATTGCTCCGGGAGCATCCAACGAACCAGCAGCGAAATACACAAGATCCGTACTTGCTAATCCAAGGTTCACAACATTGACGCCACGAGAAATCACGCCACGTGAAAAAGACTCGGCAAGAGATTCGCCAGTAACACGCATATCGCGACCCACAAGAACCATGGGAGCCTTCACAAAATCCGCAAAGGCAACGCCCAATGCATAAGCAACATCGTCGTTCATTTCATCGGGTGTGGTGCCTCGAATGTCATACGCCTTGACAATGCGGTCAAGTACTGCAGGGTCTGTACTCATCGTTAGACGAGGTTATCGGAGTCGTCGTCTTTGTCAGATGAATTATCAGAAAGCTCGCTTATGACAGGAGAAATAGCAACGCCATAACGGAATCTGCGGCGATACATGAACACTGCCATCACAATGCCAATCAAGGTAAGCACATAGGCAGAGCTATCGAGGCGAGATGCTTCATACGACAACGTGACATTTTTTGATGTGGGGACAACAACCATCATGTTTGGTGCTGCGCGATACACCCCACTCGCGCCAGATGCTTTCCAATTAGGAAAGTAACTTACTTTGACGAGAACTGGTACACCAATCTTGTCGACCGTAAATGAAATCGATTCAGTTCCCTTTTTCACATTAGAGACTGTGACTGGCTCAAGATCGCGAGCCGAATACGTCGTAGCTGGAGATGCAGTGACAATGTCTACTTGGCGTCCAGACTCTCCTGGTTCACCAATTGTTCGTGTTGTATCTGGAATGACATCAATGCGTTGCCATTCGTCAGGGCCGTGGTCTACCAGCAATGCAGACCATTCATCGTTGTGCTGGAAATATGACGTACCTACTTCGAGCCATCGTTCACGACGGTCGCCAGCGCGTTCGTTAACAACAACAGGCTCAACCGACAACGGCTCAACCAATGTTGTGTCTTGAATCTCATACACATGCCATGGACCAGATGTTGCGACCTTCGCCAGTTCAGGCAAAACATCTGCCTTAGAAATTGCTTCAGGCGTCAGTGCCATGTAGTAGCGCACGCCCAGCATGCGCATGTAGGCAACGCCTTTCACTGGGTCGTTATTGTCGTATCGCAATTCTCGCACTGGGTTACTGCTTTGTTTAGACAATGCTGCAGCGGTGATGAAGTGATACGGAGTAGTTCCTGACGCTTCGAAATACAAACCTTCCATTGAGCCAATGCAGCCATGCGTCCAATACGGAAGCAGCATTAGAGCCATCGTCGTGCCGTATTTGTTGAGGTCAGAGTTATTTTCCCAAATGGATTGGCCACAACCGTGTTGAGGATCCTTGCCAAGACCATCCATGGTGTCGAGGAGTCCGCGATACTCGCCGTATGACGACTTGCCTTCATACCCTTCGAAGTTCCAACGCGCCCAACCATCTGAGAATGCGCGCGCAGAAGAAAACTGCAACGGTCCCCACGAATACTTTGTTCCTGCTGCAGAGTTAGTCAATTCGCCACCGGGCAACGTGTGATAGCGAGCCCCGAGAACGACGAGACACAAAAGCGTCGTTACCCACAGAAGAGATGTAGACACATTTGTACTTGCTGGGCGTGGAATTTGACCAGGCGACTTTTGTAAAGCAATTGATTGCCGAAGGAACAGCCCCAGCTCATATACGCCGATTGCAGCAAGCATGTATCGCAGCAAATAAATGAACGGCAAGATGCGTGGATTCCAAAGTAAACCAATCACAGGAAGCCCGCCCTGAGCCACCTTGACACCAATCATCAAAATGATCGTGTACGTGCCCATCCAGATTCCAAAGAACCTCTTCTTCGCAATAGATGCAACGAACCCCACGATGGACAGTGATACAAGAAGAATGTCTAATGACGTAACCAATGGGAAATACATGTCCCACATCGTTGTGAAGCTGCCGCCACCTGGTTCAGATCCGTATTTCATATCGGTCATGAACGAATGACCACCAAGGAACGGAACAACCCAGAATGCGGAGAGCAAGAACGCCGTCAACAATGTGGTGAATGCGTAACGAAAACGCTGTTTGTCTATGCGTAGAAGGAACATCACCACTGCTCCACCAAAGACGAATATGAGCACAATGCCATGGCTCAAGGCAGACAAGGCAATAAACACTGCGGCCCACACGCGATGTTTTCCATCATCTAAACCACGAGCAAAGAACCCAAAAGCGACCATTGACAATGCCAAGGCAATGGAGTGTGAGAACTCGCCCGCCATTGTTGAAGCGATGTTGCCTCCGTAGATGGTGAAGCTCTCATCAAAAATGAACATGGTTGCGCCGATGACCATTAATTCAGGCAATGGGTACAACAGTTTCGCAACGCGAGCCATGATGTAGACGCACACAGGAAATGCAACTAACCCTGCAACAACAATCAACTTAAATGCGATGCCGTAGGGCATCACAAGATCGAGGAGCACAATGGCGAGTGCCGGCACCACCATGTAAAAGCGGTACGCCGGTAATCCGGAATACCAATCCATGCTCCATCCGGTGAGTCTCCAGTGAGGCAAGAGAACATCTCGCAAATACGCAGGTCCCCAAACGTGCGCACCCATGTCGCCACCTGTAGGCGTGTTATTTCGCAAAATCAAATTCGGATGCAGTACCGACAAGATGAGCAACGTTGCACCCAACACGACGGCCGTAGTGCTCATGGCCTTGAATGTGGCAGTCCACTCTTCACGTCGCGAGAACTTTTCTTCGTCTCGCAAGTCAAGTTCTTCTAAATTGTCATTCTTCATTTTCTTACACCAGTGCTACAAGCAGAAGGCCTGCCACATTGAATGCCATATGGGTAACAATGGGGAGTCCCAGTCTTCCAGAATTCTTTCGCAACAGTCCGAGAACTAGTGCAAACGCAAACAGCCCCGGAATTTCTACTGGGGAGAAATGTACAAGAGCAAAGATTGCAGCTGTCGTCACTAGGCCAGGCATTACGCCTAAGAGTGCGGTTACTCCGTTCTGTAATACACCGCGGTACAGAATTTCCTCGGCAATCGGTGCACCAACAACTACAACAAGTACCAAGACAACAATCCACAAACCCTGCGCCTGATCTGTTAACTCTGTAGCGCGCCGTGATACTTCATCAAATGAGAAGGCATCAGGAAACAACTGAGCAAATGGCCATGTCACAACGTTGACAAGCACGAATTGCGATGCGAGACCAATAGGTATTCCAACGAGCCAGTCACGCTTGGTGATTGACAAGCCGAAACCATCTCGCAATGTGGTGTTGTTGGCAGTGCAGAACCGTTGTGCAACCACACAGAACACCGCCCACATACAAAAGGCGCTGGCCGCCATTGTTGAAGTGCGCACAACAGAATCTGTCGATGCATCAGGTTCTAGCGCTACGAATACGGTTAAAGATGCGAGGTTGCCAAAGATGAAGGCCGTTACCCAGTAGCCAAGGGCTCGCTTTTGAGGCTGAAGACCACTGGTCTCAGTTGACATGCGATTATCCGGCGAGGCGGCCAGGGTTATACACATGCACCCGCTGGCGACGATCCTCGAGATGCCAGCCAGATGGAGCAGTCGTGCGATTGGCGTGTTGATCACACAAATCGTATGAATGTGGGTCACGCTCGGGACTCAGATTGTCTAGCCAGACAAGGGAACGGGCATATTGATAGGTAAGAGTCACTGTTGCCACGTGGACGCATCCCTGTCGAGTGCACTGTCTTGCCATACAGGTAACGGTAGTCACATAGCCGACCATTTTCGGCGACCCCGCAGAGACACTCGTTCACCCCAGCCGTAGCATGGGTGGATTATGAGCGATATGCCGCCACCACCGCCACCACGTAACCCACAATCACGAAACCCCATCAAGGGTCTGCGCGACCAAAAGCCAAATGCCGACGGAAAGCCAGCGATGCCAAAGTGGGCCATCTGGGCCATCATCGGCGCGGTTGTAGTTCTGGCATTTGGAAGCCAACTGTTCACACAACCAACTGGCGAGAAACTCAGCTACACAGAATTTTTGGCACAGGTGCGCAATGGTGATGTCAGCGAAGTCACCATCAATAACTCCACCAATATCATCTCCGGTGTGCTCGACAATGGTTCGAAGTTCACCACCACTGGCGCAAACACCCTCAGTGACGCTGATGAGACTCTCCTCAAGCAAATGGGAGTGAACTACGACTACAACACTCCACAAGCCAACTGGATCACCAGCATTCTTCCCATCATCTTGCCGTTCCTTCTTGTTGTCGGATTCTTCATGTGGATGCAACGTCGCGCCATGGCGTGCCGTAGCCGGCGAAGCAGGAGTCGGATTCTTGTCCGTTACAGGTTCTGACTTCATGGAAATGTTTGTTGGTGTAGGCGCTAGTCGTGTGCGTGACTTGTTCTTGCAAGCACGCAAAATGGGTAAAGCAATCATCTTCATCGACGAAATTGATTCCATTGGTCGTAAGCGTGGTGCAGGTCTAGGTGGCGGTCACGACGAACGCGAACAAACCCTTAACCAGTTACTTGCCGAGATGGATGGTTTTGAAACCTCTGAGGGAATTGTGATTCTCGCTGCCACTAACCGACCAGACATTCTCGATCCTGCTCTCTTGCGTCCAGGTCGATTTGATCGCCAGATCGTTGTGCCACTTCCTGAATTCGAAGAACGTCTTGCCATTTTGAAAGTGCACTCACGCGACAAGCGTATGGGAACCGATGTCGACCTTGAAACCATGGCTCGTGCAACTCCAGGTATGAGCGGTGCCGACCTTGCCAATCTTGTAAACGAATCAGCATTGTTTGCCGTACGTCGCGGTTCATTGAACATCGAACGAATCGACTTTGAGAACGCACGTGACCGAGTAGTTATGGGTGCTCGTCGCGAAAGTCTGGTTCTCAACGCCGAAGAAAAACGAGCAACAGCTTTCCACGAAGGTGGCCATGCTGTTCTTGCGACAGTTCTTCCTCATTCAGATCCACTACACAAAGTCACCATCCTTCCTCGCGGTATGGCACTCGGTGTTACATGGTCATTGCCTGAAGAACGTCACACATATTCACGCGAATACTTTGAAGACCTCATCTGTAAAGCAATGGGCGGCCGCGTTGCCGAGAAGATAGTTTTCGGACAACTTAATAGCGGTGCGGCAAACGATCTTGAACAGGCCACTTCTATTGCACGCCGCATGGTGCGCGAGTGGGGCATGTCCGACAAAGTTGGTCCAATGGCATGGAACGGACAACAGCAAGTGTTCCTTGGCGAAGACCTCATGACAAGCGGTCGTGAGTACTCCGACTCAACTGCACAATTGCTTGACGAAGAAGTCTCACGCATTCTGCTTGAGCAAGAACAACGAGCTCACGAATATCTCACGAAGCATCGCAAGGGCCTAGAACTTGTTGCCGAGGCATTGCTTCGCGACGAGACAATCGATGGGCCAACAGTTGGCAAACTTGTTCAAGAATCTCTTGGCGTTGCCGTTGAAAGCGAATTGCCGACAGCGTAATTACGGATGCTCGTGCTGACTGCACGATTCAGGCACAGAACCTGGATCCCTGCACTCAGCCATTGCAGCCCACATATCTTGTGCCTTCATCGGCCCTAAGAAACCCTTCAGCACTACCCCATCGTGGTTCGCCATCACCAGAGTGGGCACCGCCTCAATGTTGTACTTCTTATGCAGTGCCGGATGCTCAGTGAAGTCAACGCGCTGCACCGCAACATCGTGCGACAAAAGAACGTTCGCCTTGGTAGCAACGTCTGCGCAGGTTCCACATGTCGCCGACGTGAACACAACCACCAACCATGGCGTTGCAGGTGACTCAAAATCAGATCGATCTAATTGTGAAGGAATCTCGAAACTTGCTTGCGTAGGAGCATCGGGTTGACGTCGGCGCAGAACAAAAGCCACACAAAAAGCGACAGCGATACAGACACCCAGTAATGCAAGTCGCGTCATCATTTTGAGATCACCGGAAGCGCACCAACAATTCCGAACCCCACCAATCCATGACCACGGTATGTACGACGCTGTACAACGAGTGGAACGGTCGACCTGATGACTACTTCACCATCGTTTACGCCCGCTGGAACATCAAGACTGATACGCGCAGCTGCGCCGATTGGCACATCGATGAGTTGAGGAAGATCTACGACGCCACCAGGACCAACAGCCGACACTGTGTACGTGCCATCTTGCGCCGTGGTGTTCACGAGTGACAACGCATTACGGGCTCCATTAGAAAGTCCGCTCGGTATTCGCCATTCCTGTGTCGCCAATGCCGCTGGGACACCGTTTGTAATTGCAGTAAAAGAACTGCCGCCCGTGATCTGACTAAGAACATGCTCAACAACTACTGGCACCTTGCCAATAGACGACACCACCATTGCGTGTTCACCTTTTGGAAGATCCGCAAGGTCATCAGTGTTTATCAACAACACCGAGCCAGCAGGAATGTCGACAGTTGCCGACGGCGCTGCAGCGGACGCATTTTCATCGATGATTGTGCCGTTCGTGATTCCTTCACCAAAGAATGAAACGTTCACCTGCGCCAATGAGGCTGACGGATTGAAAACAACCAGACGTTCCGACACCTGTGGCCCTGTTCGACCAGCGGCAAACCACCATTCGTTTAACGCAACTGGAATTCCAATTGTGGTGGAATAGCCCAATCGACCACCGCCCAAATAGTGCTGCATTCGCGAAGCGATGATTTGTCCAGTTGTCGCTTCTACTTCGAGCGCAATGCTTGATTCATCCGTTGCACCAAACTCTGCTAAAGACAAACTGCGAGACGTGCGGGGACCAAGAATGAGTCCCTGCAATCCTGTCGGGCTTCGCTTTCCTTCTTTGGTGACGTAGGCAACATTTACTACGGCACTCTCGGGATACGGATTAGTCAGCACGAGACGCTGTGATGAACCTTGAGCTGTGAATCCATCGGCGAAATACCACGTGGATGATGTTTGTGAAACACACTGAGATGTAACGTCGCCCGCGGCATATATCAATTGTTGTTCCACAGTGCCCACAGAACCAATGATCTCAACTACCGGAACGATCACCCCAACAGTTCTTCCGCGAAGAACATCAACCACTGAGTGATTACGGGCTGGTACTTCAACTGTCTGGGACTCCATTGGAGAATTACTGAGAAAACTCACCGCAGCCGTAATTGCTGTGTCACTCGGATTGGAAATAAACACCGACGCACTATCGAGACCATCGCCCGCTGCTGCACCTGGGCAGAACCACGAACTACTAATGCGGTTGCTCTTTATGGAGTGAGGAAAGCCCGCCATGGAAACGATTCCTCTAGAAGCACCCTCGCTCAGTTCTGTTTGACGTTGATCGATGTATACAACTCCACCCATCACAGCCACTATGAGAAAAATAGAGATTGCACGCCGAATGATGTTCATTGCACTACTCCATCATTCATATGTATGACAGCACCCTCGGCGCCTAGTTGTGCCGACACCTCTGACGGTTTCTTCTTTCGCCTACGCGAGACCGCGATAAAAGCAACAGTGCACCAAGCAACAAATTGCAACAGCACGACACACGTATGCAGAAGAGAAGCCGAGAAACTCATCTCCAATTAGACTCAGGACGTAATGCTGAAGGTAACGCTGTTGCGCCCGCAATGTCTGTTGCAATCATGGACGATGCGCCAGCAAGTGTGCTGCTCTGCGCACCAGCAGCCGTCAACTGTGACCGCACCGGTACCCAAGTGGTGTTTTCAAAAATCACTACGTCTGACGATGCATATCGCCGACGAAGGTCGAGCTGTCTGGAGAGTGACTCGACAAGCCCTCGAGGAGCAGCAATTGTGTGCGAACGAGTGGATTGCCCCCCATCAATGATCGGAACAACAATGAAACGAACAGACAATGGCGCGAGTAATCGACCGGCGCGCGATGTTTGACCGCGCACAATTCCGTACATTGCGTCCACCGCATTGTCACGCAAACGAGTCGGTGGAGTTTCCCAGCTCTCTTCTGCAGAGGGATCTGCCCCGTTGACTACTGAGTACGCAATGCCCCATCCAAAGTTCAGAGGCGAACCAGGCAAGACACGCGAGTCTCCAATAAATAGTGTTCTGTATCCACCGTCTGCTTCAGCACTTGGCAACTGAGCCAACAACTGCGGGAGCGATAACGATGGTTGATTCCAAGAACCACCAAGCGTATTAATGCCCGCCGGAACCATGGCTACTAAAAACGCAATTGCCACAAGTGCGCTTAGTGGCTGGCGCCAACCAAAACGTGCTTTGCGTAAATCGAGTACGAACGATGCACCCATTGCACCAGCACATACGGCAATTCCAAATGCAACTATGACAAGAAGAATTGCTGGTTCTGGCAAATGCGCAGGAAGCAATAATGCATCGTCAAGCAACGCCAGCAATAAACCAACAGCAACTAATGCTGCTCCGCGTAACGCCCATACAGCACGCGGTCCAGTAACTAAAAAGATTGATCCGAGAACGACGCCATATAACAAGATCGTGACAGACGAAAGCGCAAAACTTCCGACATCGAATTGTGCTAACCCGAACAATCCAAGATTGCGGCCAGACTCAACTGGCGCACCAGTGAGCGCTTCCCACCATCCAGAGCGAAGGTACGTTGCCGACCATGGAATGTTCATCGCAATTGCGGCAACGACAATGCCTGCGGTAACCCCCACCCACCGAAGAACCCATTTCATAGCGACACCTTGAGTAATGGATACAACAGCAATCACTGCCGCGATTACTGGGAGCACTAACAACACTGAAGGTTCAAACGCGGCCACGACTGCCACCACCAAAGTCAAGGAGGCAAACCACCGTCTCCATTGAAGAGGCGGCGCTTCAGCCATCACTTCTTTCACCTCGGAGTCATCTATGTCTGCATGACCAACAAGCATTCGCCCGAGGTGCACTATCCACGGAACCGTGGCATAGAGCAACAGTGCTCCCCATCGCCCCGAAGCAATTGATGCATAGGGCAAAGGAACTGCGGCGTACGCAACTGTCGACGAAATTCGGCCGGCGCGAGTACCCAGCACCGAAGCAAACCTCCACACACCGAGCCACCCAATGACAGGCAGTAAACACACAGACAATGTGTGCAGTAACCCCATGTTGCCAAGCGTTGTGATGGCACCAGTTGCAATGAGTGCAATACCCGTTGGCAAAGCAGACACTTGACCAAACCCTGCACCCCACCAGCCTGATGCATACGAAGCAACAAGCTCACGTGCAGATCCTCTAAACGGTGCAAACTGCCCGACGGATACAACACCATTCACAAAGAGCGAGCGAGATCCAATAACAAACAAAAGAAGTAGCGATATCCACATCACATACGAGCTGCGTGGTGGCGCTTCATGTACAACGCCAGATGCCTGAGATTGTGAAATTCCTGCTCGTCGCGCTTTGCGTCGCACATATGCCGTGACATACGAACTTCCACTCAACTGCAAAGCACGAATTTCACTTCCGTCTACTTCACGATGTTCTGAGAGTTCATCGCGGCGGCGGCGAATATCGCCCAGTCCAAATGGAAGTGACCACATTGCTCGAACTTCAATGAGCGCCTGAGAAGTACGGCCAGTGACGAGAAGCAAGACAACACGAACAATGGTCAATATATACATCTGCATCACAGTGAACGGGACCTGCGAAATGGAGGACAACGCGACCACTGATTGGACTCGCACAATCTCGGCTTCGAGATTCGAATCTGTCACCATGTCGCTAGCCAACGACATGGTCGAGTTTTCTTTGTGGCGCGCGATGGCCGCCGGGACAACCACTACACGAGCACCTGCAGCATGAAGTCGCCAACACAAGTCAAGGTCGGCTCCGCTTGTGGCAAGAGATTCTGTAAAGCCCTTTACAGTACGAAAAAGATCTGCGCGCACAAGCATGCATGCAGACGACAACTTGAAAACGTCTCGCACTGCGTCGTGTTGTTCTTGATCAAGTTCGCCGTCGTCAGCAATCGGAAGTTCAACACCGAATCTGTCAACATCAACTCCAACACTTTGAATCATCTTGGGGTTATCCCAATAGGTCAACTTCGGACCGACGGCACCCGCGTTCGAGCGATACAACTCTTTGACGAGCATCGAGATTGCCTCGGGGGCGAGCGCCACGTCGTCATGCATGAAGCAGAAAAAGCCACTGTCTCCCTGCACGAGGTTTAAGACACTGTTACAAGAGGCAGCAAAACCAGGATTACCTCCCAAGAAACGCACCACTGCCGCAGGCATTTCGGTGGCAATCGTGTCAAGAATTGCTCGGGACAAAGGGTCGGACTCTTCGCCAGTCACCAAGATGAGGGCCTGCAGCGATTCATAGGTCTGCTGAGCTAAGCCCCGAAGGGACTCTGTGAACCAATCACCCGGTTCGTGGGCCACCATTACGGCCACCACGGGGGGAAGGGAAGAAACAACCTGAGGCTCTGTCACGCCCCTGCGAGGCTAGTGCGATGACCCCACCCCCTGTCGGCAGACACCCCTAGGTGACATACGCCATCTCGCAGAGTGCTAGCAATAGTTTGCACTTCGGGGTATCGTCTGGTCATGAGCAAATTCACGTTCCCCCACATTTCCCTTCCCCACTTTGATATTCCTCGTCTCGACAAGCTTCCAAAGATGGAACTTCCCAAGATCTCCATTCCTCAGTTCCACTCAATTGACCTCACATCTATCGACCTTCGCCGCATTAACCCGCAAGCAGTTTTGGAATCACCTGTGGTGAAGCAAGCAACTGAAGCCGGTTACACCGCCGTTGGTTTTGCAGTTCTTGGTTTTCAAAAGATGCAAGTTCGTCGTCGCGAACTTCTCGATTCTTTGAAGAACCGCAACAACACAGCACAGTAAAACTGACTGTCCCTGCCTTCTCTTCATGAAGGCAACTAGCCTCTCTCTTTGTGTCAGAGGGTCAAAACAATCTAGAGACCCCAAAGGCTCCACTTCCTGAAGGAACTATTCCTGTTGGAATCGGTCTTCTGATTTCAGGTCTTGCGGCGTACATCTTCTTTAAGGTGGGTCAACTTGCGCTCGGCAAAGAAGGATTCAAACCCATCGTTGCACTGTGGTTCACTTCGTTTGCCCTGATCCCAGGCTTCTTCATGCCGGTAGAGCAAGAACTTGGTCGCGCACTCGCCCACCGTCGCGCACTGCACCAAGGTGGTCGCCCCGTTGTTCGACGCATGTTGATGCTCACGTGTGGCATTGCTGCACTGCTCACCGCCGTTACCTTGGGCGCATCTCAATGGCTCACAAACGACATGTTCGAGGGCTACGGAATAGTCACTGTTGCGCTCATCCTCGGGTTTTGTGCATACGCGCCAATGCACCTTGCGCGCGGTATCGCTTCTGGTTCTGGACGCTTCACTGCATACGGAATCATCATGGGCGTCGATGGACTGATGCGCACTGGCACATGCATTCTGCTGTGGGCGCTCGGTATAACAAGCGTGGGTGCATACGCACTTGCTGTCGCATTGTCTCCACTTGCTGCAGTGCTTGTTGTTGCCGCTCGAGGCGACATAAAAACAGATGACGGACCTCCTGCAAGTTTTTCTGAAGTAACGCCGAATCTTGGGTGGCTCATCCTCGGCTCGATCATGGGCGCAGCCCTAGTAAACGCCGGGCCACTTGGCATTGACATCCTTGCTCATTCAGACGACGCCGCTCGCGTGACTGCATTTGGAAATGGCGTGCTGTTGTCACGAATTCCACTCTTCCTTTTTCAAGCAGTGCAGGCTGCATTGCTTCCACGTCTTGCTCGACTTGCAGCGAAAGGCGATCTTGCTGAATTCAAACATGGACTCTCTCTGCTTCTCAAGATCGTCATCGCTGTAGCAGTCCTTGGAACCGTTGGTTCATTCCTTGTGGGCCCACCCATTCTCGACATCATGTATGACGGCGGACTTGACCGTCGCACGCTGACATTATTGGCCCTGGCAAGTGGCTTGTACATGCTTGCGCTTGCAGTTGCTCAAGCAGTGATTGCGCTCCAAGGCCACAAATACGTAGCAATTGGTTGGCTATCTGCCATGGTGAGCTTCTTGGTGGTCACTGCCATTTCCAGCAATGACCTATTCCTGCGCGTGGAGTTAGGCCTTGTTGCTGGTTCAACAGCAGCACTCATTGTCTTCAGTTATGCATTACGCACACGCATGCAAGCGGGTGCAATTCCCGATGCGGAATCCATGATTGATGGAATATTGGATAACCCATTAGAGAGTTAATCCGCTCGTTTATTTCCTGGCGCGAGCAGTTTCAATAGCCAAGTCGTTTTGCACCATCATGGATACAAGTGACTTGAAGTCCACTTCTGGAACCCAACCCAACTTTTCGCGAGCCTTCGTCGGATCACCGATCAGAAGATCAACTTCAGCAGGACGGAAGAAACGTGGGTCTTGACGCACATAGTTGTGCCAATCATCAAGGCCAACTTCGCTAAATGCCAATGTGAGGAATTCCTCGATGGAGTGTGTCTCGCCTGTTGCCAAAACGTAATCATCAGGTTCATCTTGTTGCAACATCAGCCACATACCGCGCACATAGTCACCAGCAAAACCCCAGTCACGCTTCGCATCTAGGTTGCCCATAACCAATTCTTTTTCAAGTCCGAGCTTGATGCGTGCTGCTGTGTTTGAGATTTTGCGCGTTACAAACTCAAGACCACGGCGTGGACCTTCGTGGTTGAACAAAATTCCAGAGCATGCATAAATTCCGTAGCTCTCGCGATAGTTCACGGTGATGTCGTGGCCAAAGACTTTGGCGCAGCCATACGGCGAACGCGGGTGAAACGGAGTGAGTTCAGTTTGTGGCACTTCACGCACCTTGCCGAACATCTCAGATGACGACGCTTGGTAAAAGCGAATGGGGTTGTTTTGCGAGCCGCCAACCATGCGAATGGCTTCCAGCATGCGCAATACGCCAAGGCCGGTGATGTTTGACGTCAGTTCTGCTTGACCGAAGGAGATGGCAACAAACGAAATGGCTCCGAGGTTGTACACCTCATCTGGCTGCACATACTCGAGCGCAGAGACCAAACTGGTCAGATCTGCCAAGTCACCGGGTACGAGTTCTACATACGGGAATTCGTCGCGGATCCGCAAGGCGTGGGGGTTGTTTTGCCCCTTGAGCATGCCAAAGACCTCGTAGCCCTTGGAATGAAGGAATTCAGCTAGATGCTGACCGTCTTGGCCTGTGATGCCGGTGATAAATGCGCGGGGCATTGTGGGACCTCGTATATCGATAATCGGACCTAGTGACGGTACCACTACCACCCCCATGAACGGGGTGAATGCCTCAGCATTCAAGCCCCTACGATGAATGAATGATTGTGGTGATAGCTGGCGGTGTGGGGGCTGCCCGTTTTCTTTCAGGACTCGTTCAGGTGGTGGACCCGGCGCATATCACTGCGGTAGTCAACACTGGGGACGACACAGAACTTCACGGCCTCAGCATTTCTCCCGACATTGACACCGTGACATACACCTTGGCGAACGCAATAGATCCAGGTCGCGGTTGGGGCTTGCGCAATGAATCATGGCGCGCGATGGAATCGCTCGCGCGATTTGAAGGCGTACGTCCAGAAGGTTCTGCCGCTGCCCCACGATGGTTCAACCTTGGCGATACAGATTTGGCCACACATTTTTATAGAACTGCTCGTCTACGTGAAGGCGCAACATTGCGAGAAGTCACCGACGAAATTCGGCAAGCGTTCGGAGTGGGAATTTCAATTCTTCCAATGTCCAACGATTCCGTTCGCACGATCGTTCACTTGGAAAAAGAAACTGTTCCCTTCCAGGAATACTTTGTGCGCCTACAACACGGTGTCCCTGTAACAGGCGTTGACTTTGTCGGTGCATCTGCCGCAACATTCATTGATGAATCAGTTCTCGAGAATGCGGAATCCATTGTGATTGCTCCATCTAACCCCATCGTTTCCATCGGACCCATCCGTGCATTGCCACGCGTAGAGGCTTTGCTGCGATCACGACGAAACGACACCGTTGCAATCTCCCCCATCGTGGCTGGTGCCGCACTCAAAGGCCCTGCTGACCGCATGCTCGTTGAATTGGGTCACGAACCCACAGTTGTAGGCGTTGCCCGCATGTACGCCGACATCTGTTCCACGCTTATCATCGACACACAAGACGAACATCTCGTATCTGCAGTGGAACGAGAAGGCGTCAGATGCATCGCAACAGACACCATCATGTCTCGTGATGGCGTTGCCGCAGCACTAGCGCAAATTACGGTTCGTAGTACACCACGAAAGGGAGGCCTGCAATGGCACGACTAATGGCATGGAGCGTCGAAGGAATCGGCGAAATTGTTCCTGGTCAACAACTGGGAGACGTCATTGTTGAAGCGTGCTCACAAGAGCCAAATGGCCCATTACGCGATAACGACGTCCTAGTGGTGACGCAGAAGATTGTGTCAAAAGCAGAAGGCCGCTTAGTCGAAATTGATCCAGATGATCCCCTCTCTCACAAAGCGTTAGTTGAAGAAGAAGCAGTTCGTATCGTTCGTCGACGCGGAGACCTCATCATCACCGAGACAAAGCATGGCTTTGTGTGCGCTAACAGCGGAATTGATTTGTCGAACGTGGAACGTGGCTATGCAGCACTATTGCCACTTGATAGTGATCGCTCAGCGCGTCGCATTCGCGACATAGTGCGGGCAAAACTTGGCGTCACTGTAGGCGTCATCGTGAGCGACACTTTTGGTCGTCCATGGCGTAAAGGTCTCACCGACGTTGCTATTGGTGTAGCTGGCATTGCCGGCGTCGTTGATTTACGCGGAACCGAAGATGCCCTCGGACGCGTCATGCAAGTAACAGAAGTTGCTGTTGCTGACGAGTTGGCATGCGCTGCCGAGCTAGTAATGGGTAAATCAACAGGCGTACCTGTCGCCATCATCCGTGGTGCAGACCCAATGTGGTTCAGAGATTCATCGATGGACGAAATTGTTCGACCACCGAGCGAAGACCTCTTTCGCTAACGAAGAGTAGCGAGACCTTTTTCCAAAGTTGTGAATGGAGACCATCCCAATTGGATGCGTGCACGAACTGGTGACAATGCAATACGTGCAATATCGTTGGGGCGAGGCGCACTTGTACGTGGCACCGGCGCAGCTGCACCAGCCATGATGGCCCACAAATCTGCAATAGATGTTGCGGTGCCTGTACCTACATTGATGACAAGACCACCAGCACGGTCTAATGAGCGAGCTAACGCGTCAATGACATCGTCGATATATACAAAATCACGTGTTTGTTTTCCATTGCCGTGCACAATTGGTGCATGTCCGTGGGATAAGGCGTCTACAAAAGCAGCCACTACGCCATCTTCTGAACGCTGACGTGGTCCGTACACATTTCCCATCGCAAGAACTGTGAACTCAACTCCATGACGCTCTCGGTACACGGTGTGCAGTTCGGCTGCGGCTCGACCGAGCACTTCTTCACTTGTGCGAGGATTATTCAAATGCCCCTCTTTGATGGGCAAATCACGCGTTGCAACTTCGCCGTACACGAGGGCACCTGGCATTGCGGTAATCACTTTTGAAACACCAGCAAGTCGTGCGGCCTCTAACACTGCAACGGTGGATTGCATGCTCGTAATTGCTCCGTTTGTATGCAATTGCGAAGGGCAAAAAACAGCCAGGTTCACCATGACTTCTGGGCGGCGTAGCGATACCAGTTCTGCAAACTCGGGCGATTCAATTGCAATGTTTTGAATCTTGAGGCGTCCCGTGGTGCTACGTGCTTCGGCCAAATTAGCCAGCGAACCTGTTGACAAATTGTCGACTACGTCAACTTCGTGTCCTTCAGCAATGAGACGTTCAACAAAATGTGAACCGATGAAACCGGCACCACCACAGACAAGTATTTTCTTAGGACCCATCAGTTCGCCACTTCCGAGGGATCGGGAACTTTGACACCAACTAATGATGCATTCGGTGAAACATGACCATCGAGGCCAACAACACAATCCACAAGTGACGCTCCATCGCCCACCGAACCCATGACGAGAGAACGTTCTAAGCGCACACGTGCACCGATGTGTGCACCGGGGAGTAGAACGGAATCAGACACCACACAGCCATCCTCAACAACACAGTTGTCGCCAATGACACTGTGCGTAATGGACGCCGATGCAGCAACGTGGGCATTAACCCCCACGGACGAGAGAATACGACTACGAGATCCGTCGATGAGATCAAGGTTTGCTTGAAGATACGTATCGGGACGACCGGTATCTATCCAATAATCATCTGTTGCCATTGCAGCGAGTCGACTATCGGCCACCATCGCAGGAAACACCACGCGCTCAATAGACATCTTTTGATTTTCTGGAATGCGATCAAGAACAGCTGGCTCCAAAACATATGTACCTGCGTTCACAACATTGCTTGATGTCTCGCCTGGCTGTGGCTTCTCTACGAAGCGCTGCACCCAACCATCTGCATCAATCTCTACAACGCCATATTGAGACGGATCATCAACGGGTGTGAGGTGCAGAGTTCCTTCTGCGTCGTGTGCTTTGTGGAATGCAACTAATGCAGTGAGATCAACATCACACAAGATGTCGCCATTCATCACAATAAATGTGTCAGAGATGCCTGCATGACGAGCAGCAAACGCAATTGCACCTGCAGTGTCTAACGGCTCGGGTTCGACCGCGTAATGAAGCGCAACTCCTGCACACACCCCATCAGGAAATGCATCAAGAAACGGCTGCGGCTTGAAACCGATGGCGAGAACAACTTCTGTCACTCCAGCAGTACCTAATGCAGCGATGAGATGCTCTAGTTGACGCACATTCGCGATGGGCAATAGCGGTTTAGGCGTAGAGAAAGTAAGTGGTCTCAGCCGGGTTCCGAAACCCCCGACGAGCACCACCGCGTGCATCAGCCGCCGGTAGTTGTTGGGGCGGCAACCGAGGTTGTGGTTGCGCCCTTCACAGTTGTGGTGGGTGCAGCACCATATTCAGCAGCAACGATCTCTGCAAGCTTCTCTGCTGAATCTGGCATTGGGATGTCGGCACCTGTTGGAACGAATGCAATGGTGATTGCCATTTCGTCACGATCGATGCGGATGTTCTTGAAGTCTGTGATGTATCGCTTAGAGACTGTTGAGTCGCTGGCTTTTTCCCACACAATTACTTGCACGTTTGCATCTACTTCTTTGCCGTTTTCGTCTTTGCACTTATCGGTGTCGACTTTGTACGACACACCTTTGTTCTGATCTGCAGGAAAGGTAATGCCCTTTGTATCAACGGTGATGCCGTACGTTTCGAGGTACACGCCGAGCTTGGCTTTTTTGCCAGCAGCCGCAATCTGTGGATACCAACGAATGACACCGTCGTCCTTACTGAAGACGCCGTATTTGGTGAAATTCGGATCGGCGACATCTCCGCCTTGTTTGTCACCTTGAAGGTCTTGCAGGAATGCATCACAGTGGTAGAAACCGATGGGAATGTGCCAACGATCGCTGACAGTTGGTGGAGCGTCTGTCACCGAAGGTGCTTGACGTGCGTACGAGATGAGACCGAACCCCAAAATGACAACTACTGCCATGACAGTGGGGAACAAGGTGCCGTCTTGAAAACGCACCTTCTTGCCTTTGCCCTTTTGCGCGAGTCGGGCGACCTTTTTCGCTGATGAACCACTAGCCACGAGGACTTGAGGCTACCTGCTCGGAGCCCCGACGAGCGATTACATCGAGATACGCCTTGGCAACAACCGCTGGTGACACATGGGTTTCCACCCAACGTCGCCCCAAAAGACCCTTGGCCTGAGCGTCACTCACATCATTCACGAGCACACGAATTGCCTCCGTGAATAACGCCGAGTCGTCCGGGGCAACAGAAATTCCCGCTCCGCTTTCGGCAATTATTCGCGTGACTTCAGTGCCGGGGTCGATGGCCGCCACTACCGGGCGCCCCGCCGCCAAGATGCTGTACGTCTTTGAAGGAACGCTGACTGAGCCGAGACCAGTTCTTAGCGGCACGACCAGCACATCAGCAGTTGCGAGAACTTCTGATACTCGATTTGCAGGTTGATAACCGTTGAATCGCAGATTCGAGATACCGACTGCTTTACGTTCAAGTTCGTCACGAGCAGATCCGTCACCATTGATAACAAACGTCACCGACGGCATCGCCCTTGCAGCATCAATCATCATCTCGAGTGACTGCGAGTAACCCACATTGCCCGCATACATCACCACTTGCTCGGAGCCAATTTTCAATTCACTTCGATACGAAGTCATTCTGTCCATCGGACGAATGAAGTCGGCATCAACAAAATTAGGAATGACAACGACTTTCTTCACGTGTCGCAACGAAACCTTTGCAGCCACATTACGACGAAGGTCTTCCGAGAGCACAACTACACAATCGGACCGCTGATAACTCACTCTCTCTAGCCATCTAGCAACTGCAATGATTCTTTTGTTCGTTATTGCGCCCGTCTCGATTGCGGCATCGGGAAAAACATCTTGAATGTTAAAGATTGATTGAGTAAATCTCATTCGACTTGCTAACCATCCCGTTAAGCCCAATGTCAATGGTGGAGACATGGAGACAATCGCACGAGGACGTCGATGAATGCCGCCTGCAAACAATGTGCACACACCAGCGATTGCACTAAACGCACCGAAACCTACGGCACGACGCAAGAGATTCGATTTGCTCTTCCCCGGAAACGGATGAATACGAATAATCGAACCAAACGAGGTCTTTTCACGACGAATGAGTCGCCCCGACCAGCCATCTTCAATTGCATGATTGCGATACCACGGCAAAGCGGTGACTACATGCACTCGCTCCCCTGCGCGCACAAACTCATCAACAATGCGCGTAATGACGTCGCCAGTGGGGGCTGTGTCTGGTGCAAAATGTGGGCACAACACAACTATGGGCCGCTTCACAATGCAGCCTTTCTATCAGAAACAATTGTGTCGTACTCACGCAGAAGATCTGCAGCAGAGAGAGCCGCCGTAAACATTCGCGCACGCTCGCGACCGCTGTGCACAAGTTCTTCACGACGCACACGTACCGCATCAAGTGCTCGACCCCACGCATCGATGTCGAGCGGACACACCATTCCTGCATCGCCCACTACTTCAGGCAAACTTCCCCTGTCGCTGCAGATAACAGGACAACCAAACTTCATTGCCTCGATCACGGGTGCACCGAAGCCCTCGTATTCACTGGGAAACACCATTGCGTCAGCCATAGCCAACAATCCATTGCGATCCGCATTGGATACCCGACCTGGCATCAAGACTCTGTCGCCCAGTTGATGTTCTGCGATAAACGTTTCAACTTCTTCTTGTGCAGAACCTGCGGAGCCGGCGAACACCAACCGCAATGTCGGGTCTGCCCACGCACCAATCCCTGATGCAAGCAGGCCCAATAGAAAGAGGTGGTTCTTATGTGGATGCGTGATGGCTGGGTAGACAAGCACTGGCCCGTCTCCCAATTCGAACTTATTGCGAATACCCGTGCTACTCGTGATTTCGGTATCTATGTTTTCCTGCAAACCGTGGCGTACAACAGCCATCTTGTCGCGAGACACACCGAAAGCTTTTTCAAGAGTGCCCACCACAAAGCGTGATGGAACAGCGATACGGCGTGCGCGACGCAACGATGATGGAACGGTTGCTTTCAGATACTTCAGTTTTACTGGTGATACATATTCGGGGTACTCAGTCCATTGCACATCGTGCACAGTGAGTAATGTTCGTCTGTTTCCAAGTCGCGGAATCGTGCCGCCACCATGATGAACAACATCAAAAGATTTCGTATTCCAAGCCAGCCATGTGTGCTCTAAAACGATGCGTTGCGAACGACGCAAGCATTCATTGGGCGCCTCATGCACAACAAAATCATTAGCAATTTCTGGATGTCGTAGCGAAAAGCCACGAGGCGCAAACACTTCTACTTCGTAATCGTGTGCGATAGACGAGAGTCCCACTAACTGACGAATGAGATATTCCTCACTGCCGCCAACACCAGGCACACACCACAACAAGTTCATGGCAACACGTTTCGCAGCCATCATGCACGTTCCAATGTGTCACGGTACGCCGCAACCGTAAGTTCTGCTGTGACATCGCTTTTCGAATGCCGTCAACAATGGAATCAACATTGAGTGGGTCAACGAGCACCGCGGCTCCACCAGCCACTTCTTCAGTAGAGATTCCACGCGATGTAACAACAGGGGCGCCGTGCGCCATAGCTTCAATCACTGGCAACCCGTACCCTTCGAAGATGGAGGGGAATGCAAACACTGTGCAGGCTTCATAGATGGCAGGCAAATTGTGTGCGGGAACAAAACCAAGGAATCGCACATCATGATTCAGTACAGGCGCTTCTTCACCCCAACCTTCCATTCCTGCAATCAAAAGTGGAGGCGCATCTCGCATAGATGACACAGCCTGTATCAATCGGCTCAAATTCTTTCGCGGCTCCAACGTGCCCACAAAGAGAATGAACTTCTCTGGCAATTCATAAGTTGCCTGCACTCTCCGGCGATCCACATCTGTCACTTCATGCGTAGTGACCCCGAGTGGCACATGGCGAAGTCGTTCTTCATCAAAACCTGCTGCGCGACAATCATGCATTGTTGCTTCCGACGAACACAGCACCATCGCCGCGTCGTCTAACAACATCTTCAAACTGCGACGAAACACTTTGTTGCCACGCTTTGTAAAAAACTCTGGGTGATACAAAAACGCAAGATCATGCACTGTGACAACAAGTGGTTTACGAGTAGCTGGCGGGATGATGGAAGTTCCGTGCACAAGGTCGATGTTGTCAACAACAGATTCCACAAGTGGCCATCGAAAGCGTGTCCATGTCTCGTATAACCATGGCGACCCCAATGGAAGTGTGGTCACGGGTACTGGAGGCGTGAACCCTGCCGTTGGCCCATGACGATGTCTGCCCGCCACCCCAATCAGTTCTATTTCAGGGGTCTCCATCAGGTGGCGAGCCACCTCGATAGCCGAAATTCCGGTGCCACCTGGGACTCGCTGCCAGCACTGTTCGAGGGTGTAGGCGATACGCACCCCTTCATTCTGTCCGTTCCCGTCCTACGATGGCATCTATGTCGGAATTTTGGTCGGGTCGCAGCGTCGTCGTCACAGGTGGTAACGGTTTCCTCGGACGGGTCGTGGTGCGGTTATTGACCGAAAAAGGGGCTTCAGTGGTCGCCCCCACCCATGACGAGTATGACCTCACGGTTCCAGGGCAAGCAGACGCCATGCTGAAGGCCTTCGCCCCTACCCACGTGATCCACCTCGCAGCTCGAGTCGGCGGTATTGGATACAACCAAGTTGCTCCGGCCCCGCTGTATCTCGACAACCTCATGATGGGAACTCACATCATCGAAGCCACCCGTGCTGCAGGAACTGAGAAAACTGTTTTACTCGGCACCGTGTGTTCGTATCCAAAATTCACACCAGTGCCATTCAAAGAAGAATCCTTGTGGGACGGTTACCCCGAAGAAACAAATGCACCATACGGAATTGCCAAGAAAGCGCACCTCGTGCACGCACAAGTGAACCACGCTCAATACGGCCAACAGTTTGCATATCTCATTCCTACAAACCTGTACGGCCCTGGCGACAAATTTCATCCGTCCGTTTCACATGTCATTCCCGCACTCATCAAGAAGTGTGTTGAAGCAAAAGAAAATGGTGACCCATTTATTGATGTATGGGGAACCGGGTCTGCAAGTCGCGAATATCTATACGTTGAAGATGCAGCAGCTGCGATTGTGTTGGCAGCAGAATCACACAACGGAACAGAACCAATCAACCTTGGATCAGATCGAGAAATCACAATTCGTGAAACCGCTGAAACGATTGCGCGCGTTACTGGTTACACAGGCGAGCTGAAGTGGGACGCCACAAAACCCGATGGTCAACCACGTCGTCGCATTGATGCACATCGTGCAGAAGAACTGCTTGGTTGGAAGGCCGCGATGGAATTCTCAGAAGGCCTTGCGCGTACTGTGCAGTGGTACTTAGAAAATCGCGAGCAAGCCGAAGCTGCACCTCGATAAGACTCGCCAGATGTCGCTTCCCCCACCCATCCTCGAATACTGCACACGACATCCACAGATTGTCACCGGTCGTCATTGCACTCGATGCGATCGACCTGCATGCAACGACTGCTTAACCCTGGCGGACGTCGGTTCACACTGCACCGAGTGCGTACGGCGCGCGCGGCCAGCAACGAGCGAACGAATTCGTTTCTGGAACGCTGCACAACCTGTTCTTGTCACTCGACTAATCATCGCTGTCAACGTCATCGCCTATGTGTGGGTACTTACTGGCACACGATTGAGTTCCGTCGCCGGCTCCATCAATTCAAACGAGTTAGATATGGGACTTTCGCAAGTCTTCATCGACAACGGCGAGTGGTATCGCATCATCTCGTCGGGATTTCTTCACTTTGGTCTCATCCATGTGGGCATGAACATGCTTCTTCTATGGCAACTCGGTCAACTACTTGAGCCGGCTCTTGGTCGGGCACGGTTCACGTTGCTGTATTTCACTGCAATGGTGGGTGGCGCAACCGGCGCGTTGCTCATGAATCCACACGGACTGACCGGCGGAGCATCTGGTGCAGTGTTTGGTCTGATGGCAGCAGCTGCTGTTGGCTTTCAACAACGTGGGGTGAATCCGATGCGCACAGGAATTGGCGCAACACTCATGCTGAACTTGCTCATCACATTTGCAATCCCTGGTATTTCCATAGGTGGCCACCTCGGCGGAGCACTGGTAGGCGGCGTCATCGGTTACGCAATGCTTGAACCCACATGGCAGCGTGATGCACCGTGGATTGCCTGGGTCGCACCAGTCATTTGCATAGCAAGTTCATTGCTTTTCATCTCCACCTTCTAACGACACACCCGCTTTCTACGCTGGCCTCGTTTCCCCCACCGTTATTTGCTATCTACAACGTAGGGAAACCATGTTTGCTTCCACTCTTCTCGATGTGCCGCGTCCGTACATCGATCCCATTTATTCACTCGTTGAAGCGCTCGGTGTCGCGTGTCTTGCACTACGTCGTCCCGCCGCGGATTCCACCATCACTCTCGTGCTCGACAACCAGCGGCGCGGCATACATCTGTTTCCCTCAACACCACTCACGCAGTCAACAATTCATCACATCATTGGCCATGTCAGTGCAGTTCCGAACGCACATGGTGTTGTCATCATCTCCACTCGCACTGCTGCCCCCATTCAGCCACAAGACTCAACGCTTCTTATTCACACAACCGTGGCGTGCCAGTCTGCTGGCTTCGAACTCATCGACTGGGTAGTTATCGGCTCCGGAGGTCTCTACTGCCCGCGATCACTCACCGACGCCCCAGATCCTTGGTTGGCATCTGCCACATTTTTGTAGTCGCGTCGCTCTTTTGCCGTCACTCGTAATCCTGCTGCATTCAACGCACGCAACAATTCCCTGCTGGTCACCTCTAGTGCGCCTTCCGATATCGCCATCTCACGAATATGCAGTGGCACGTCGTAATGATCGCCATGAAATCCCCGTTTAGGTATCGCCAAGCGTTGCGCAAACTCGTGCAGTTCTTCAAGTGACGCGTCACTCACCATGTGGCACCACTGGCGTTCCTTGAACCACCACCGACACTCATCCACCAAAATCGTCACTCTGCGTCCACCCGTGGCATCTCGTCAGTGTAGGACGATGCCATCTCGTGGTTGACTGTGTCTATGGCTACTCCGCTCAAGACCAGACCAGCAGAAGTTCGTCCCGACACCGAAATGGTGACTGAAACTGGCGAGCCCATTGTGGCCCACATCGTGAAAACTGAACCAGGCGAAGATGCTGCAGCCAAAGTTCTTGAAGCGCGCATCAATGGCACTCCTCTCGAAGCATTGTGCGGACACGTTTGGGTGCCATCGCGAGATCCGAAACAAGTTCCGATGTGTCAAAAGTGCAAAGACATCTATGAGACATATCGAATGTTTAACGACGGCCTAAACGAAACACCTAACGAATAAGCGTGACTAGCGAAAATCTCGGCTAGGGACAGTTGCCGGAGCAAACAACGGCGTGATGTGCTCTGCCACAACATTGATGACACCGCTTGCAGATTCAATACGGCCCCGCACCAACAATGCAGAAGCATCTCGTGCAACTGCGCGATGACGTGCCCAACATCCTTTTGAACACACCACATTGATGAGACCTGTTTCATCTTCCAAACTGATGAACGTTGCACCCTTTGCGCTCATGGGTCGCTGACGATGAGTAACAATGCCAGCAACCATGGCCCGATCACGATGCGGCACTGCTGGCAATTGGTCTGCAGTGATAACTCCTTTGGCTTGCAGTTGCTCACGCAAAAAAATTGTGGGATGACCATCGGGCGAGATACCTGTAGCCCATAAGTCTGCAATTGCTTCCTCTATCGGTTCCATGCCCGGCAAAGTGGGACGTGTTTGCAGACCCATAACTCCTTGCAACTTGTCAATGTTCCCGTGCCCATATGCACCCGCTTCCCACAATGCATGGCGTCGGTCGTCTCCGAAGCTGGCAGTAAACGCACCAGACGTAGCCAACGCTTCAACCTGTTTACGAGACAACGCCGGCACACGTGTCACCAACTCTTCAATTGATGCATACGGCCGATGTATTGCGATCTCGCGAGCCAGTTCAGAACCAATACCGCGCACTGAGCCAATGCCCAGGCGTACTGCAAGACCAGTTTCTGATTCGCCGTGTTGTTCAAGCGTTGCTTCGTGACTTGATGCATTGATGTCTGGCGTATGCACCAACACTCCGTGACGTCGTGCGTCACGCACCAATGTGTGGGGAGACCAAAAGCCCATCGGTTGAGCATTGAGTAACGCGGCACAAAAAATTGCAGGTTCATGCAATTTGATATATGACGATGAATACACCAAGTACGCAAAACTCACAGAGTGACTTTCCGGAAATCCGTAGTTAGCAAACGCTGCCATCTTCAAGAAAATCTCATCAGCAATCGCGTCAGTGATTCCCCGTTCCGCCATGCCTTGATACAGCCGCATCTTCAGTCGCTCCATGCGCGCCTGCGACCTTTTTGAGCCCATAGCTTGGCGTAGTTGGTCTGCTTCGCTTGCCGTAAAGCCAGCAACATCGATTGCCATTTGCATCAGTTGTTCTTGAAACAACGGCACGCCCAATGTTTTGCCCAAAGAATTTTCTAACAACGGATGCAAATACGTAATGGGTTCGAGTCCATTACGCCGGCGAATGTACGGATGCACAGACCCGCCCTGAATAGGGCCAGGACGAATGAGTGCAATCTCCACCACCAAGTCATAAAAGCGACGCGGCTTCAACCGAGGCAACGTAGACATTTGCGCGCGTGACTCCACTTGAAATACACCCACCGTGTCTGCACGACACAACATGGAATACACATCGTCTTCTTGCGGAATGGTTGCAAGGTCAAGTTCATACCCGCGATGTTCAGAAATAAATGACACCGCATTGGATAGTGCCGACAACATGCCCAGACCCAGCAAGTCGAACTTCACTAACCCTGCAGCAGCACAATCATCTTTGTCCCACTGCAACACACTGCGGGTAGCCATGCGCCCCCACTCCACAGGGCACACTTCAATAATGGGTCTGTCACACTTCACCATTCCGCCTGAGTGAATACCCAGGTGTCGTGGCATGTGTTCCACTTCAGCTGCCATCTCTAATACCAAGTCGGGAATGTCGTGGTCACGTTGTGTAGCGGTGATAGCAACAGTGCCCCATGCGTCAACTTGTTTGCTCCATGAATCCTGCTGATCGGGTCTGTGCCCTAATGCACGTGCCATGTCACGCACTGCTGAACGTGACCGATACGTAATGACATTGGCAACTTGTGCTGCATGATGACGCCCATGGCGGGCATACACATACTGAATGACTTCTTCCCGTCTACCACTTTCAATATCAATGTCAATGTCGGGCGGACCATCACGCTCTGGCGACAAGAATCGTTCAAACAACAAACCAAGCGACACCGCATCGGCTTTTGTAATTCCTAACGAATAGCACACTGCACTGTTGGCAGCACTGCCCCGACCCTGACACAAAATGCCCTGCTCCGTACAGAACCGCACGATGTCCCACACCACTAAGAAATAGCCAGCAAAACCGAGCGTTTCAATAATTTCTAATTCATGATCAATGGTGCGCCATGACCGTGCACGCAACGATAAATCTTCACTTGATTCAACTGGTTTCTCACCGTATCGATGTTGAGCAACGCGCGCCACAAGGTGCCGCAAGTACGACATTTCTGTATGGCCATCAGGACACGGAAACGGTGGCAACTGTGGCGCCACCAATGACAAGTCAAATGCAATTTCCTGCGCAAGTGTTGCTGTGCGTTCCACAACACCTGGGTAGCGCGCAAAACGTCGTTGTTGCTCAGCGCCTGAACGCAAGTACGCCGTTGCTGCCGCGGGCAAAAGATGATCGATGCTGTCGAGGCCACATCTGTTTCGCACCGCAGCCAATGCTGTTGCTAAACGATGCTGTGCTGGCACTGCATACATAACGTTGTTGCTGGCAACACACTCAAGATCGAGCATTGCTGCCAACTGCACCAATTGGTCGTTTCGCACAGCGTCAATAGGGTCGCCGTGATCCCACAGTTCCACCAACACATTTCGTTGTCCGAAATGTTCAACCAATGAACGCAGTATTCGTTCTGCTTCTGCTGGACCATGTTGCACCAGTGCCTGCACTACAGCACTAGTGCGCCCACCTGTGAGAACTATGCAATGGTCACGCACTGTTTCGCCCACTGTAGGAAAAGAAAACACGGGAGCGCCTTTACTGCCGGCAAGTTGCCCTTCACTAATAGCTCGCGCCATGCGTGCATACCCAGAAGGCCCACGCGCCAACAACACAATGTCGCCACCAGCACAATCAAGTTCCACACCAAAGATGGTGGGCAGGTTTACTGCACGTGCTGCTTCAGCAAAACGCACGACTCCGTACAAACCATTGCGATCAGTAATGGCAAGTGCAGATAATCCGAGAGCCGCTGCCACCTCTGCTAATTCTTCGGGGTGCGCTGCACCTTCTAAGAAAGAAAAATTTGATGTGCAATGCAATTCTGCATACGGCACTGTGGGTTGTTGACGCGACAACACGGGTTCAAACGGTTGACGTGTTGCACTAAATGCGGGGCCATCGCCACCGGCATTCCAGCCCACTGAAGACGGCGCTCGACCATCAGACAGTCGCGCTTCTAATTCGTGCCACGGCATCGCCGGATTATTGAACCCCACCTCGTAATTCTATACGAACATATGTTCGTATAGACAAGGGCGCTACATGCCCAGTAAGGCTTTCGTGGCGCGCAACCCGCCTAATAGACCCACATCAGCAATGGCCTCTGCTTCGTCCCACGCAAACCATCGCACCAGTTGGCTCTCGCCTTCTGCAGGAGCCGGCGCAACATCAGGAGCTCGCACCACATAACGCAGATCAAGATGCGTATGCCCTTTCGGGCCCGCATGCACATCAAGATGCACAAACACTCCACCATCACTTTCGTGTCGCACAGGCAAACCAATTTCTTCTTCTGCTTCACGCAATGCACCTTGTGCAGCAGTTTCGCCTGCTTCGATATGGCCACCTGGTTGCAACCACATGTTGAGTCGCTTGTGCATGTGCAATGCAACTTTGTCTCCAGCATCACTCACCACGATTGCCGATGCTGTGATGTGCACAAGATCTGCATGTTCATTAAATGGGTCCGTAAGAACCGGTGCGAGAGATAAGAACTTCTCTATTGACTCACGTTCACGTTCATCTACTGGTGTGCGTGCGCCGACTAATTCACACCAGTGTTGAGCATCGCGATGTATCGGCACGCACCAAGTGTGCCACGAGAATGACTAGTCGTAGCGTGCGAGCAGGGTCCATTGCTGATTTTCTAAACCAACAAGAAACACCCCAACACCACGCCGTGGATGACGCACCAACACCTGCATACGTACTTGGCGGCGTTTGCGACGCGGATCCCACCATCGCTCTTCAAGTGGCCATGGCCCAGCAACTCGCACCACGTCATACTTTTGGCTACCAACTTCGACATGCGACGGCACGGTGTTTAGTTCGTGCCTGCCAGTAACTCCAACATCAGTGCCACGTGCATCAGTGACGCGAATGAGTGGTGGCTCGACGGCAACAGATGCAGGTGATGGCGACGGCACAGAGCCCGACCAATGACGCGCCACCCCATCACCCGTTTGTACTCGTTGTTCACTTGCGTCTGGATTTGTGATGTCAACAAGAGACAGCGGCACACGCGAATACACCGTTGCCATATCGCGACCACCTTCCCACCGCGGCACCGTGACCTGCACACTGCTGTTCACTGCCATCGCCATGCTGGCTGCACGCGCTGCTCGCTCGGTGTTTTCTTGACTGCCACCCCACAACAACGGTTGCGACACCAATACTTCGCGACTTTCTAACGGCATGAATTCAACTCGCACCACTCCGCTAGTGGGCGCATCGGGGTCTGCGGCTGAATTAGTGAGCCACCCTTCAAGTTGATACAACAGTCGTTGCGCAGTGACTGCAGAACTAAACCCTCGCGGCTCACCCCAAATGCGACTTGCACTCTCTGCATGATCGGTATGACACGTGATTAACAGTCGCACGCATTGCTGACCATGACCCGCAATGGCGTTGACCATGGCATTGATGGCGTCGCGCGCAGCAGACACCACATGTGCCGCATTAGCCAACGGTGATTCGAATTCAACACTGCACGCAAAGTCTGATGGTGGCGCACCAGGTGCAAGATGCTGCACGTCGTCACCTGATATCAACAGATACACCCGTTTGCCTTCGATACCGAAACGATCAATAAGAGCAGCTTCTCCCACCGCCAACAATGCGCCACACGTACCAAGACCTAACCGTTGAAAGAGATCAACACTGTCTGCTGTAATACCGCCCACGCGAGACAATGAGGCCACCGGTAACGCGGCTATGAACTCAGCCGTAATACCAGTGTCGATAACGCACGGGCGTTGGCGTGACACCGCCAAGTGTGCTGCAGCGAGTGCTGCAAAACGTGAATCTGCAATACCTACGCCAAAGGCAGAATCCGTGTTGGTATCAATACAGATTTCATGCAGTTTTTGCGCCACCGCGTTATCGCCACCGAAGTAACGCGACGGACCGCGCGCCGACAACACAATGGTGCCAATGTCTTGCACTTCAACAAGTGGTGACAACGCAGTGACCGCACGCACCACATGCTCGAAAGTGCGAAAAGCGTGTTCTTCACCAAGTTGACCATGTTGTTGCATCCAGTACGGAAACACCACCGCAATAGAGCGACTCATAATGCACTCGGTAACTGCACTGTGCATGAACGGTGCGCATACACACGACGCCCCGAAGCAGACACTTCCACCGTGCGTGAATGAGCATGAGTATCAAACTGCCAATCAACGGTCCGCGCGCTAAACGATGCGTCGAGAGAGAATGCACCAGGGTTTCCCAATACAAACAACACAGTGCCTTGCGCTTTCACACGCGTGGCAATGCGTCGTGCTTCAGATTGCGAACACACAGGCGACGACACTGCAACAAGATCGACACCGTCGACCAATGCACCTACTACTGGCGACATGACAGACGATGTGTTGTCGCCAGACACACACAATGTGCGATGCAACGCCACGCCATGTTCGTATGCAGACATAAGGCCGGCGCTAGGCATGTTGACCATGGCAAACCATGAACCGCCCCTAGTGGCTGCAGCAACAAGACCAAACAACAGCGACGTAGCGGCGTCACCCGTGCAGCCATATATGTAGCCGCGCTCGAGACCTGCTGCCGGCAACAACGGCGCTAATTGCGAAGCAACTGCAATGGGACCAAACCCACTGGCAACATGGGCATGCATACGTTCAGCAAACTGCACACCAGTTTCCACGCCCGCAATGCGCATGCCTGCAAGTTCTTCAAAAGCGACGCGTCCCATGGGGCCAGCGTAGCGAACACATGTTCGGTAGTTTCAGGGCCTCATACGAAGCCCAAGGGCTCTAGCCCTGTTTTGCCAACCAACGCTCGCGGCCGAGACGGCTGCGTTCCCACAAGTGCGCAGGAATACGAGGGTCACGACCAGAGGCTGCAGCATCTTCGGCTGACTCCACTGGAGCAGCGGCGGCTTCGGCAGGCATGTTGGCTAATAGTTCTTCCAGAGTTGGTTGCACCATTCCTGGCTTCCAGTACTGGTACAAATCGCGAACAATTTCGTCGAGACCAGACTGCGTGGCACCAGGAGCCAACGTTGCAGAGATGATGTTGCCGTACACATGCACGCCAGCTACTTGGCCAGACTCAAAGAATCGACGCGCAAGAACTGCAGCGGGGCGTGGGCCCTTGGCCTGATCGGCACTGGTGAAACGTTCGTGCCCCATGCCTGTGAGAGACCGATTGGTTTCAAAGCGCACAATGGCGGGAGACCCACCGGCTGACTGTTCGACTGCTACTGGTTGACCCATATGACCACGATACTCAATGGGCTATGTGACAAAGGCACCAATCGGTTGGCTTCGCAAAAATACCCCCTCCCCAAGTACCGTAAGGCACAGCAATGAGCGACCTACGGGTCTGATTCAGGGGAATTCACCACCATGGCAAACATCAGTATTGAACAGTTCGAAAAAGAAGCACTCGCTTTCCTTGAGTCGAACGCCGAACGCCGTCCCGTTGAAAAAGCATTTGTATGGGGCGAGGGTTCCGACAACTTCTACCGCGAGAAAGATCGCGAACAAGAAGCCATCAACGCTGAAGAAGGAAAAATCTGGCGCCAGAAAAAGTTTGATGCTGGTTACGGATGGATTACCGGACCCGAGGCATACGGCGGACGTCAACTTCCCCCTGCATACGACCGTTTGTACAACCAACTTGAAGCAACATTCCGTGTGCCCGACCAAAGTGTGTTCGCCATCAGCCTTGGCATGGTGACGCCAACCATCTTGGATCACGGTTCACAAACTGCACGCGACCTATACGTGCGTAAATTGTGGCGCGGCGAAATGATCGCCTCACAGTTGTTCTCTGAACCAGGCGCAGGTTCCGACCTTGCATCTCTCACCACAAAAGCCGTGAAAGACGGAGACGAGTGGGTCATCACTGGTCAGAAAGTGTGGACAACTGGTGCGCACTATTCAGACATTGGTGAAATCATGACTCGCACCGACTGGAACTTGCCAAAGCACAAGGGCCTCACTGCATTCATCATCGATTTCAAAGATCCAAATGTCGAAGTACGCCCACTCAAGCAAATGACCGGCGGCGCAAGCTTCAACGAAATCTTCTTCAACGAGGTTCGCGTAAAAGACGACCATCGTTTGGGTGACGTGAACAACGGCTGGAACGTTGCTCTCACCACACTGATGAACGAGCGAGCATCTATCGGCAGCAACAACGCTGGCGACAACAACCTCATCACACGTGTCATTGCAATGGTGAAGCACTATGGCCTCGAGTCAGACCCGCTTATTCGTCATGACCTTGCCGACATCGTGATGAACTACCGCATCGCCAACATGAACGCACAACGCGCAACAGCAAAAGCAAAGGCCGGACAGTTGCCCGGACCAGAAGGCTCTATCGGCAAGATGGTGCTTGTGAACAATCAGGCTCGCCTCGTGAAGTTCATCTCACATGTTCTCGGACCAAAACTCATCGCAGACAGCGGCGAGTGGGGCACCTTTGCATGGGCAAACTTTGTTCTCGGAACACCAGGTCTTCGTATCGCAGGTGGCTCCGACGAAGTGATGCGCAACATCGTTGGTGAGCGCGTACTTGGTCTTCCAAAGGACATGGGAATCGACTCCCGTTCACCTTTCAAAGACATCAAGGTTTCCTAAACCTCACGTCGCATTAGCGACTAGTTACACACCTAAGTTCCATGACTTGCGATGTAAGTCGGTTACTCCATGAGTCTTGATTGCATCAGTATGTATGGCTGCGCCATACCCCTTGTTGCCACTCCATCCGTAATGCGGAAACTGCTCATGCAGTTGCGTCATTAATGCATCGCGTTCCACTTTGGCAATCACACTTGCGGCAGATACACACGCACAATTCTGGTCTGCTTTCACACGCGTGATCACTCGTGGCCCGTTGTCTTCTTCCAACAAGAAACTGTTGTTGCCATCCAAGATGATGATGTCTGGCCTCACACCAAGCGAAGTTAAAGCTCGACTGCCAGCAAGACTTAATGCAGCCATGATTCCGTGCTTATCTATCTCGGCTGCAGTGGCAGAACCCGTTGCCCACGCAATGCCCCATGCTTGAGCCACTGGCACCATTGCCTCACGCCGCTTTATAGTCATCAACTTCGAATCGGCAAGACCTTCGGGCACAGCACCAATAGACGCATCAATAGCCACCACACCCACCGTCACCGGCCCAGCAAGCGCACCGCGACCCACTTCATCCATGCCTGCGACAATGCGAGCACCAGTTGCAAACAATTCGCGTTCGAATTCAAGTGTGGGAACCGGACGAGCCATAGCAACGAGCGTAGGCTTCACACATGCCCCGCCACGCATCCATCACTGTCGGAAACTATGCGTACACAGCACAAGATGCACGTGGCACCCTCGAAGAACTGAATGATATTTGGGGTCACTACACACATGCGTCAACTATCCCTGAAGGCTG
Organism: Actinomycetota bacterium; assembly: GCA_026393575.1. Taxonomy (GTDB): domain Bacteria; phylum Actinomycetota; class Acidimicrobiia; order Acidimicrobiales; family Ilumatobacteraceae; genus UBA2093. The sequence goes on from JAPKZX010000037.1 coordinate 58,484, forward strand.
GCTTGCTGGCGCACGTGGTTATCTCGCCGAGATGTCATCACTTGCGGGCATCACATTGCCGTCACTCGAGAACGTTGACTCAGCATTTGCCGCCGTGCATACATCTGTCATAGAAAAATACGACGATCTCACTGAACCACAGATTGAGTCATTGCTTGCCGCTATGTGGCGCTTCTTTCCCACAATGCGTTCTTTAGAGATTGAGCACATCGGTACCGTTGCACATCTGCACGCTTCAAAAGGACTACCGAAGAAGCCAATCGATTCAGCGGTGATTGCCTGGAACGGCGTTCAAGGCGATGTGCAGTCCTGGCGCGTAGGGCACGGGCGTCCGTGGCAAGCGTTGTGTATTTGGTCAACCGATGCCATTGACACATTGCGCGCAGAAGGTCATCCGATTGGTCCAGGGTTTGCCGGCGAGAACATCACGGTCTCTGGTATCCCATCTGCTGCATTTCGTCCTGGTGCACATTTTCGCATTGGCACCATGCGCGGTTTTCTTACTTCATACGCAATCCCTTGCAAACAAAACAACGATTGGTTTGCGAACAAAGATTTCAAACGCATGAGCCACGAACGCGGCGATGAATGCCGGCTCTACGCAATGGTTACGACGTGTGGAACCATCAGCATTGGCGACACATTCGAGTTGTTCACAGATCGTTAGACCACAGCGATCAACCGCGACATTTCGCTGAATCTGGCAGTGGCGTACGGCGTGCTGCATGGCGAACCTTGGGCCCACCACAAATGGGGATCATCGTTGATCTCCACAATCATCGAAGCCGTGGTTGCTTCAACTAACTCACCATCACTATTGGCATGCATGCAGACAGTCCAGCCATCGTCTCCGCCCACATGAGATTGCAAGTGTTGTTGCAACAACTCGGTTGAGACTGAATCTGTGGCCAACACTTCTCGCGAAGCGGTCAAACGTGGGTCGACTAACAGATGCACTGGCTGTTTGGGGTGACGATGAGCAGCATCGAATGCAGGAATGGTGGTGCGATTCGAAATTGCCCATGTGCGCGTCACTTGCATTGCCTCCACAACGTTGCCGCTGGTCTCCACCACCCACGCATCGGCTGGGTCGGCAATCAGGAAACTCGACCAATATGGTCTTGCACGCTCACCATTGCTCGTGTCATGCCCACTTCCACCCTGTCCGTACGTATCAATCATCACTGAGACAACGTGTACGGCCTCCACAGCGCTTGCCGCACGCTCTAGTGCTAATCGCACCAAATCCATCCCAATCAGTGCAGGAGGCGCCGTACGAGGATCGTTGGTGGTGTAGATGGTTTCGTTTCCCATCGCAACGCCTGCTTCGTTCACACCGTGCTCTGCACCCCAACACCATTTCGGCATCGACAACACGGACGCCAATGTCTCACCGCGCGCCGGCGCAACATTTATATGTGTGGCGGTTAACGAGCCAACATCTCGACGTGGTGGGTTCCAACGAATGATCTGTTGCTCTGTTGGTGGCCTGTCTGAGTTCTTTGCAAACAGTGTGTGCCCCGTAGAGCTATGTGACGGCAGTGCTACGAGACAATCACACATGCGATGAAACAGGAGCTTCGAGCAATGCCTCACCAGATGCATCTGCTGTATGCCAATTCATGTCAGCACGGCCTCCAGATATCAATAATCCGGGCGCACCAGTTACTTCCCACAACACAGCAGGACGCGCACCGTGCCACCGCACTGCATACGCGATGGTGCGATGCGGGTCTGCGGTGAGGCCTCGAGCATCAAACGGAGCCCCCCACCAGGTTTCTGGAATGCCGTACGGCAATAGTGCGCAATGACCCCCACTCGGAGAAGCCTGAGCCAACAGAGTTTCGGTCCACGCAATCAGCGAAAGATCACGGGGTGCTTCCACGGGAAGTTCTTGCACGTCGCGGTCGGCCATGCGCAACCACGATGCGCCAATGTCTCCGGCAGCAACATCGTCACCCAACAACACACATGCGCGTGCGGCTGCTGCCAACTGATGCGGTGTATCCCACGCAAGAATCTTTGAACGCTTTTCCTTCTTCAAAAGTCGCTGAACTGACTCCACCACATCAACAATGGAATCGTGATGCGTTTCACCGAGCCTTGCTAGTTCAACCGCAGCATCCCCTGAAGTAACTCCCAGCAAAATATCGCTACGCAGACGCGCTACGCCGGCAACCACTGTGTGATCAGGAACAGTCACACGAGAAGCCACATCACACGCCGCTTCCCAACCGCGCACAACCTGTTGATGAGCGGGCGTATCTTCTGGAAGTCGACCAGCGTGGGGCGATGAATGCGCCAGTGCAATTCGCACGGTGCTCTTGTGGCCCACCGGCAAGACAATCGAGCCTGCTGGAAGATCAATGCCTTGTGGCGGGTTTTCTGCCGGTGCGCGTGTTGTAAACACATCAGAACGCGTCACAGCGATTGCTACAGGAAGTGTTGATTCGTTCTCGAATTCAATCACTGTCATTCCACCAAGGTCTGCCACGCAATACACGCGTTGCACCATGTCGCCGTTGGGAATTCGTATGCGTGTTTCAGAAACTGGAAAACCTGCGTACCACTTCTGACGAAGACTGGGTTCGTTTTGTGGGGTGTACCACCGATCATCAGCTGCAACATGCCATGACAACTCCGCAGACCCGTCTGAAGGAATAATCGAACCGTGATCCGTTACAACGCCACGCCATGTGCCTCCACGGTTACCAATGACGCGCGACATTATTTGATCTCCGGACGTGCTCGACGTGACATCAATGCAACAAGCGCATCGGGAACTGAAGCACCCTGATGGCACACCGCCACGACTTGTTCTGTAATTGGCATATCAACATTGTGCCGTTGCGCCAACTGCAACACAATTGCCGAACTACGCACACCTTCAGCGACCATGGTGGTGGAACTCACAATGTCTGCGAGGGATTCACCTTTGCCCAGGCGAATACCAACCGAAGTGTTTCTACTGCTTGTCGAAGAGCATGTTGCGATGAGGTCACCCATGCCTGCAAGACCCGAGAGCGACATGGGATGACCACCAAGTGCAACTGCTAACCGAGTCATCTCTGCAAGTCCACGTGTAATCAACGTGGCGCGCGTGTTGTCGCCAAAGCCCATTCCTTGCGCCATACCCGATGCAATTGCAATGACATTCTTAACGACACCTGCAATTTCACAACCCACAACATCGGGGTTCGTGTACACGCGAAATGTAGGACTAGAAAACAATTCCTGCAGCGCGGTTGCAATAACAGCGTCGTCGATTGCAACCACTGTTGCCGCAGGTTGACCGAGTGAAATTTCAGATGCCAAGTTCGGTCCAGTGAGAACTGCAACAGGATGACCAGGGAGAACTTGTTTTGCCACTTCCGACATTCGCAACATGGACCCTGCCTCGAGGCCTTTCGACAAACTGACGACTGGCACCCATGGTCGAAGAAATGGTTTTGCTTCTTCTAAAACTTGACGGAAACCTTGAGAAGGCACTGCCATCACAAGCACGTCTGCTGAACTAACCGCTTCTTCCAACGAACTAGTGGCACGGAGTTTGGCTGACAGTGGGACGGAATTGATGTAATCCGGATTCACATGATCGGTGTTAATGGCCTGCACCACAGACTCGCGGCGCGCCCATAAGACCGTAGGCGTATTGGCTGCTGCCACAGAGGCCACCGTGGTTCCCCATGAGCCTGCACCAATGACTGCCATGCGGATATCTGCCATCTCATCAGCGTAGAGCACCCACGCCACAAGGTTCGTAGGCTGACAATGTGCAGTGTGCCGTAATCATCCCCGTGAAGTCATTCACCATTGCAAAGGGTCGCCTCGCTGACACTCTTCACGCTGATGAGCGGGAAAAACTGGCTCGCACATGCGCCGAGACAGTGGTACTTGCTGCTCGCCCATTACCTACGTACGTGGTGTGTAATGACGACTCCGTTGCACAGTGGGCTATCGCGCTCGGAGCCAACGTAGTTACTTGCATTACCCCTGGTCTCGACATTGCAGTCAATGCAGGTCGCACCGAGGCCACACAAAATGGCGCAGATCACATCATCGTTGCCCACGCAGACCTGCCACTAGCTGTCACGTTTGAACATGTGGTGCGCGAAGGAAAAGTAACGCTTGTCCCCGACCGTCATAACGATGGAACAAATGTGCTCGCCTTCCCTGCCCACAGTGCGTTCACTACTGCTTACGGCCCAGGAAGTTTCGACAACCACAAACGCATTGCGCAACAGGCCGGGATCGACTGTGAAGTCATTAACGACAACATGCTCGAACTAGACCTCGATACTGCCGATGACCTCACAGAACTAGCCCGAAGAGAAAGTGAAAACGATGAGCGCGAATGAACCAGGCCAACCACCAGTGAATGCGACGACATTTACGTACAACCTTGAAACACCTGCAATAGTGCTCGCCATCGGCGCACACCCAGACGATGTTGAATTCGGTTGTGGTGGCACACTTGCAAAATGGTCAGCAGCCGGTGCGGTTGTCCATCACCTTGTGTGTACAGATGGCTCGAAAGGAACATGGAACCCTGAAGCAGATATTGCTGCACTAGTGACATCTCGCCAACAGGAACAGCGAAATGCTGCACGTGCTCTTGGCGCCACCGGCACCGTTTCTTTTCTGGAATACATCGATGGCGAACTTGAACACTCAAAAGAAGCCATCGACCGAATCGCACTTGCAATTCGCACCTTGAAGCCAAACATCGTGCTCTCACATGACCCATGGAAGCGCTACAGACTGCATCCGGACCATCGCAACACAGGACTCAACGTGTGCGATGCAATCGTGGCTGCTCGCGACCCACACTTCCTAAAACATCACATGACAGACCATGGTGTACAACATCACCGTCCAGATGCTTTGTTGTTGTGGGAAGCGGATGAAGCAAACCACGCAGAAGACATCTCGTCGCAGGTCAACGCCAAACTTGCAGCTCTCGAGAGCCACATAAGCCAGTTTGAATCAACAATGAAAGCCACCGACGAAGATGGAATGGCTGTGTTTCGCGATCGCATGCGCTCTCGCATGGCAGATCTGGGTTCTGCGCACTCATTTGGTGCAGCCGAGATATTTCATCTCATGAATCGTCTATAGATAGAGAAATGGAGGGCTTTCGCCCTCCATTTCAACACTCCGAACCAATTTGGTTCTACATTTTTTGAAGATTTAGTGAAGGCCAATGACCTTCAGCAAAATTACTTCTTTTTTGCTGCAGCCTTTTTACGGGCTGTCTTGCGCTTCTTTGCAGGAGCTGCTTTCTTAGCAGCCTTCTTGCGCTTTGCAGGATCTGCTTTTTTGGCAGCTTTCTTGCGCTTCTTTGCAGGAGCTGCTTTTTTGGCAGCTTTCTTGCGCTTCTTCGCAGGAGCTGCTTTCTTAGCAGCTTTCTTGCGCTTAGCAGGAGCCTTCTTGGCTACTGCCTTCTTCTTACGTGCAGGAGCTTTCTTAGCTGCTGCTTT
>JAPKZX010000094.1 GCA_026393575.1 Actinomycetota bacterium
GGCGGAACACTGGCTTCAACTGTGATGTTGCTTCGTATGTGGTTCCAGCGCGTGGGCCGTCGTCTTTGCTGACGACAGTGCCGTCTGGCAATACGAGTGGAGTAATTTCACGCTCGAAGAAACCATTCTCTTGGTGAGCAACTGCGAGGTTGTGTGAACGAACACCAAAGTGGTCCATCTCTTCACGAGTGACGCCTTCTTGTTGAACAACGTTTTCTGCAGTCTGACCCATTGCGATGTATGCATCGGGAAGACCGGTTGGCGGTGTCCACACTGCTGCGCCACCTTCGGCACGTGAACGAGTACGAGCACCTGCATCTTTGAAGATTGCGTTTGGAGCAGAGTCAGATGCTCCTGATGCATAACGACTCACTGCTTCAACACCGGCAGCGATAAAGCAATCGCCTTCTCCGGCGCGAATTGCATGTGCAGCCATGCGAATGGTCTGCAATGAAGATGAGCAGTAACGGTTGACGGTGACGCCAGGAACATCGTCGAGGCCAGCAAGAATTGCGACCATACGACCAATGTTGAATCCGCCTTCGCCTGCTGGCTGGCCGATTCCCATAATGAGGTCTTCAACATCGGTTGACTTCACTTGTGGCACTTTGGCCATCAGTGCACGAACGATCTGTGCTGCCATGTCGTCGGGACGAAGGTCTTTGAGAGAACCTTTGTTGGCGCGACCGATTGGGCTACGGGCTGTGGCGACGATTACTGCTTCAGGCATGGATTCCTTTCGTGGTTCGCTCTTCGAACCGACCCCATAAGGGTAGTCAGGTTTATCGGAAAATTGGCCCTCGACCTGCCCCGCTACGCAGTATCGACTCTATTTCTCCTATTATTTGCCCATGCAGTTGCCTAACGTTCCTCTTTCCGACATCAACCTTTCGAGTGAAACTTTTTGGACGGCGCCACGTGATTGGCGTGAGGGGGCCTTCAAGACACTGCGCGATGAATCTCCTTTCCAATTCTTTGAAGATACCGTCATCCCGGATTCACCATTTCCTCCCGGCCGCGGTTATCGCGCCCTCACTCGTCACGACGACATCTGGCATGTGAGCCGTAACGCTGCACTGTTCTGCAGTGGACAGGGATCAAACATTGGCGACCTTCCTATAGAGCTCAACGAGTTCTTTGGCTCCATGATTGCCATGGACGACCCAAAGCATTTCCGTCTTCGCAGCATTGTTGCAAAAGGTTTTGGCCCACGTGAGATTGCACGTGTTGAAGACCAAGTAAAGATTCGTGCGGCAAAAGTAGTGGACCGCTTGTTGCAAGATTTTCCTGGCCGCTCGTGCGACTTCGTAGAACAAGTAGCCGCACCACTGCCGTTGGAAATCATTTGCGACATGATGGGTGTTCCCGAGTCTGACCATTCAGAAATTTTCCGTTGGACCAACACCATTCTCGGCGTTGGTGACCCAGAGTTCGTCACATCGTACGAAGACTTACTCAATGTGGGAATGGAAATCTTTGCGTACGCGCAAGCACTTGGCGAAGATCGCAAAGCAAACCCACGCGACGACATCACGAGCGTCATGATGGCAGCCGAAGTAGATGGCGAAAGCCTCACTGCTCAGGAGTTCGGTTCGTTCTTTATTTTGCTCGTTGTGGCTGGTAACGAAACAACACGCAACGCCATCTCGCATGGAATGAAGTTGCTGACTGATAATCCTGAACAGCGCAAGATCTGGTTCGATGATTTCGATACACACAACCGCACTGCGGTCGAAGAGATTGTGCGAATGGCTACACCTGTTATCCATTTCCGTCGCACAGCAACTCAAGACACAGAGATCAACGGTCAAAAGATTCTTGAAGGCGAAAAAGTGGTGATGTTCTATTCATCGGGCAACCGTGATGAGCGCACATTTGCAAACCCACACCAATTTGATGTGCGTCGCGAGTTTTCTCCTGCACAAATTGGTTTTGGTGCAGGTGGCCCACACTTCTGCTTAGGCGCAAACCTTGCTCGTCGTGAAGTATCCGTGATGTTCCAAGAGATTGCCCGTCGCATGCCCACTTTGCGCACCGAGGGCGAGCCTGCATACCTGCAAAGCTCGTTCATTAATGGCGTGAAGCGCCTTCAGTGCTCCTGGTAGCTACTACGAGCGGCTACTCGCCCACCATTCGAATATCTGCGACAACTGCTGCATGATCACTCGGCTGCACTCCGCCCACAGCCTCTAGGCCTGCCAACCACATGCGTGTGGGGTTACCTATTGGTCGCGGACGCGGCCATGACACGAACAGATAATCCAGCCGTCGGTTCGGCCACGCTGAATCTTCGATATACGGATTATCGCGTCGCCACGTAAACCCAGTGTCTTCACCGGCAACTTCCCACATGTCGGTAAACACCAAGCCATCTACAGCAGGCTCACTTCTTCCCGTCATCATGCGAATCTCATCTGAATCTGGAACTGCATTGAAGTCACCAGCAAGCAAGACTGGTAGTTCTACTTCTGGATCATTACGAAGTTGCGACACGATTCCACACAACGCCTCACACTGAGCCATACGCGTAGCCGATGCATCAAACTTGTAATCCAAGTGCGTACATACTGTCCACATACGACCAAACGGTGTCTCAATATGAGCCACTACTGCGCGCCTGTAGCTTGGCGCACCAGTTACGTCAGGCAAGCGATGAACTTCCCACGACACAATCGGCCAACGCGACAAGATGGCATTACCCAAACTGACGCCATTGTCGTACCACGGACCTTCAGTGCGTGCGACGAACATGTTCATCTCATCGGCAAGCCACTGCGCTTGGTCTAGCCCACCTTCTTGCGCCCACACTTCTTGCAGGAACACGATGTCTGGCTGCTCGGACTGCAACGTAGACAAGATCGCTTCTTGACGGTCACGCCATGGCCCAAACTGCCACCACAAGTTCCATGTGAGAATTCGCGCCTCCATCACCCCAACCTTACGCCTCTCAGGCGAGACTGGAGCCGTGAACACCCAATCCCCTCCACCGTTAGCTGGCGTCTTTGGCGGTGGTGGGCTCTTTGGCATCGGATACGCACTTGGCGTCATTGAAGGCCTCCGCGAACGCGGCATCGACCTACACGGCTGTCCCATGCTTGGTACCTCTGCTGGCTCCTGGGCAGCCGCAGCTACAGCACTAAAGATTTCCTACAAGGACCTTGCAGGACTCGAAGTTCCCACATTTCCCAACCCTCGCGCCGGAGTGCTCGCCGCATCAGCCCGAGAAGTATTCGGCAATGCCACAGATTCCACTGTGCGCGTGGTGGTCACTGAAGTTCCCCGACTGCGACGCACGGTCCTCAGTGGCGCCGACACTCCACTTGCTGACCTTGTTGCCGCATCGTCTGCTGTGCCTGGCCTCCTCGCTCCACAGAGGATCAATGGACGTAGATACGTAGATGGTGGAGTGCGCTCAGGCGTCAGTGTCGACTTAGCTGATGGCGCAGAACGTCTCGTCATTATTGCTCCACTCGCTGGTGCGATGTTTGGTCCATTCGGGCGATTCGTTGAAAGACGAACAGACGCTGAGCAACGCATATGGTCAGAGACTCACAGTGGAACCTTTATTGAGTTTGCTCCACGCGCCACGACTGCAGGGATTGCTTCTCGTCCTCAACATCTTTTCGATAAAGCACGAGCACTCGAGGCCTACTTCTGCGGGCTTGATGAGGCTCGTCAACGCACTATTGAATAATTGCTCTATTGCGTTGCAAGGCTGGCGCGAAACTCACCCTCAACGATGAGAGCAGCAATATCAGGCGATGGCTCGCTCAAGCGTTCCAATGTGACGCCGTGAATGATTGCAGTGCACCGGTACACGTGAGGATAAAAGCCAACGGGTGCACCCGTGTCCATACCGATGTCAAATGATTCGCCACTCATAGAAAACACAATGGGAACTGTGCGTTCTACTCGCACATGTGCAACAGGAATTGCATCGACAAGCAAAACTGCATGACCTCCCACACCGAAGCCTCCGTCATAGACAAAGTCCACGACAATCTCATGACGCCCAGTGCTCAACGGCATGAGTGACGTTGCAATGTAGTGATCATGACCCATCCAGTTGTAGTGATACACAGGACAACCGTCATCATTCAGATACAACGTCCAGCCCGCCATGTTGCCGCCCTGGCATGCAATCACACCACTGCACATCGAGGATGACACTTCAACTTCTGCCGCAATGCGGAACGAACAATTTTTCAGATTCACCACAGAGCGTTCTGGCATCCGAATGTGATCAGTCGTATACGTCATCTTTTTCAGCCCACCAAGATTTTCGGGTGGCACCACTGTCATTCCCAAAGTGGAACCTGGTTCTCTCAACGGATACACATTGTTTCGTTTGGCTTCAGAGTCAAATAATGTAAGCAACTCTGCCAGTTTCTCCGGATGTTTCTCTGCCAGGTCTACGCCTTGAGAGAAATCATTAGCGATGTTGTACAACTCCCACTTTTCCTGAGGGCCATCGAACGGCACCATGCCGAATCTGTTCCACGGCACTCGCCCATGGAAACAAGACGCAATCCACCCATCGTGATAAATCGCACGGTTACCAAACATCTCGAAATACTGCGTGGTACGCGTTGAAGCACCATCAGCACCATCCATTGCGTACAGCATTGACACACCATCAACGGGCAACTGTTGCAAACCATTCACTGCCGTTGGCATAGCTACCCCAGCTGCAGCAAGCAACGTAGGCATCACGTCCACCACGTGGTGGAACTGAGTACGCAAGCCACCCGCATCGCTAATGCGTGCAGGCCACTGCACCGCCATTGCATTACGCGTGCCACCAAAGTGAGACGCCACCTGCTTCATCCACTGAAACGGAGAGTCAAGCGCCCATGCCCACGCAAGGTTGTAATGATTCTCACAACGCGCAGTACCGAAATCATCCATGTGGTCAAGTAGCCATTCGGGATCTTCAGGAATGCCGTTCTGGAATGACGGTGCACTCCATGCGCCATGGATGGTGCCTTCCGCAGACGCACCATTGTCACCAGTGATGTACATGAACAATGTGTTGTCCATCTCGCCCATCTGCTCAAGCGCATCCAATACGCGACCAATCTGAGCGTCGGTGTGCGCAAGGAAGCCTGCAAACACTTCCATCAATCGTGAAGCCACCGGCTTGTAACGATCTGGATACTCATCCCATGACGGCACTTCATCGGGCCGCGCAGTGAGTGCAGTTCCTTCGGGAATGACACGAAGCGACAACTGGCGTTCGTAAATCTCTCGACGTAACTCGTCCCACCCTTGATCAAACTGGCCTTTGAATTTCTCAATCCATTCAGGCGCAACATGGTGAGGACAATGCATGGCACCAGTTGCGATGTACGAAAAGAATGGCTTGCTTGGTTGCGATGCCTTCTGCACGCGCATCCACGAAATCGCCTTATCAACAATGTCTTCTGTCATGTGATAGTCGTCGCGACCTTCATATGGCATCACCGGTGTTGTTTGGTCGAACATCGGCGGTTCCCACTGCGATGCTTCTGCGTTCAAGATTCCGTAGAAGCGTTCGAAGCCAAGCCCAGTCGGCCACCTATCGAATGGCCCAGCAAGTGTTTGCTCCCACAACGGTGCAAGGTGCCACTTACCGAATGCGCCAGTGGAATAACCCGACTGCTTCAGAATTTCAGCAACACTTGCTGCCTCTTTAGGGATAATGCTGTCGTATCCGGGAAACACATTGGCACCTTCAGGAATGCCACCCATGTGCACCGTGTGATGATTACGTCCTGTGAGCATTGCCGCACGCGTCGGTGAACACAGTGCCGTGGTGTGGAACTGATTGAATCGCAATCCGTGTGCCGCAACTCGATCAAGTGCTGGCGTTGGCACTGGACCACCAAATGTTCCACACGTACCGAAGCCCACATCATCGAGCAAGATGAGCACGATATTCGGCGCACCAGCTGGCGCAGATGCAAGACGTAACGGACTCGGCGTTGAATCGGGAACCGTGTAGCCCTGAATGCCGTCAAACGTCGGCGTTGCCTGCGGCAGTGAAGACATACTCAGCCAGCAAATCCCTTGTTGTCGAGAGACAACCGGAATTGATTGACTGATGACGCGTCACCTGACACCTTGATGTCACCCGCGGCGAACGCTTCGCTCCACGGCAGACGCCCCGACACCACTGCCATAAATATGTCGCGTGACATCGTGACCAAACTTTGTGCTCCCCACCCGTCAGTAGGTACAGCTACAGAGTTGCGAATATGAAGTCCACATGTTTCATCACCTACTGTGAACGCAATGTGATGATTCATTCCTTCGATTTGGTCGGAGTCCACCAAAACGCGCAGTGTGTGCACAATGCCAGATGCCGAAGACTCGGCAAGGAACTTCGGATTGAAGTTATGAACCATAAAGCGGTCCATCGGGAATGAGCCATCGAGGTGTCGCGCACGCGTGATTGCCCAGTTACGAATGTTGGCTGCCGGAGTACGTTCTGCGATCACACGCAAGCACTTCGCCATTAATGATTTTTCGTCATCTGTTGCACCTTCGGAACGAACCAACCAGGTAGCCAGTTCCGTAGCCCATCGAATGTCTTCAGATGCAAGAGCTTTTTCGCTCTGAGCGGCCACTTCTGCCCTGCCACCAAAGCCAGCAATGAGTTTGCCATAGCGTTCCACGGGTTCTGTGGGGAACAACTTTGATTCGTCACCATCAAACCAACCACGAAGACCCATAAAGATTTGGCGCACATGATGTTCCGTCACTCCGTAACGTTCCGATGTGAGGTAGTCGACATCGTAAAGAGACGGCAATGTCACTCGCGACGCAATTTGATCGGTAGTCCAGCCCTTATTGATGCCACGTACTGTTTGATCCCACATGAACTGAATCGAGTCGCGATAACGCGTCGCCTTTTCGCGAATGTTGTCTTTCCCAGTGAGTGCAGGACCATGCGTCGCAACCAAATATTCAGGTGCCCACTTAATAATGTTGTCGATTCCAGGAATTAGAACACGAGGGTCGCGATACTCCTCACCGCGAATTGCAAATACATTGAAAAGCACTGGCCACACAGAGTTGTGAATACAAGTACCGATTTCAGGGAAGTAGAAATTCACCGAGTCATCCGAATCGCTCGGCGAATGCACTGCCTCTACCTTCAAGCCAGCGATAGTGAGTGAATCACGTGCTCCCAGCAGATGCGTGGCATCGACATACCCCGGCGTATACGGCACATGAGCTGGGTTCTTATAGAAGTATCCAAGACCAACATTCACCGTTGCATCGGGACCTTCAAGCGGCATAACGATGGCGAACTGTTCCACGAGCCCCCGTGCATACGCCGGTGAAATTTCACCGAGGGTACGCGCCTTATTGCCCTTTACTTTCTCGTGTGCATAGATCGGCAGAGGCGAAACATGATTACCCTCTTGGAAAATTGCTTTCGTGCCTTCTACATAATGGAAGTGCGTATAGATGACGGCTGCAATGGGCTCCGAAGTCAATTCACGCAAACGACGCAGTGCCTCGCGCATCTCTTCAATCGATTCGCCCGTGTCAATCGCAATGATTCCTTCGGGTGCCTGGATGAAGGACTGGTTCGATAGCCCGTTACCCACAAAGTTCCACACGCCCTTGCGTACTTCAGTAAACCCTGCCGTGAGTACTTCGCTTTGGGCCGCATGCCATTTATGAACGCGTTGACCACCTGGGGTGGTAACGACATTTACATCGGTGGTATCGAAGCTGCGTGTCACGATAGGTACTCCTCCATTGAAGTACCTATCGTGTCACATTTGATCAGCTACAGCCGCTGGTGGAGCCACATGATGGGCACGCATGGCATGAGCCCGCACGCTGCATCTGCACTCCACAGAGCATGCACATCGGTGCATCGCTGTGACGGACAATGCCGTTTGGTGATGAATGATCTGAGACCGGAGCCTTCGGCGCAATGCCCAACTCGATCTGTTGAACCAATTCAGACACTGATTGCACTGACTTGATGTCGGTTGCCATCTCGGAGCCATTCTTTGTCTCGATGACTGATTCTTCAACACCAGGAAGTGTTGGCTGAATGCGCTCGTCACGAGTGAAGATGCCCAATTCTGCGCGCTCGTCGTATGTCATGTACTCAAGTGCAAGACGACGGAACAAGTAGTCCATGATGGATGAAGCCATACGGATGTCTGGATCATCTGTCATACCTGCAGGCTCGAAACGCATGTTGGTGAACGCTTCAACGAATGCACGCAATGGCACTCCGTACTGAAGGCCATACGAGATGGACTTCGCGAACGCGTCCATGATGCCCGAGAGTGTTGAACCCTGCTTTGACACAGTGAGGAACATTTCGCCGGGGCGACCATCTTCGTATTCACCGATGTTTGCAAAGCCCTTGCAATCAGCAACGCGGAATTCGAATGTGCGACCACGACGTGAGCGAGGAAGCTTCTGACGAATTGGCTGCGTGACAATCTTTTCAACTACGCGCTCTACAACTTGCGTTGCAGCTTCTGACTTGTCACCGTCTTTGGTGTCGTCGTCTTTCTTCGATGCGCTGAGTGGCTGGCCAACTTTGCAGTTGTCGCGATAGATAGCAACGGCCTTGATGCCGAGCTCCCATGACAACATGTGCAACTTCTCAATGTCTTCGACGCTTGCCTCTTCTGGCATGTTGACAGTCTTTGAAATTGCGCCAGACAAGAACGGCTGTACCGCACCCATCATGCGAACGTGACCTTCGTAATGAATGGTGTTGTCACCCATTGAGCAAGCAAACACGTCGAGGTGGCTAGATTCGATGTGCGGTGCACCAAGGATGGACTTGTTCTCATCGATGTATGCAACGATGTCGTCGACCTGCTGGGTGTTGTAACCCAAACGGCGAAGCGCACGTGGAATTGTCTGGTTGACGATGCTCATTGAACCGCCGCCGACCATCTTCTTGAACTTCACAAGACCAAGGTCTGGCTCGACACCAGTGGTGTCACAGTCCATCATGAGGCCGATTGTGCCGGTTGGGGCAAGCACGGTGGCTTGTGCGTTACGCACGCCGTACTCTTCACCGTCACGTACTGCTGCTTCCCATGATTCCAAGCCGGCGTACAAGAGATCGTCTTGCACTTCCTTGCTATTGAGAATCTCGCTGTGTGCATCGTGGTGCATACGTAATACGTTGAGCATGTACTTTTCGTTCTCGGCAAAACCAGAGTGTGGACCCATGCGGCTTGCAGTGCGAGCACTTGTTGCATATGCGTGTCCGGTCATGAGCGACGTAAGAGCTGCTGCCCATGCGCGACCACCATCGGAGTCGTATGCCATACCAAGCGCCATGAGCAATGCGCCCAAGTTTGCATAACCAAGGCCCAATTGACGGAACTTGCGGCTGTTGTCACCAATTGCTTCTGTTGGGTAGTCGGCACGACCAACCAAGATTTCCTGTGCAGTGAACATCACTTCGATGGCGTGGCGGTATGCCTCAACATCGAAACGGTCATTGTCGTCGAGGAACTTCAACAAGTTGAGAGATGACAAGTTGCAAGCCGAGTTATCGATGTGCATGTATTCAGAACATGGGTTCGAGCCGTTGATTGGGCCAGATGCATGCGATGTGTGCCACTTGTTGATGGTGGTGTCGAACTGCAAACCTGGGTCTGCGCACTCCCATGAAGCTTCAGCGATTTGACGCCACAGATCACGTGCACGAATGGTGCGTACTGGTGAACCATCGGTGACGGCCTTGAAGGTCCAATCGCGATCTTCTTTTACAGCGTGCATGAACTCGTCGGTGACGCGCACCGAGTTGTTTGCGTTTTGGTACTGAACACTGAATGAATCTGCACCGTCAAGGTCCATGTCGAAGCCGGCGTCACGAAGTACACGAGCCTTGCGCTCTTCTTTCACTTTGCACCAGATGAACTCTTCGATGTCTGGGTGGTCTGCATTCAAAATGACCATCTTTGCTGCACGACGTGTCTTGCCACCGGACTTGATGGTTCCGGCTGATGCGTCTGCACCGCGCATGAAAGACACTGGACCAGAAGCGGTACCGCCACCTTCCAAGTGTTCTGCGCTTGAGCGGATCTTTGAAAGGTTGATACCTGAACCAGAACCACCCTTGAAGATGACTCCTTCTTCGCGATACCAGTTGAGAATTGCTGACATCTTGTCTTCAACAGCGAGGATGAAACAAGCGCTTGCTTGCTGAGGAACACCCTTCACACCAATGTTGAACCACACTGGGCTGTTGAACGCAGCGCGCTGTGTGACGAGAATGAACTTCAATTCTGAACGGAAGGTTTCTGCTTCTTCGTTGTCGTTGAAGTAACCACCCTCGATGCCCCATGTTGTGATGGTGTCAGCGACGCGGTCGATGACTTGACGCATTGAGTGCTCGCGCTCTGGTGTGTTTGGTGTGCCGCGGAAATACTTCTGCGCAACAATGTTGGTGGAGTTCAAAGACCACGAGACAGGAAACTCAACATCGAGCTGTTCGAAAGCAACAGTGCCATCGCGCCAGTTAGTGATGCGAGAATCGCGCTTCTCCCATGCCACTTCGTCGTACGGGTGTACGCCAGGGGTGGTGAAGAATCGACCGATTCCGATAGACAAACGATCTGGTGCTAATGACATTGCGACTCCTCAGTGGCGTATTTGATGATTTTTGGGGTCCGGGGACCGTTATGGAGAGATGGAAAACCCCCAACCACAACATGTAGTAGGTGACCCGCCCCCAATTGCAGGTTTGCTACAAGTGGTTGTGAGATTACAGCACTGTAACTACACCTTTGTCAACGACCCTCGAGAAATTCTTTTGTGAAGGCCGGACAGACCCCCAATTCGTGCCTTCACCATACGGCCCTCCCCCTGTGGATTGGAAGTGGACAACTATGTGGATTTCGAAAAGTTTCTGGGGAAACCCAATGATTTCTAGTGGATAGACCTGTGGGGTACCTGTGCAGAAGGTGCCCCTACCTGTGGATAACGCCTTTTAGGCCCCCACGACCTCCACTGTCACGGGAATGGCGCTCAGCACCGCATTGCCCGATAAAGGGTCCAGAACTTGGTCGTCGGTCAAAATATTCGAGTTCACGCCAGCTTTTTCTCCGGCCACAGACATCTTCGTGCCAGGGACAGAGTGGCCCCATCCGTGAGGCAAACTCACAACGCCAGGTCGCACTGAATCGGTGACTTCTGCAGGAACCTGCACTTCACCAACACGACTTGCGATACGCAACGCAGTACCTGTGACCGCACCAATGCGTGCTGCGTCATTCGGATGAATGTGTGCAGTGCACGACAGTGAACCCTTTGTCAGAACTTTGATGTTGTGCATCCAGGAGTTGTTTGACTTCAAATCACGTCGACCAACTAACAACATCTGATCAAGATCGACACCATTCATTGACTCTTTCAATCGTTTGAGATCATTAATGAAAACTTCGGGTGACAACTCAATGCGTCCACTCGGCGTACGCAACATTTCTGGCATCTTTGGTTCCAATGCACCAAGGTCAACACCGTGTGGATTCGCTAACAAAACATCAAGCGACAAGCCACCAGGGTTTGCACCAAACGCTGCGCCATACGGGCCTGTTTGCAATGCAAAGTCAAGGTTGCGCGCAGTACCGCGACGACCACCCGCACTCAACATGTTCAAGATTTCATCTGCATCACGACCATGAATGTTTGATCCTGAATTTGAAACAGCACCCGTCACCATTGCGTAAATGGTTTGCTCTTCGAGTGCCAACGGATCATTGTCGGGGCCAAGTCCCTGCAAGATGCCCGCCAGCTTCAACAAGATCTCATGCTCTTCTGGCGAAGCGTCATCTTTTTGCAACACAGGAACGCTGTAGTTAGCGATGTTACGCACTGCGTATATGTACAGACCGACGTCGTAGTGATCTTTTTCAAGTGCCGAAGGTGGTGGCAAGATCACGTCTGCATGACGAGTTGTTTCATTCAAATAAATGTCAATCGAAACCATGAACTCGAGTTCTGCAAGAGCAGCATCTAACTGATTTGAATGCGGAGTAGACAACACAGGATTGCCTGCAACCGTGATGAGTGCACGCACCTGGTTCTCGCCTGGCGTTGTGATCTCTTCGGCCAATACAGCGACGGGGTACTCCCCCAATACTTCTGGCTTGTTTGACACACGACTATGGCCGCGTCCCATGGCAAAGCCTTTACCTTTTCCAGCAGCACCGCGCGTTGTAGAACTACCAGTGCCTGGCGTTGTAAACATTGCGCCACCACGAGAGTCAATATTGCCCGTCAATACGTTGATTGCATCAATGAGCCATGCATTCGTTGTACCAAATTCAACTGTGTTCACTCCGATGCGGCCATACACAGCAGCGGTGGGAGCACCACATAGTTCGCGAGCCAAACGAGCTGTCGTCTCTGCAGATACACCAGTTACATCTTGCACTGCAGCAGGTGTGAAGGCAGCAACTGCATCACGCAATTCATCCACACCATTCAACAAAGACGCGATGCGCGGCTCAATGCTGACCAAGTTCTCGGCAAACATCACGTTCACCATTGCAGCAAGAAAAAGTCCGTCTGTTCCCGGACGAATTGAAATCCACTCGTCAGATTCTTCTGCGGTCTTTGTTCGGCGTGGATCTACTACAACCACTTTTCCGCCGCGTGCACGAATTGCTTGAATGCGGCCTGGAAAATCTGGCGAGGTGCACAAGCTTCCATTCGATGCATATGGGTTTGCACCCAACATCATGAGGTAGTCCGTGTGATCCACGTCTGGAACAGGAATGGACTGTGGTGTTCCAAACATCAACCCACCAGCCACGTGTTTTGGCACTTGATCAACTGTTGAAGCGCTGAACACATTGCGTGAACCCATGGAACGCAGCATCACGGCACTAAACAACTGTGGCCCCAGGTTGTGCGCGTTCGGATTTCCCAAGTACGCAGACAATGCGCCTCGACCATGACGCTCGATGACTCCCATCAAACCGTCATTCACTACTTGCCATGCTTCTTCCCACGACACTTCGACATGTTTGCCATCGCGCTTCACGAGTGGCTTGCGCAAACGGTCGGGGTCCTCATGCAATTGCTTCAGCGTGCTGCCTTTGGGGCAAATGAATCCATGACTAAATACATCGTCTCGGTCGCCACGAATACGCACCACTTGTTCCTGCGGATTGACGGAGATCTCTAAACCACATGTGGCCTCGCACAACGGGCAAGTACGAAAAACGGTCCGGTTCTGTGTATCGGTCATCTTGCTACCTTGCCATAATCAGAGCCCCCATCTCGCAGTGTTCGTACACTGTCCCCATGACGTCGAGCCAGCATCAGGTGGAGATCTGCATGATCACCACACCAGACGGCACCGTCGATGTGAATGGTCGCTCTGGCCCGCTTGGTGGCCCAGCCGATCAACAGCGCCTGCGCAGCCTTCGTGAGACCGCATCTGTTGTGCTTGTAGGCGCAGGAACCGTGCGGGCCGAGTCCTACCGTGCCCCATCGCGTAGCGACCTGCGCATTGCAGTAGTTACTCAGTCATGCAATCTGGATTTCTCATCGGGGCTCTTTACATCTGGCGCCGGATTGATTGTCACCACCACAACTGCACCCACTGTGCCGGTCGACAGCATTCGTGCCGGCTCAACAGTCGTGGATTTACCCGCAATCATTAGCCAACTCCCCGCCGGCATCGTGCACGTAGAAGGCGGCCCTCAACTCAATGCGGCAATGCTTGAGGCTGACGTTGTTGACGCAATCAATTTGACCGTGTCGCCGCACCTCAGTGGATATCGGGCCGCATCACTATCGGCGCCACCACATGCGTTACGACAGTTTTCTCTTGTTGATTTTCGTAGAGAAGACGATTTTGTGTTTGTTCGTTACGAACGCAATCGCAACGCGCAATAAAAATTACGTTTGCTTCAGCAGTGCAAGTTCGCGGCGGAAGTCTGCAGCATCATCAAAGTTTTTGTAGACACTTGCGAAACGCATGTAGGCAACTTCGTCGAGTGCTTTCAAATGTTCAAGTACTGCGTGACCAACAGTGGACGACGTAATTTCTGTGCCAGCAGCGGCGGCCAGACGCATGTCGTCTTCCACCATCTCGGCAAGCGCATCAATTTGTTCATCTTCCACAGGGCGACCCTTGCAGGCTGAGCGCACACCAAAGATGACTTTGGCTCTGTCAAACGGCTGACGATCACCAGATCGCTTGGCCACAAGAAGCGGCGCACCTTCTAAACGTTCGTATGTGGTGAATCGATACGAACACTCGGGACACGAACGGCGACGACGAATCGCAGCACCATCATCGGCTGGACGTGAGTCGATCACCTTGGTGTCGTCGTTGGGGCATACGGGGCAATGCACATGGGTACTCTAAGTCACCCTGCATTGACATTTTGTACGAAACGACGATTTTTATGGGATATGAATGACTTGGCCCGCTTCGATACGAGCACCATTTGCTCGTACCAAAGCAGTGACCAGCTCCGAAATGTCACCCTTCGGAGCGATCGTGCGCGCAATGTCCCAGAGAGTGTCTCCGGATTGCGCAACAACTGTTCGTGGCGGCACTTGATTGGCCGGCGTGGGATTGGAAGCAAAAGCTCCCGTGGAGATGACGACGGAGGCCACAGCAAAGATGAGGACGGCGCCCACCACGCGGCGGCGGCGCTGGAATACCTGGGCCGTGGGGGCTGGTCGCCTAGCTGAGCGAACAGATGAGACGGAAGTAAAAAGAAGAGGATCGATGGTGGTTGCCATTGGATTTCCTTTCAGGAGTGGGGTTTGGTGGCCGGTTTGCCTATGTGATGAACACCGTAGCGAACAGGTGTTCTATAGTTTTACCGAACAGGTGTTCGGTGTCAAGGCTTTAGCCGAACATTCGTTCTCCGAACAGGTGTTTGACCTAGCCAGCGAACACCTGTACGCTTCCACCTATGTCTGAAGCCCTCACCCCACGCCAACGCGAAATCCTCAACGTCATCTCCCAGAGCATGCAAGACCGTGGCTATCCGCCATCCGTACGTGAGATCGGCGAGGCAGTCGGCCTCAACTCCCCCTCCACCGTGCATAACCACCTCAACACCCTCCAGAAGATGGGCTTTCTGCGCCGTGACCCAACAAAACCTCGCGCCATTGAAGTGCGCTTCGATACCAACAGCGAAGTAGCTATGGAACGTCGTCCTTCACGTCACGTCCCTCTCATTGGTGACGTCGCTGCAGGTACTGGTGTTCTGGCACAAGAAAATGTTGAAGACCTCATTCCTCTCCCCACTGACTTCACTGGCGAAGGCGAACTCTTTATGTTGCGCGTTCGTGGTGACTCAATGATCGAAGCAGGAATCCTCGATGGGGACTTCGTTGTTGCGCGTCAACAAACCGTTGCAGAAAATGGCGACATTGTTGTTGCAGGTATTCCGGGAGACGAAGCAACCATTAAGACATTCAAGAAGTCTGGCAACAACATCACACTTGTTCCGTCTAACTCTTCAATGAAACCAATGGTCTTCACATCAGACGAAGTGCAGATCTATGGAATCCTCGTCACTGTTATGCGCAAGTTGCGCTAAACGCCAAGGCGTTTGGCAACCATTGCCAGTTTGGCGTCGGGCTGCACCACGGCTACACGCACATTGTGCGACCCGCCTGCACCATAGAAATCCCCTGGGCTCACCAGTGCCCCACCCTCACGTGCAAGCTTCTCGGTGAACTCCCACGCATCGCCAGCGTTGAACCACAAGTAGAAGCCACCGGCCGGCAGGGCGATATCGATACCTGACCATGCCGTCAAAGTCTTGGCCATCATCTCTAAACGCGACTTATAACGATCACGTTGCACGCGAACATGTTCATCATCATCAAGGGCGGCAACGCCAGCTGCTTGTGCCGGACCTGGCACCATAAAGCCCGCATGCTTACGCACTTCTTTGAGATAGTCCACGATCTCTGCATCACCTGAGTAGAAACCCACGCGCACACCTGCAAGGTTTGAACGCTTCGACAATGAATGAACAGCAATCACGCCGTCGAGACCATGCTGCAAGATTGATTGTGGCGCTGTGCCCCATGTGAACTCGGCGTAACACTCATCGCTAAATACAGGAATGTCATGTTTGCGTCCCCAGTTAGCTGCATATTTCAGATCGTCTAATCCGCCGGTGGGATTGCTTGGGCTATTCACCCACACCATGAGCGCACGCGCAATGTCGTCTTCGGACAATGACGCAAAATCCATGTGGCCTTCTGCATTCATGGGAACTGGAAGCGCACGCAGACCAGCAAGCGTCGCACCCATTTCATAGGTGGGGTATGCAACGGCCGGATAGATAACTGTGTCGCGTCCAGGGCGACGCAACTTCATGTACTGCGGTGTAGTTGCAACAAACTCTTTTGTGCCAATACACGCCGCTATACGCGAAATGGGGACATCGATCGCAAAACGACGACCCATCCAACGAGCAATAGACCTGCGCAAGTTTTCAGAACCAATAGACGCTGGGTATCCGCGCTCTGAACCAGAGCCTGCAAGTGCATCAATCACTGCTTGTGGTGGCGGATCACATGGCGTGCCGATGGAAAGGTCGACTATTCCACCGTCGAATTCACTCGCCATCTTCTGATACGCATCGAGTCTGTCGTACGGGTACGGAGGAGGCTCGAAGCCCACCTGGTTTCTGTTGACGCCTGCGCTACTCATGAGACCTCAAGTTTCCTTCATCGTCTACCTGTACAACGAACTCGCGCAAACGTCCCGCCGAAGCCTCGGACAAACGTGCACGAATATGCATGCCATCGGGGTGGTCTTGCGAGAGAACCACTTCACCTTCACGATGGATAGAGGCCAAAATATCGCCACGCTCAAACGGCACCACAAGGTCTGTGACCTGAGTAATGGAACGCATGCGATCTGCAAGTTTGCGCAACAGCACATCGAGCCCTTGGTTCTCCAAAGCCGAGACCGCAACCGCACCGTGATGGGCTTCCACCAACTGTGCTCCGAAGTCTTCCAACTTGTCTGCCTTATTGAAGACAATGAATTCGGGAACTTGATCTGCGCCGATTTCGGCAAGCACTTCGCGCACCGCAGTCATTTGCTCTTCAGGGTGAGTGGCGCTTCCATCAACTACATGCACAAGCAAGTCTGCTTCAGCCGCTACTTCAAGCGTGCTCTTGAAAGACTCGATGAGACCGTGAGGTAGTTGACGAATAAAACCAACCGTGTCTGTCACAAGCACCGGTTCACCACCTGGCAAAGCCAACCGACGTGTAGTCGGATCAAGCGTGGCAAACAATCTGTTCTCTACAAGCACGCCTGCTTGCGTAAGTGCATTGAGCAACGTGGATTTTCCAGCGTTGGTGTAACCAACAATGACCACCGAGGCAAGACCACTTCGGCCACGACTCTTTCGCTGGGTGTGACGCGTGCGCGATAGGCCTTTGAGATCTTGTTCTAGTTTTTCGATGCGCCGCATAATGCGACGACGATCTGTCTCTAGACGAGTTTCACCAGGACCACGTGTTCCAATGCCGCCACCCTGTTGTGACAATCCGGCCTTTGCACCACGACGCAAACGGGGCAACCGGTAGCGCAACATTGCAAGTTCAACTTGTGCCTTACCTT
>JAPKZX010000002.1 GCA_026393575.1 Actinomycetota bacterium
GTCCAGCCGTTACTGCGGTCGCCCCGACTGTCGCAGTAACACGCATGAAACGACGCCGGTCCCAACCTAAAGGAACTCGCGATGGTGACGGAGTGCTCGTCGCTAACCAACGGTTCGTCAGTATGCCTAAAAGCCATACGGCACTGCCGATTCCAACAACGGCCCCCATCATCGGAGCGAGAATTGAAGAGACGTTTGATCCTTCTTGTTCAATTGCTGACAAGACGCCGAGAAAAGCGAAAATTACAATCGCACTGACAAGCGGTCTGGGTGACTTAATGCTGAATGATCCGGCAATGTAGGCGATAGTGGCTAGCAGGATCACGATTCCCACGCGTAAAGCAGTTTTGTTATCAGTTCCAAACAAGTAAATGGCCAAACTCTTCAACCATGGTGGAGTGCGATCAATAAATGAACTCCCAACGGCGTCAATAGGCGAAGCAACTTCTCCGAGAGCAGCTACCAACATTCCGATCGTGACAGCGACACCACCCGATACCAAGCCAACGACTGCACCAAGGCGCCGCGAAGGTGAAGACAAAAGCGAGGTGTGTTGTCGCGGAGCGAGTGGATCTACTTCAGGACTAGACGGAGATGAAGGAGTGAAACTCATGATGTCAAGTATCTATCGCGACCGGAGTGCACTTGTCTATTGCGCCGCGTAAGCGAAGGCAAGTGAAGTGGCAATTGCTAACCAAATTTGGTACGGCACGAAGGCATAACCAAGGGCAGGAGACGCACGAAATGCAATCACTAGAAGTGGGATTGTCAGCAGGGTGGCAAGCACAAGCATCAGGCTTGCTGCACGAAGTGAATGTGGACCATAGAACAACCATGCCCACGAGAGAGCAGATGCAACACTGAGGGTGAGTGATGCCAGCCAGATCAGTTGGTTTGTGGTTGAGAGTCGGTTGGCAACGATCCACGTTGCAGCAAGAAGCATCGCGAAGTTGTATGGCCAAATGAGGCCGAAGACAAAGCCGAGTGGTTGCCATGCTGGGCGTGGAAGAGACTGATACCACTGTGCATCGGTGGCGACCCAACGGCCAGAGCCAATGGCATAGATGGCAACGATGATGGTTCCGACGATTCCGACGACAGTGCGACTCACGATTAAGTATAGCTCACAAATGGCAGGGGGTTTTGCTCTTTGTGAAAAGAACAACTCAATTAAACAATGTCCATTCGTCGGATTGTTTGCCGCGTAGTGCGTCGTAGTCCACCTCAACGCAGGTGATGCCTCGTGACTCAGCAAGCGTGCGTGCCTGTGGCTTAATGCTCTGGGCAACAAACATGCCACGCAACGTGCCAAGTGATGGGTCGTTAGCGAGATCCACTAGGTAACGAGTGAGCTGTTCGACGCCATCGATCTCTCCGCGTCGTTTCACTTCAATTACTACGGTGTTACCAGCAAGGTCTTTGCACAAGATATCGACGGGGCCAAGTGCTGTGTAGTGCTCACGTCGAATGAGAACTAGGCCAGGTTCCATCACATCGGGTGACGCGGCAAGTAGTTCTTGGAGTTGTTTTTCAACGCCATCTTTTTCTAAGCCGGGATCCTGGCCAAACTCGTGAGCCGAGTCATGAAAGATTTCGTGAAACGTAATTGTCATTCTTCACCCTTGGGGTTGCGCACTATCCAATGATCCGTGTTGTCTTCGATGACGTTCGGGGAGTTCATCCAGTTGAGTGGCTTGTATGCACCGCCGTCGGAATGAATTGCTACACAACCATCGGCTTTCACCATGACAAGTCGAAGTGCTTCGGGTAGTCGGGTTTCAAGTCGACCGGCATATTCCACAGTGCAGCGCGTAACGATGAGTCTCACCTCACCAGTCTTGCCGATGCGACTACTTCACGAGGTGGTCGCGCATGCGTTTCTGAATGAGGTCTCTGCGTTCTTGCAGTTGACGGTACGTCATGGACTCTGTCGAG
>JAPKZX010000025.1 GCA_026393575.1 Actinomycetota bacterium
GGGTCGTCATCCATTTCGATGACTTCACTGGCATGCAACAGAGGAAGCTCACCGATGCCATCGAGACCTTCTGGTCCGACAAGCAGAATGGGAATACCTAAAGCTGCGGCTTCATGTGCACCAGCAAGAATTTCACTGGGGGCACGGTCGCCACCCATCGCATCAACGGCGATTGGCAACATATTCGAGATCTCGACAATCAGTCGATGGTGATAGCAACTCGGCCCTTGTACCAACCGCATACGCCGCACACAGTGTGTGGCAACTTGGCTGAAGCACAGCGTGGGCACGTGCTACGAGACGGAGCTTCGAGACGCCAGTTTGAGGCGCGACGCATCCGTGTCTTTGATTTCGACTTCTTTTTCTTGGGAACGGCCACCGTGGTCTCCCTGTGCTAGCGGCGAATGCCTCGTGATGAGGCTTGGAAATTGTATCTACCAAAGTGAGAAAACTCACTAGGAAGGGTCATCAAGTACATCTTTCAGTGCATCAAGGACCGCCCAACGGGGGTCAGAAGCCACAGAAACGCACCCACATTGGGTTTGGGAGAGGTCTGCCCCGCAGTGCAGACAGAATCCGGGGCAGTCCTCGCGGCATAACGGTCCGAGCGGAAGGGCCAGCAAAATGTTCTCCCGCACCATGGGCAAAAGGTTGATCTGATCGTTTTCTATCTCGTAGGCCTCGGCGTCGTGCACTGTGGGTTGGTACATCTCATCGAACTCCACCTGCATGAGTTCACGCAGTGGGGTGAGGCAACGACGACACTCGCCTGCCCATGCTGCGTGAGCCACACCAGAAACAGACACTCCATTAGTGATGGCTTCCATGTGCACGGCAATGGCAATTGGTTCACTCACTATGCGTGCGTCTTCAAACTCGAAGTCATCTGCAGCGACTTCGACAGCGATGTCTTTTGAAGACCCCGGCCAACGGAGCAGTTCAATGACATTGACGATGAGTGGCTTTGCCAACTCTGAAACCGTTCCTGCTACTCGTCCTGATCGAAAAAGCCAGCGGGATCGTCTTGATCTTCCACTGCTTCCTCTGCTTCAGGTGATGGAACTTTGTCGCCAATCGAAAGGCGCTCGCGACCGTTGTGCACAGTTTTTTGCAAACGACCAAGAAGAATCTCAAAACTTCCGAGGCGCTGATCAAGGAAGTCCTCGGTTTCATGCTTCAAACGGCGAGTCTCTTCGTCGGCTGCATCAATTACTTGACGCGCACGTGCTTCGGCGGCGCGCACTACTTCTGTTCTCTGTACCATGCGCTCGGCCTGTTGGCGTGCTGCACCCAGAATCTCATCTGCTTCGCGCTTCGTTTTATCAAGGAATTCTTGACGTTCTTTCAACATCCAGCGCGCCTGGCGAATCTCTTCTGGGAGGCGATCAAGGGCATCTTGCAAAAGCTCAACGATCTCGTCGCGGTTGACTCGAGGCGAACTGGAAAGCGGAACACTTGGTGCCTGAACAATGATGTCGATTGTTTGGCGAAGAATCATTTCGCTTTCACCTAAGCGCGCTTGTACTGGCGCTGGCTGCTCAAACGTGTCGTCAATCAGTTCGTCGTCGTAATCATCAAAACTCATTATTTACCCCGAGAAGAAAAGTGGGTCTTCAAAACTTGTTGCACAGTTTTAGGAACCAATGCCGAAACATCGCCACCGTGCATTGCAATGTCGCGAATGTATCGACTGCTCACATAGCTGAATGCGGGATCACACGGAACGTACACAGTACGAACGCCGGCAACTGCAAAGTTGGTATGCGCCATTTGTTGTTCAATCTCGAAATCACCTGGGGTACGAAGACCCTTCACGATGCACAACGCGCCCACAGACTTCGCAGCATCAACTGCAAGACCAGCAAACGCCTGCACCGAGACACTGGGGAGGTGCGCGCATGCAGTCTGAGCAATCTCGACTCGTTCCGCAGTGGTCAACACGCCAGATGGTTTGTCGGGGTTATGCATAACTGCCACCACCACGTTGCCAAACAGTGCGACGGCCTGCTCCACCACATCGAGGTGGCCTACATGGAAGGGATCAAAACTGCCGGGGTACAGCGCGGTGCTCATTCGCCCTCCACGGTACCTGCTGGCGTGGTCTGGCATTGGAGAAATGCCACATGAGTGCGGCCATATTTCTTTGCTCGCACGGTCTGCCAACCCTCAATGTCGCCCACTTCACGGTCTGATTCCAAAACAACAAGGCCAGCGGTGACACCAGCAAGCAATCGCGCCCAGTCCTTATATCCGTATGGCGGATCTGCGATTAGCAGGTCTATCCCCTGTTGTTGGGAGGCCTGCATGACTGCATCGCCCGAAATCACAGTGGATTTATCGGCAACGCCTAACTGCTGCAAATTTGTCCGCAACACGGCCAAGGCTGCACGGTCAGACTCCACGAAGACGCAATGCGCAGCACCGCGAGACAATGCTTCAATTCCCATTGCCCCTGTGCCAGCAAACAAGTCGAGAACTCGCGCACCCTCCACTACATCCATGCTGCGCAATGAATTGAATACCGCTTCACGAACCTTGTCCGTGGTGGGCCGCGTGGCCTCTGTCGTTGGGGCTTCTATTCGTCTTCCCCGCAGGTCACCCGCAACAACTCTCACACAAGGCAGACTACGTCGGTGATTAGTCCAAGTGAGTCCATTGTCTGTGTCGATTGTGGTGGACCCTGCCATCTACTGACCCTGCCTACGGAAGATGGCGTCTGGGAAGTGGGCGATGTGGTCTCTTATCGGTGTCGTGACTGTCGAGATATTTGGTATCTGCCGTTAACGGAAGATGACACCGACGGCCAACCTGACTGAGTCAGCCTTTGTCAAATGGATCGAACTTGATTCCCATAGTGGTGAAGTTTGCAATTCGAGTTGGTGCGTGATTCAACCAAAACTGAATACCTAACCGTTTTGGGTCACGCACAAACGGTTTGTTCTTTGAAACAGCATTAACTGTGCGACGCGCAATCTTCACTGGGTCTGCAGTCGGAATGAGTTGCAACACTTGAAAACGGCGCACAACTTTTTGAATCGAAGATTTCTTTTCTTCAATTGCATCCCACATGCCAGTATCCACTGGTCCGGGCGACAACACAGTGATATTTACTGACGTTGACTTCAATTCGCGCGACAATCCGTTGACGAAGTTAAAGATGCCCGCCTTCGTAGCGCCATACACCGACATGCCAGGAAAACCAGCTGTGCCGGCAAGCGACGACACGAAAACAAGGTGACCGACATTGCGGTTCAACATTCCGGGAAGCACGTGACGAGTCAACAGCAACGGCACTTCAAGATTGACACGCGACACAGTGCGAATCTCTCTTTCATCTTCGACAGCAAATGCGGTTGATGTTTCAAGACCAGCATTGTTTACAAGCACATCAATGTGGCCGTGATCGCGTTCGATGTTTTGAATCAATGTGTCCACCACAGAATCATCTGTGAGGTCTGCGACCACCGCAGTACCACCAATTTCTGCTGCAACCCGTTGCAATGCATCAACGCTTCGCGCCACCACCGTGACTCGCGCACCTTGTGCTGCGAACTCTCTGGCCAACTGCTCACCGATTCCTCGTGAGCCACCTGTAACAACAACGTGTTTCCCTGCAAGTTTCATGTTTCCCCCTTGACCACTTCAACCGTAATACGAAAATAACTACGACTTAAACAGGAACTCTTCATCCTCGGCAGAAAACAGCAGGTCGAGTTCGTCTCTCAATAAAGGCAACGTCTCAAGCATTGGATCTTTCGCAATGATGGAGACGGCGTCTTCACGAGCCCACTGAATGAGGTCAAAGTCTCGTTGCAGTGACGCCAATGTGAGGTCGCTCTCACCCTTTTGGTTCACGCTCATAATGGTGCCCTCGCCCCGTAGACGAAGGTCTTCTTCTGCCAGCACAAACCCATCTGTTGATGCAACGAGTGCTTCGACTCGTGGCGATGCGTCTGCAGTTTGTGTCACCAAGTAGCAATGCGACTGCAATGCCCCACGACCAACACGACCTCGCAACTGGTGAAGTTGAGCAATGCCGAATCTTCCTGCATCAAGAATCACCATGCTTGTTGAGTTTGGAACATCGACACCCACTTCAATCACGGTGGTGGCAACGAGCACTTGAGTTTGATTCTTTCGAAATGACGTCATCACTGCTTCTTTCTCTGCCGAAGCCATTCGACCGTGAAGAAGGCCAACTGTGTAGCCAGCTAGATCTGCATGTGTGAGTTGGTCGTACGTTTCTTGCGCAGAAGCAACTTCTAATTTTTCACTCTCTTCAATGAGTGGACACACCACATACACCTGCTCACCTGCATCGAGTCGCGTGCGCACCGATGACCACATTGCTTCGATCTCCACAGGACTGTTCACCCATGTGGTCACGATGGGCGTGCGACCTGGTGGCAATTCATCCAGAGTGCTTACATCTAGGTCGCCATACACAGTCATAGCCGCAGTACGAGGAATTGGAGTAGCAGTCATTACCAAAACGTCTGGCACTAGTCCGTGCTCAGACTCTTGTGCTTTATCACGCAACCGTGAACGTTGCTCAACTCCGAATCGATGTTGCTCGTCAACAACAACTGCACCAAGACTCTTGAACGACACTTTGTCTTGAATGAGCGCATGAGTTCCGATTGCAATATCGACAGAGCCATCAGCAAGGCCAGCGAGGATCGACTTGCGTTGCTCCCCTGTCACTTTGTTAGTCAGTAACTCGATACGCAGACCGCGCGCACCAAAAAGTTGCGAATCGTCTGAGACTTGCAGCGAATCGAGCAAGCCACGAATACCTATTGCATGCTGATCTGCCAACACTTCAGTGGGGGCCATAATTGCTGCCTGATGCCCACTCTGCACTGCCGCAAGCATGGTGGCAACAGCAACGAGAGTTTTTCCAGAGCCCACGTCTCCTTGCAGCAATCGGTGCATTGGTCGTGGAGATGCAAGATCTTTATAAATTTCTTTAATGGTTCTCTTCTGTGCGCCCGTCAATGGAAATGGCAACGCCTTCATGAACCCGTCAATGAGATGGCCCTTTGTGTCGTGCGCAAATCCGGCCGACTCACGTTCCCACTGAGCTTTGCGCCCAACCAACATCAACTGCACGCGCAGTACTTCATCAAACGCCAATCGCCGTCTGGCAGCAATGTGATGATCGTTTGACTCAGGTAAATGAATGTCGTGAAATGCAACTTGTCGGGACACAAACTCATGAGCATCGATGACTGATTGCGGCACTGGGTCTGCAATGCCGCGTGGACCACATTTTTTCAATGCATCAACAATCCACTTACCAAGTTCCTTAGTAGTGATTCGAGATTTTTCGCTTTGTGGATAGATGGGAAGGATGCGGCCTGTTTGGTCACCCACTCTGTCAACCACTGGGTTTGTCATCTGTAAGGCACCGTTATACAGATCTGGTTTTCCAAAGACTGCAACTTCCATGCCTGGTTGCAGTTCCTTCTCGCGCCACTTCTGATTGAAAAACGTGATTGAAAGCTTTCGTTGGCCGTCGGTAACAACAACTTTTACCATTGGCTTGCCATTACGGGTGGTAAACAACTTCGACGATTCCACCGTGACAATCACAAGTGCAGGAACGCCAGGTTCGAGATCTGCAATGGTGATCATGTTTGTGCGATCGATGTATCGACGCGGATACGTCTCCAACAAATCAAGAACGCTTTGGATGCCGAAGTTTTCTAACGCAGCCTTCTTCTTTTCCTTCGCTTCATTGATGCGATCAAGACCTATTTCATCTAGGTCGCGAAGGGTGAGAGGTGAATTACTCAACGCCGAATAAATATGGGTACAAGGGCTGTCCACCCGCGTGCACTTCAATGGCTACATCTGGTCGATGCTCTGAGACCCACGCCGAAATCTGATCTGTCTGTGCTGGTGTGGCGTCGGAACCCGTGATGATGGTGAGCAATTCACCTGAGTCTCCGATGAGGTGGTCGAGCAATTGGGTGGAGGCACTGGTGAGAGTTCCAGCGATTGCCACAATGCCATCACCGCGCACAATGCCGATCCAGTCCCCTTCTGTTACCTGGCCGGCGTCGGTCTGCGTATCGCGTACTGCTTGAGTAACTTCACCTGTGGCTACTGCTTCTGCGGCCATTGTCATGTTGCGTGCGTTTGACTCGGCTGATGCCTCTGGGTCATACGACACCAAACATGCAAGTGCTTCAGGCATGGAACACGTCGGGACAACACGCACATCTTTGGTGGTGAGCGCATCGATCTGTTGTGCAACCGGAATGATGTTCTTATTGTTCGGCAAGATGACAACTTGACGTGCATTCATGTGTTCCACCGCTGCCAACAATTCGGCAGTAGATGGATTGAGGGTTTGACCACCAGAGATCACACCATGAACACCAAGTTGACCAAAGAGTTCTGCGATTCCATCACCGCTAGCCACTGCTACTACTGCACAGGTAACAGGCGGCAACGACGTAGTGCTTGTACGCGACTGAATTGGAGCTCCCAGTTCTGCCTCGCGTGCTGCATGTTCATCTGCAACTTCTTCGAACAAATCGGTGACGCGAATCTGTTTTGGTCGCCCACCCAATAACAGCGGCGCTTCAATAGCTGCACCAATGTCGTTTGTATGAATGTGGCAGTTGTACAAACCTTCGCCACCGACCACAACAATGGAGTCGCCAATGGAACCCCATGCAGATTTGAATGCACCAGCTTGTGCGTCATCAAGATCAAGAAGGAACATCACTTCGTAGCGAAGTTCGCTCACGTCAATAGAACCGTCATCGTGGTGGCGTTTTGCAACTGCTTCTAATTGATCCACGGATGGACCTGCTGATTCATCGGGTTCTGGCATTGGCTCGCCATCCACCACATGAATTGCCGAATCAAGGAGCAACAAGAAACCCGCACCACCAGCGTCAACAACACCAGCATCTTTGAGAACTGGCAATAAATCTGGTGTTCGCGCCAATGCATCTCGACCAGCGGTACGCGCAGCTTGCAATGTGGCCGACAGAGTTGCCCCGCCCACTGCTGCTGCGGCTGCACCATCGGCAGCTTCGCGCACC
Source organism: Actinomycetota bacterium (assembly GCA_026393575.1). Lineage (GTDB taxonomy): Bacteria > Actinomycetota > Acidimicrobiia > Acidimicrobiales > Ilumatobacteraceae > UBA2093. The sequence continues at coordinate 7,062 of JAPKZX010000025.1, forward strand.
ACAGTCAAAATGGTTCCTTCGATTGGTTTCAACACCGCTTCGTACGCAGCAGCAGATGCCCGCTTCAATGCGTCGGCCATGCGCGCCGCGTTGACCTTGCCGTCGGTGCTTTCATTGATGGTGGCAACTAGCCCTCTCAGGATCTGACTGAGGATGACTCCACTATTTCCCCGAGCCCCCATGAGCGAGCCGTGGCTGATGGCTTTACAGGTGGCGTCCATCTCGGGGCCGGCGCCTTCCAGTTCGGCCACCACAGCATCGAGGGTGCGAGACATATTTGTGCCCGTATCGCCGTCTGGGACTGGGTAGACGTTGAGGCGGTTGATTCCTGGGGCGTGGGCACGCATGGCGTCACGGAAGGTAACCACCGTGCGCCGGACCTCATCTGCCCCCAATAGCTCCAACCCTGCCATGAAGGCCAAGGCTACTTTGCTCGGACGGTTGGGGGTGCTTTGGTCTCGCTGGTAGTTTCTATACCTGCGTTCGGAAGCCACGAGGTTTCCCCGAAGCGAAGAGGAATCCAAAATGGCTGCAGTTTGCGAAGTGTGTGGCAAAGGCCCATCATGGGGCATGTCAGTGTCACACTCACACGTCCGTACCAAGCGCCGCTGGAGCCCAAATATCCAGCGCGTCCGTGCACTTGTTAAAGGCACACCACGTCGCGTCTATGCATGCACCGCATGCATCAAGTCCGGCAAAGTCACCAAGGTTGCCCGCTAAGGCGGATTGCCATGCAAGGCGTCATCAAGGCATTCGATCCATCCAATGGTGATGGAATCGTCGTCAGCGATACCGACCTGTCTGAATACGACCTTGCCCCCAACGCCCTAGAGGGTTCCATCTTTCGGATGTTGCGCCAGGGCCAACGAGTGGTCTTTACCCTCGACGCCTCTGGTCGTGCCACAAGTCTCAGCCTCGGTTCAGAATCTGACATGGGAACCCCCATCGTTTAGTTTTTAGACTTGAACTAGCAATGTTGGATTTCCCCCGAATCCATCTTCACGAACAGAGGTCCTTCGATGGCTGCAACCACGAGCAACACCCGCCTCACGCAGTGGGTGAATGACTGGGCAGAAATTCTGCAACCAGATTCCATCTATTGGTGTGACGGCACTGCTGACGAATACGAAACCTTGTGTCAATCACTTGTCGATGCGGGAACATTTCAGAAACTCGACGAAGCAAAGCGCCCAAATAGTTACTGGGCACATTCAGATCCGGGCGACGTCGCTCGCGTAGAAGATCGCACATTCATTTGTTCCACCAACGAAGCAGACGCTGGCCCCAACAACAACTGGCGCGAACCATCTGTGATGCGTGCAGAAATGAACTCGTTGTACCAAGGCGCCATGAAGGGCCGCACTATGTACGTGGTTCCTTTCTCTATGGGTCCACTTGGCTCCCCCATTGCTCATATTGGTGTGCAGCTCACCGACAGCGCATACGTTGCAGTCAGCATGCGCATCATGACTCGTATGGGCCAAGGTGCTCTCGATGTATTGGGCAACAACGATTGGGTGCCTTGTGTGCACTCCGTTGGCGATCCACTCGCTGCCGGTCAAAAGAGTTCTGCATGGCCATGCAACCCAGACAACAAATACATCGTGCACTTCCCTGACACTCGCGAGATTTGGTCGTTTGGTTCTGGTTACGGCGGCAACGCGTTGCTTGGAAAGAAATGTTTTGCGTTGCGTATCGCTTCAGTCATGGCTCGCGACGCGGGTTGGCTTGCCGAGCACATGCTCATTCTGAAACTCACAAACCCTGAAGGCGCGTCGAAATACATCGCGGCAGCATTCCCTTCGGCTTGTGGCAAGACAAACCTTGCAATGTTGGTTCCAACAATTCCGGGCTGGAAAGCAGAAACAATCGGTGACGATATTTGCTGGATGAAGTACGGCGCCGATGGTCGCCTGTATGCAATCAACCCTGAAGCCGGATTCTTTGGCGTTGCACCAGGCACTGGCTACGACACAAACGCAAATGCAATGGAAACGTTGTGGGGCAACAGCATTTACACAAACACTGCTCTCACTCCAGACGGTGACGTGTGGTGGGAAGGCATGAGTGACACCGCTCCAGCACGTGCAACGGACTGGAAAGGCAATGTGTGGACTCCTGAGAGTGACGCAGTTGCTGCGCACCCAAATGCTCGCTTTACAGCGCCTGCATCACAGTGCCCATGTATCGCTCCAGAGTGGGAAGACCCTGCAGGCGTTCCCATCTCAGCCATCTTGTTTGGCGGTCGTCGTCGCACCACTGTTCCATTGGTAACAGAAGCATTCGATTGGGATCATGGCGTGTTCCTCGGCAGCATCATGGCCTCTGAGACCACTGCAGCAGCAGCGGGTGCAGTTGGCAATCTTCGCTTCGACCCAATGGCCATGCTTCCGTTCTGTGGTTACAACATGGCTGAGTGAAGACATCAATTGGTTACTTGCCTGCACCTGCAGACATCGACACCAATGGCATGTCTATTGATGCAGCAGACCTCGATACTTTGTTGTCGCTCGACACTGACGGCTGGAAAGCGGCAGTGCCACAGATTCGTGAGCACTACGCACAATTCGGAGACAAGTTGCCTTCAAAGTTGGCAGCATCGCTCGCCGAGCTGGAATCAGCACTCGCGTAGTTTCAAAAACTCTATTGAGAAAGCCCCTGCCTTTGGCGGGGGCTTTTTTATTTAGGCCTGGCCCACCAACATGGCGCGAATACCCAAGCCCATGAGGAATAGACCACCAAAGCCGTACAACAAGTACACACGGCTCTTTAGTTGCAAGCGATAGCTATAGATAATGGCAACGGCCATGATGGCAACAAAACCATAGAACGCGTGAAACGCTGGGAACTCAAGTTTCTCTTTGTTCACCATGATGACGCCAAGTGTGACCTGCACAAAAATAGTGAACTGAGCAACGCCTGTGTACCACCACAGTGCGCGCGTGCGCAAAGGCATGATCTTGTGCGCAGCAAGAGCCCACACACCAGCAAGAGCATTACTGAGAATTGCAACCCATGCCCACGAGTTGTGAATATCAGAAATCATTAGCGACAGCACGTAATAAACCTACCTAGCGAATCAGAGTGTCGGCTTCATTGCCGGCCTCAATAAGTTCGAGTCGCCCATCGGCATACACCTCAAAGGTTGTGACTGAGCAGTTATCAAGACTTGTGACCAACACAGCATCATTCTGTGTAGCTACACCAATGACTGCATTGATGGCGATGAAATGACTAAAGATGACTGTGTCTTCCTTGATTGATTTCACAAAGTCGCCGATGGCATTGCGATATGTCACATAATGAGCGCCAGATTTTTCTCCCACCTGAGTCCACGTTCCCGCCATCGCATCTCGCAGCCAATCAACGCGGTCTTCAAGCGCGTATCCCTCAGGCGACGGAATCTCTCCAACAAGTGGCTCGATGACTATGTCTTGTTTCCATGCAGTAGCTAAAGGAAATGCTGTTTGTTGGCAACGCAACAACGGGCTCGACACCACGGGCAAGGGACCGCGAGAAGACAACTTTCCTGCAACAGTTAGTGCCTGCGTGCGACCTAACTCATCAAGTGCGGGGTCAGGATCAACATTCCATCCGGCTGCGGCGCGACCATGGCGCACCATGTACACGCGGGTCATTCAAAAACCCATCCGTCACGCATTGGCGCGTCACTCTTTGGATCTATAAACCATTCGTTGCCGAACTGTCGCGCAAAAGTGTCGTCGTCCATTGCCAAGAAGAAACTGGAATCGCTCAATTGGCTTGCATGACATTTCATGGCTGCACGCTTTTGCGACACGAAACTCACAACATCAACTTTGTAATTGATTTCTGCCTCAAGTGTTCCCATTGGATTGCCATCGTCCATAGGGCCATCTGGGTTAAACCCTTCGCCCTGTGGAAGAAAGCCCGCAGCACGTGCCGCTTCGATGCCGCGACGCATCTGATCACGATTCATCGTGCCTTCTAGGACTCGCACTTCGGGAAACAACTCTGCGGCGCGATGCCCTACTTTGTGCACCATGATGTGATCAGGGTGACCATAACCACCGTGCCAGTCGTATGTAGTGAGCACGTCGGCGTTTTCTTCACGAAGCACAGCAGCGAGTTTTTGAGCGGCTTCGTCGAGAGATGCATTGCAGAAAGCACCAGGAAGACTGTTTTGTTCCCAACCGGTCATTCCGCTGTCTTCGTAACCCAGCCACACCACTCTATGAATGCCAAGAGCTTCTGCTGATTTCAGTGTCTCTTCGCGACGAACGTCAACCAATGTGAGCCCTGCTGGCATATCTGCAGGTATTTCACCATGGTCGCCATTGGTTGCGACAACCAACACCACGCGATGCCCTTCGGCAGATGCGCGCGCAATGGTTCCGCCAGTGCCGATGCATTCGTCATCGGGATGTGCATGAAAGCAAACGAGAGTTGACACCTATGCCTGCTTGGCTGCGCCACTAGCGATGAGAGCGTCGACGTTGGCAACGCCCCACTCACGCAGCACTTCTGCAGTGTGCTGACCAGCGTGTGCAGATGCACGACCTACCTGAGGAGTAGTTCGCGAGAAACGTGGTGCGGGCGCTGGCTGCATATGGCCATTGACATTGATGAACGTGCTGCGCTCCACGTTGTGTGGGTGAGCTGCTGCTTCGCTCATAGTGAGTACCGGAGCAAAACATACGTCGGTTGCTTCCATGATTGCGCACCACTCGTCACGAGTCTTTGCCTTCATCACTTCACGGAGACGATCCTTCAGATGTGGCCACATTGATTGGTCCATTTGCTTTGCGAACTCTGGGTCGCCTTCAAGTCCTGTGAGTTTCAACAACTCTGCGTAGAACTGTGGCTCAATAGAACCAAGCGAGATGTATTTGCCATCGGCGCACTCGAATACATCGTAAAAATGTGCACCGGTGTCAAGAAGGTTTGTTCCAGGGGCATTCTCATTGAAAATCCCCATGGACTTAAACGACCAGAACATTGTCATGAGAACTGCTGCGCCGTCGACCATCGCTGTGTCGACAACTTGGCCCTTGCCAGACTTTTGTGCTTCCAACAAAGCGCACACCACGCCATACGCGAGGAACATTCCGCCGCCGCCAAAGTCGCCCACCATATTGAGAGGCGGTACTGGTGCTTCACCAGCGCGTGCGAAGTGCGCAAGCGAACCAGACAACGAGATGTAGTTAATGTCGTGGCCTGCTGCTTGGGCATACATGCCTTCTTGACCCCAACCGGTCATTCGTCCAAAGACCAACTTCGGATTGCGTGCATGGCATACATCTGGTCCGACACCTAAGCGCTCCATTACGCCAGGGCGAAAACCTTCAATGAGACCGTCTGCTTTTTCCACCAACTGCAACAAAGCCTCAACGCCTTCTGGGCTTTTCAGGTCTAATGCAATATTGCGACGCCCACGGAGCATGAGGTCTCCTGCTGGTGTTGCAGGCGCAGGCCCACGCACTGCTTGTGCGCGATCCACGCGAATGACTTCGGCCCCCATGTCGGCAAGCAACATGGCTGCAAACGGACCAGGTCCGATGCCAGCGATTTCAATGATTTTGTATCCAGATAATGGCCCAGACATAACTCTCCTAATGGTTAAAAACTGTTTTAGTTGTGACGATGTGCGTGAGCCGAGATGGCATCAACAAAAACTGGCCACAACGGACGCGGGCAATCGTGGCCCATGTCTGAAAGGAACATAAACGTTGAAGCAGGAATGAGTTCAGCAGTGCGTTCTCCGCCTGAAGGCGTGAGCAATGTGTCGTCGCGCCCGTGAATAACAAGCGTTGGTGTCGCAAGATTACGAAGTGCGTCTGAACGATCGCCCGATGAATAAATCGCGGCCAATTGACGATGCGAACCTTCGGGATAAAAACTGCGGTCGTATTCTCGGGCCGCACGCTGCTTTGCCTCTGCCAAATCAAAATGCTTCTTCGAGCACCACACAGCCCAATTCGCTGCGCTTTCAATGTATGCAGCCCGGTCTGGCGGCGGTGGCGCAAGCAATGCAGCAAGTGCTTCGTCTGCTGGTGTTCCGTACGCAAGGTCGCCAGGCACAGACATGATGGACGTGAGGCTCTTCACGCGATGACCGTGCTCGATTGCAACAGTCTGAGCAATCATGCCGCCCATGGATGCACCAATGACATGTGCTTTTTCAATTCCAAGATGATCGAGGACACCAATTGCATCTGCTGCCATGTCAGAAAGCGTGTACGGCACAGGAACGGTGACTTCTTCACCCATCGCTGCTTGCATGGTGACTTTGTCTGTTTCCACCATGACACCATCGTGCTTGTATGACAATCCACAGTCACGGTTGTCGAAGCGAACTACATGGAAACCACGGTCGACATACATTTTGAGAAAATTCTCATCCCACGCTGTCATCTGCGCAGTGAAACCCATGATCCACAACAGGGTGGGATTCGATGGGTCTCCCATGGTGTCGTATTCAATGTTGATGCCGTTTGAGAGAACTACCTGAGCCATATGGCCATTCTTTCATTTATGGGCCTCATCAAGCCATAGCGGAAGATTTATTCGAGCAATCGGCGCTTTTGCTCGCGAAACTCTGCCTCTGTGAGGGTGCCCCGATCGCGCAGGGCTTCGAGGCGTTCCAATTCGCTAGCTACGCCCGCAAATGACGAGACAACGCCCGTGATGCCGGTGGCCAAATTCTGAATGGCCTGATGAATGATGTTTTGCACCTTTTCAGGTTGGGAGATATCAGTAAAGGTTTGCTGGCCGTCGCGACCAGCAGACTCAATGAGCACATCTCCCACACCCAGCAAACGCTCCACGATTGACTGATTGAAGTTCACGTTGTTGAGTCGATCGAGAGGAATTTCCACTCCGTTACGAGCCACCACTCCTTCGCGGTAGATGAGCCGGTGTGACGTGACAACAAAGTAGGTAGTGCGCCACTTGATGACCTGCACACACAACCATGCAGAGCTCACCACTATTGCGGCAAGGCCAAGGTACGAGACAACAGTTTCAAAGCCACCCGAGCCAATCTGGGCCCTTACGAACAAGGTGACAAACATGGCGGCAAGCACCGCAGCGCCTGAGGAACCGAAATACCACCAATGTGGATGAAGGTCCAGAACCACTGTTTCGTAGTCATTTAGCAAGCGGCGCGGGAAGGGCATGGAAGGAAGGGTAACAAACGCCTAGTTTCTAAGCGTGCGATCTCTCGACCCCCCAAGCAACGAAGCGCCCCGCAGCGCAGATTCGGTGCTGGCTGGACTCGACCCTGATCAGCGGGCGGCGGTTACTGCGCCAGTCGGAATCGTGGTGGTACGTGCAGGAGCAGGTTCAGGAAAGACCACTGTGCTCACGCGACGCATTGCATGGCGAGCATTATCTGAAACTGCAGACATAGAGCGAGTGCTCGCAATTACATTCACTCGTCAAGCAGCAACAGAAATGCGATCACGTCTTGCACGTTTCGATCTTGATGGCCGACCAGTGATCGGCACATTCCACGCCGTTGCACGTCGACTCATGTTGCAGTTTCTTGAAGACCGCAACCGACGTATCCCTGTCATTGTGAACAATCGTTCGTCACTTATGTCTTCATGCATGGGCGACGATGCTAAATCTGGCGGTATCTACGACGTGCTCACGGCAGTCGACTGGGCACACGCTCACATGATTGCGCCATCAAAGGCGGCGGAAAAACTGGCAGAGGCGGGCCTCAAGATTCCACTTGGCGCGCGACGCTTCACTGAAGTCTTCGAACAATACGAACGAACCAAGAAAAAGCGCGGCGTCATTGACCTCAACGACTTCATGACATCTGTCATCACCGAAGCAAAGAAAGACCCTCGTTTCACCGAGTCCATTCGTTTTCAGTATCGCCATATCTCAGTAGACGAAGCACAAGACATGAACCCACTGCAATATGAGTTCTTGAAGGTTCTCGTTCCAAACGCAGCAGACCTCTTTCTCGTTGGCGATCCCAACCAGGCCATCTACGGATTCAACGGCGCCAACAAAACATTGTTCGATGAATTACCCGGCTTTCACGCCGGAGCACATGTGGTCTCGCTTCCAAGTAACTACCGATGCACACCAGAGATTGTGCAAATGGCAGTTGACACTCTTGCAAAAGATGGCCAGATTGCTGATGCGCAATCGAAACGACTCTCAGGACAAGTTGTACGTCTTGAACGATGTTCAGATGAGACTGCTGAATTGAAACTCATCACCAAACTTGTACAACGCGCAGAGAATGGTCAACGAACATGGAATGACATTGCCGTTCTTGTTCGTGTCAATACATTGGCGGAAAGTATTCGCAAGGAATTGTCGGCCGCAGGCATTCCCCTTCGCTCTTCGCGCTCGGGCGGGGCGTGGGCGCGCGCAGTTGGCGCTGCAACCGCACTCACTGGTCGCGACGAACTGAATGCGTGGGCCGCTGACGTGTTGGACACAGGTGAATATTCACCCGATGATGCGGATTATCAGATTGCGAAATATGTACGTCAGTTCTTAGACGAACATCGTTCTGGTGGTGTCGATGGCCGCACGTTTGGTTCATGGCTTGTCACATCCGCCGATGTTGCAGAGCCAGACGGAGTTGAAGTGTTGACATTCCACGCCGCAAAAGGCCGCGAGTGGTCGTACGTGATTGTTGCTGGCATGGAGAAAGGCCTTCTCCCCCACAGCAGTGCTCGTGGTGCAACTGCTCGCAGCGAAGAAGCACGCCTTGCGTATGTGGCTCTTACACGGGCTGCTGATGAACTGGTCGTGACATGGACTGATTCACGTGGGAAACGTCAGAGCGGTCCGTCTCCATTTTTGCCGACCATTACAACCGCGACACCGGTGAGTGACCCACCGCCACCAGAACTTCGAGAACTCTCAGCGTCGAGGGCTAAGAAGATCACGCCAGACGAATTGCTCACCACAACCATTAATGATTGGTGCACACATCGTGCCCGTATCGCACGTATCGAACCACAAGGTGTTTTGGCAACTCGCCAAGTTCGCGCCATAGTTCGCGCACGACCACAGACCACCGACGAACTTGCGTCCGTGACCGATGTAGTTTTTGCACGCCGTTACGGAGAAGAAATCTTGCAGCTTGTCCGTGACGCGGCAAGCAACTAAATCTTGCGACCTTTTTCGATTACCCCAGTAAGCGCTTCGCCTGGTGGTGTTGAAAGATCACGCCCTTTGCGTAATAGATCCATTAGCTCGGCGGGCATGGACAAGAACAACCCTTCGACTTCTGCACACAAGGTCTCGCCGTTATGCGCTGTCCCCTTTGTGAATATCTTGCGGCCTTCAACGCGGTCAACCCAACCGCAGTACCGAATGGGTTGATAAAGCGGTGTTGGCGCACGGTAGGTGACGGTGAGTCTTCCTGTCATACCGGGACGACCAGTGAGCGACTGCGCCATGCCTAAGACTTCATCGAACGCAGCAGCAATGAAACCACCATGCACATGCCCTGGTGGCCCTTCATATGGTTCGGTAAACGTGGCTATGCCCACAACGGCACCAAATTCACCAATGGAATCATCACGTTCCATCGACATTGGCATCGACAGCGGATTCATTGCTCCGTAGAACGGGCTGCGATCAGAGAAATGAGATTCTGAGGCAGCACTACCTGGGCCCCCATTTGAACTCTGCAAAATTTCAACGGCCTGCAAGATCAGTTCCTTTGCAGACTCAATCTCTTCAGTCGATGCAGTTGATGTAAAAGATGTACGAATCAATTCGCGTGTTGCTGATGCAATATCTATTCGTGAAATATCAGCAGCAGTGAGTTCTGCACTTCGTTCGTGAAATGTGGGAAACGAATACGTAGTTGGCGCATCGGAATCGCTCATAGCTACCCCACCTCCAAAATGACCGGAACGTGGTCGCTTGGCTTTCCTGAATCTCGCTCTTTTCGAGCGTTGCGATCAATAACCGAACCCTTTGCGCGCGCCGCCACTGATGGAGTTGCTAGAAGCAAGTCAATACGCATGCCGTGGCCCTTATGGAATGCACCTCCGCGGTAATCCCACCAAGAGAAAACTTTGTCTTCGTCGTTGAATTGACGAAACGTGTCAGTCAAGCCGAAGTTGCACACGTTTGCTAACGCATCTCGTTCAGGAACACTCACATGTGTGGCATCGGCAAACGCCTTCATGTCGTATACGTCGCGGTCTTCGGGTGCAATGTTGAAATCTCCACCGACAACAACGTCATCAGTTTGCTTACAACTTGCATCTAAATGCGCACGCAAACGAGACAGCCACGAAAGTTTATATTGATAATGATCATGGTCAAGTGAACGACCGTTCGGCACATACACAGAACTCACTTGTATGCCACCACACGTGGCAGTGATGATTCGCGCTTCACCGTCAGGCTCGATACCCGGCGCAAAGTTCTGCACCACATTGTCGAGACCCACGCGAGAAATGATGGCAACACCATTCCATTGGCCTTGGCCAAAATGGGCACTCTCGTATCCGAGTTCTGTCATTTCAGCATGGGGAAACTTGTCTTGTGCCAATTTTGTTTCTTGAATCAACAAGACGTCGGGGTGCGACTCAGAGATCCACTCCTGAACGCGCGGCAAGCGAGCCTTGAGAGAGTTCACGTTCCACGTAACAATATGCACATCTGAACGGTAGTAGGAATTGCGGGTTTTCTCGCAACCGAACTCTTAACGCTTCTTTGCAACTGCTTTCTTTGCCACAACCTTCTTGGCGGGGGCTTTTTTCGCAACGGTCTTTGCCGGCGCAACTTTTTTGGCAACTGCCTTCTTTGCCACAACCTTTTTGGCGACAACTTTTTTGGCTGGAGCTTTCTTGGCGACAACTTTCTTTGCATCAACCTTCTTGGCCGTTGCTTTCTTCACGGCAGCTGCTGGCTTGGCAGCGGATGGCTTAGGCGCTGCAACACCGCCTGCGACAACATCGGGCACTCCAAGGTCAACACTTCGTCGCGATGGTGTGTAACCCACCACGGTGAAGGCAGCGTTATCGCCTATTTGAAAAAGATCACGGGCACTGCGCGGAATGGGATTGGCCATATTGCGAAGAGGCACGTATCCAGAAATATCACCAATCTTTACGATGATTCCATTTGCTGCATACGAATCCACAACACCTTTTACTTTGGTGCCCACTGGGTGTTTTTCAACAAACTGCAAGAACGGCATGAGTTCATTTGCCATTTTTTGCTTCGTACTCGGAGGTGGAGCTTTCGGAATAGGCATGGGCTTGCTTGCTGCTGCACTTGCCGGCGCAGCTTCTTTCTTGACAACTTTCCCAGTCTTTACAGAACGACGACTTGTTGGTCCGCGTACTGGTAAACGTTCAACAAAAACCCATCCAACAAGAGGCACTGGCTTGCCGCCAATGAGGCGACCTTCGTCGAACAGCCACTTGTACTTGCCATGGAACTCTTGGAAACTGTCATTAGAAAGAATGGATGCATTCGCTTTGTCGGCAATAGCCAAAATGAAAGCATCGCCACGACCAACTGCGCCAGCCGGTGGTGCAACGAGTTCATTGTTCTCGATTGCTTTTTCGAACTCGGCAACTTCTTTTTTCGCGATGCGATGCCCAAAAGTTGCATCGACGACCACCGACACCTTGACGCCTTTGTTCTCATCCATCAGGGCCATCACAGCTTCATGGAGTTGCTGAAGGCTGGGCGCGGTGCGGCCCTCGGTCGCAATATTCGACCCGTCGACGATGATGTGCTTAGTCACCCATTTAGTCAAGCACTCCGAGACCACTTCATCGGGGCAATCCGACCTATTCTGACCCAGTGAGTTTTTCCCCTATTCAGGCCGTTCTTTGGGACTTTGGTGGGGTCATCTTGTCTAGCCCCTTTGAGGCCTTCAACACCTATGAGGCTGAAAAGGGCCTCCCCCTCGACCTCATTCGCCGTGTGAACTCGACAAACCCCCACTCGAACGCTTGGGCACTTCTTGAGCGAAACGACATCAGCCCTCAGGAATTCGACAGCCTGTTCGCTACCGAGAGCGAAGCCCTGGGGCATCGAGTGCCTGGAGCAGATGTTCTGGCATTGCTCTCAGGCGATGTACGGCCCCGTATGGTGCAGGCACTCGACACCGTCAAGGCGGCCGGTTTCAAGATCGCGTGTTTAACCAACAACGTAGTGAGTACAGAAGAGCCGGCAACTGAACGCCAGGCTGAAGTGCGATCCATCATGCATAAGTTTGATCATGTTGTAGAAAGCAGCAAGGTGGGTTGCCGCAAACCAGAGCCACGCTTTTATGAGATTGCATGTGAACTGTTGCAGGTGTCGCCCACCGAATGCGTATTTCTTGACGATCTAGGCATCAACCTGAAACCAGCCGCAGCAATGGGCATGCGCACCATCAAAGTTGTGAACCCAGATGACGCACTAGCCGAGCTATCTGGCCATCTTGATCTGGCGTTGTAAAGAGCCTTTACAGTCCCTCGAACGTTTCGTCCATCAGGTCTACGTGCTCTTGATCATGGATCGTCTTTGAACCAGTAGCTGGTGAACCAGATGCGACACGCGAAGTATGGCGTAAGTCGTACCCGCGTTCCTTCACTCGCCAGATGAGATGCTCAACGAAGTGCCATGCACCCATGTTCTCTGGCTCTTCTTGCAGCCACACGATTTCTTTTGCGTTCGGGTAACGCTCAAGCAACACATTGATCTGATCAATAGGGAATGGATACAACTGTTCAACTCGCACGATAGCTACTGGAGCCTTGCGCTTATCACGTTCATTCATCGCGTCCCATGCAACTTTTCCACTGCACAACACAACACGCTTCACAGAGGATGCGTCTGTCACGAAAGGATCATCAAGAACTTCCTGGAATGAACCCGTAGTCACATCTGCAATTACAGAACGACTTTCTTTCATACGCAATGGTTGCTTCGGCGTGAAGATGACAAGCGGCTTGCGGATATCGCGATGCATCTGACGGCGCAGCACGTGGAAGTACTGGGCAGCAGTTGTTGCGTTCACCACTTGAATGTTGTCTTCAGCACATGACTGCAAGAAACGCTCAATACGCGCACTGGAGTGCTCTGGGCCTTGACCTTCGAAACCATGTGGCAACAACAGGACCAAACCGTTTTCTTGTTTCCACTTGTCTTCTGCCGCCACCAAGTACTGGTCGATCACAACCTGTGCACCGTTGACAAAGTCACCGAATTGCGCTTCCCACATCACCAACGCATTGCGGTTTGAATGTGAATACCCGTACTCGAAACCAAGTGCTGCGTATTCAGACAACAAAGAGTCGTAGTTCCAGAAACGTCCGGTTGCACCAGGAATATCGCCGAGTGGAGCCCATGCATTTTCGTTGACATTGTCAATAAGCGCAGCATGGCGTTGGCTAAATGTGCCACGACGCGAATCTTCACCCGCGAGACGAACATCGAAACCTTCAAGCAACAATGAACCGATAGCAAGTGCCTCGCCCACGGCCCATTCGAAGTCGCCTTCTTTTTCAAACTGCTGCGCACGTGCCTCGAACTGGCGAGCCAATTTCGGATGCGGTGTGAAACCTTCTGGATAGTTCGTTAGTTGACCAAAGATGCGACGAATCGAAGCCTCGTCCACTGCTGTGTTGACATGAGGCAGAACACCCTTTGGCTCTGGTGGCTTTGCAGCCTTGACAGCTTCTTTAGGAATCGCACGAGTTGAATCAAGTGCGGACTGCAGCTTGTCTTGGTAATCCTTGAGTGATTGCTCAGCTGTTTCAACACTGATGTCGCCACGCTTGACCAATTGCTCCACATACATCTTTCGCACTGGTCGCTTCTCGGCGATTGCGCGATACATCGCTGGTTGCGTGTAGCTCGGGTCATCACCTTCGTTGTGTCCGTGCAATCGGTAACACAGCATGTCGATAACAACATCTTTGTGGAACTTCTGGCGATATTCGAATGCAAGTCGAGCAACACGTACACATGCTTCTGGGTCGTCACCATTCACATGGAAGATAGGCGCTTGCACTGTCTTTGCTACGTCTGTGGCATATAGCGAGGAACGTGCGTACTGCGGCGAGGTTGTGAAGCCAATTTGGTTGTTCACGATTAAGTGCACTGTGCCACCTACGCGATAACCATTGATGTCGCTCATTGCTAAACATTCAGCAACAATTCCCTGTCCGGCAAACGCTGCATCACCATGGATGAGAATTGGCAAAACACTAAACGCCAACGGTGGTTCGATCTTGTCTTGCTTGGCTCGCGCCATACCCAAAACCAAACCATCAACAGTTTCAAGATGGCTGGGGTTTGCACACAACTCAATAGGAATAGATGCACCTTGTGACGAAACGTATTCACCTTTTGCACCAAGGTGATACTTCACGTCACCACTTCCCTGCACGGAGTCTGGGCTTAGATGGCCTTCAAATTCCTTGAAGATCTGGTCGTAACTCTTGCCCATGATGTTGGCCAATACGTTCAATCGACCGCGGTGCATCATTCCCAAAACAACACTGTCCATGCCAGAGTCGGCAGCACCGGACAACACAGCATCCATAATGGCAATCATTGATTCGGCTCCTTCGAGACCGAAACGCTTTGTGCCTACGTATTTTGTTGCCAAGAACTTCTCAAATGCTTCAGCAGCATTCAAACGCTCAAGTATTCGCAGTTTTTCGTCGAGAGTAAGCGTGAAGGTGACACCTTCCATCTTCGACTGCACCCACCGTTGTTCGTCGGTGTCTTGAATGTGCATGTATTCAATACCAATAGTGCGGCAATACGCGTCACGCAACACGCCAAGCAGTTCATCCAACTTCATCTTGGTGCTACCAGCAACACCACCGGTGAGGAATTCACGCTCCAGGTCCCAGATTGTTAGACCATATGTTGCAAGGTCTAGTTCGCGTGGCATTTTTGGTTCTTTCCAATGCAACGGATCGATATCTGCAATGAGGTGTCCACGCACGCGATGCACCCGCACCAAAGTGCTGACCTGCATTTGCTTGTTCATCAATGTCTCTTCGCGATTCATTGGTGATACGTCGGCCATCCACTGCACCGCTTGATACGGAATGTCAAGACTGCGGAAGATGTCGTCGTAGAAACCGTGTTCACCGAGCAACAACTCATGAACTCGCTTCAGGAACATGCCACTCTCTGCACCTTGAATAATGCGATGGTCGTACGTACTTGTGATGGTGACAACCTTCGACACGCCGAGCGCATTGAGGTTGGCTTCATCAGCACCCTGGAACTCGGCTGGGTAATCAATAGATCCGACCCCAACAATTACGCCTTGGCCGGGCATGAGTCTCGGCACTGATTGCACTGTGCCAATGGTTCCTGGGTTGGTAATTGAAACATTGGCACCCTGATAATCATCAATGGTGAGTTTGTTGTTCTTTACTTTGCGAACAATCTCGTCATATGCAACAAGAAATTCCGCGAATGTCAATGTGTCGGCGCCACGCAATACTGGAACAACCAATGAACGTGTGCCGTCACCCTTGTCGACGTCAACTGCGAGACCAACATTCACATGCGGGTTACGAGCCAATACGGGCTTGCCCGCGGCGTCCACCGTGTACGAGTTGCGCATGTTTGGAACTGCATCTGCAATTGCGCGAACGATGGCCTGAGCAATGATGTGAGTAAAAGAAACTTTTGAAAGTCCATGACGCGACCGATAGTCGTTGATCACCTTGCGGTTTACTTCAAGGAGACGCGCTGGAACATTGCGGAAACTTGTAGCAGTAGGAACCGTGAGGCTCTTTTCCATATTGGTGACAATTGCTGCGCCAACTCCGCGAAGAGGTTCAAGCGTTGCGTCTGCCGATGCCGGCGCCGCTACAGGTGGAGAAGCTGGTGCTGCAGCAACTGGAGCGGGCGCTGCCGCGGATGGCTGAGCGACTGGGGAACCGTTCGAGCCTGCGAGAGGCGCCGTGGGTGCTGCAGCCGTCACAGGGGCAGCCGTTGAAGTGGCAGCGCTGCGGTAGTCGCTGAAAAACTCGCGCCATGCCTCACTCACTGAATTGGGGTCTGCACGGAATTGTTCGTACATCTCTTCTACAAGCCACGAGTTTGCTCCGAAGTCCTGTGTGCGATCTGCAATGTCAGCCATATTTGCCTCGATCTGTGCCCCAAAAGGGACGTTTACGTGCCAGAGGTATGGCACTACGAACGCCGTTGTCCGCGTGACAAATAGTACTTGTCGGCGCTCAGCTAAAAGGTGTCCTTCCGACCGCGAGGCCGTAAATTAGGACACATGAAGCGCCTTCTCACTCTTTCTGCCACTGCCCTCTTGCTGACCTCATGCAGTTCTGGCACCAGCGCCCCAACCGAGACTCTTCCAATGGGGGCAACTGTCATCAAGGCCGTTCCTTCCCTTCGATTCGACGCCAAGACATACGGACCAGTTTCAGCTGGCGACGTAACGATTGGCTATTCAAATGAGGATTCGGTTCGACACACTCTCATCCTTGCCAAAGGCGACACAAAAGTTCCCAACTTCAAACTGGTAATCGGTAAAAAAGGTGATGTCGATTCAGGCACTGTCACTCTTGAAAAGGGCGAGTACACACTCATCTGTGACGTACCTGGCCATTCCAACATGAGGGCAACCCTCACCGTCGAGTAGTTCATTCAGAGAACGCAAAAGGGCCACCCCATTGGGGTGGCCCTTTCACTTATTCGACTTAGGACTGAACAGCCATTATTGCGATGGATGCGCCAAACAGAACTGCCCACAGCACGATGCTGGAAATGATTGCATTCTTGTGACTCTCATATGGCCACAACATCTTGTTGCCAGCCTTGATGCCACCAAAGATGCCCAGAGCGTTCAATTGCAGAATCGCAATGATTACTACTGAAATCATCACAAAAGTGTTTGCGTTTCCAGGAGATGCCTCGAAAACTTCTGGGTAATAGTGAGCTGCACCAACCATGTAAAACAACATGGAGACAGAGAAAATCATGTTCTGACGAGAGGCCAACATGGCGCGTCGACCAGAAGTCGCAGCGTCAGGATTTGCTTCTCCACCGGAAAGAACATTGGTTGCGTTTGCGATAACTACTTTTTGGTTCTTCCAGATGATCATCCACACGTTTGCGGCCATCAGAATTCCCAAGGTCATACCAACGGTGATTGCTGCGTTCTTTGCATTTGCTGCATCTGTGCCTTCATGATTCATGAAATCTTTCATGTAGTCAGGGAGTACACCGACGATAAGTAGGCCAGTTGCAAGTGTGGCGATTGACGCCCAACGGAACCACCACAACGCGCGAGTCGCGATTTGAGTAACGGTGATGTTGCGTGCTTTGCCTTCATCGCCATATGCCGCAAGGCCAGGAACCTGAACAAAGTTGAAGTAGTAGAGCAAACCGATCCAGGTGATACCGGCAAGAATGTGCAGGTAACGGAACCAGAAGTTTCCAATTGCATATTGATCGAACAGAGATGCTGCGTTCATGAGAGTTTCCCCTTTGGTGAGGTGTCCAGAGGGTGGACACCTCACCAAAGTAACAGCCACACGCAACGACAGGCGGAATATGCGCGTCGCGAACTAACCTCAAGGCACCATGGCGCACGAGTTCATCTATACCTGTTACAAATTGGCCCGGTTTTACCCACCAGACCGCACAATCCTTGAAAACATCTCACTTTCCTTCTATCCAGGGGCGAAAATCGGTGTTATCGGCTCAAACGGCAGCGGTAAGTCCAGCTTGTTGCGCATCATGGCGGGTCTCGACGACGGATTTACTGGTGAAGCGCGACTGACGCCTGGCTTTACAGTCGGCCTCCTCGAACAAGAGCCACAACTCGACCCTTCAAAGGATGTCCTTGGCAATGTCATGGACGGAGTTGGTCCTATTCGCGACATGTTGGCCCGATACGACGAAGTCATGGCCATGTGGGGCGACCCCGATGCTGACTACGAAAAAGTTGGCGCATTGCAAGCAGACCTTGAAGCAAAAATTGAAGCCGCCGATGCGTGGAGTCTTGATCGCAACGTTGAAATTGCGATGGACGCATTGCGGTGCCCACCAAACGATGCAGACGTAACAAAGTTGTCGGGTGGTGAGCGACGCAGAGTTGCTTTGTGTCGCCTACTTCTTGCTCGCCCCGATCTATTGCTTCTCGACGAACCAACAAACCACTTAGACGCAGAGAGCGTTGATTGGCTCGAGCGATTCTTGAAGGAATATCCCGGAACAGTTGTGGCAATTACCCACGACCGTTACTTCCTCGACAACGTCGCGTCATGGATTCTTGAACTTGACCGTGGTCGCGGATTCCCATTTGAAGGCAACTACTCCTCGTGGCTAGAGCAGAAGCAAGCACGTTTGGCTTCGGAAGAAAAGCAAACCGACAACCGTGCTCGCACATTGCAACGCGAACTCGAATGGGTGAAGATGTCGCCCAAGGCGCGTCAAGCAAAAGGTAAAGCACGTCTTGCTGCGTACGACAAGTTGCATGCAGAAGCAATGGCTGCAGAGCGCGGTCCAGACAAATTGGAAATCAACATTCCTGCAGGCCCTCGTCTTGGCGACAACGTCATCAAGGTAGAAAACCTGTCCAAAGGTTTTGGAGATCGACTTCTTATCGAAGACCTCACGTTCGCATTGCCCCCTGCTGGAATTGTGGGAATCATCGGGCCGAACGGTGCTGGTAAATCCACATTGTTTGCCATGCTCACCGGCCAACAAGCACCAGATAACGGCACTGTCACAGTGGGCGACACCGTGCAGTTGAGTTACGTAGACCAAAACAGAGATTCACTCGATCCAGCAAAGACTGTGTACGAAGAAATTACTGAAGGTGTTGAACACATGAAAGTGGGCGGTCGTGAAATTCACGGTCGCGCATACGTAGCAAGCTTCAACTTCAAAGGTGCCGATCAGCAAAAGCTTGTTGGCGATCTTTCAGGTGGAGAACGTAACCGCGTTCACCTTGCCAAAGTGTTGAAGCGTGGCGGAAACGTCTTGCTTCTCGACGAACCAACAAACGACCTCGACGTAGATACGTTGCGCGCGCTTGAAGATGCTCTCGACCAGTTCCCGGGTTGCGCAGTAGTAATTAGCCACGACCGTTGGTTCCTTGACCGTATCGCCACACATGTTTTGGCATTCGAAGGCGACAGCCAAGTGCGTTGGTTTGAAGGAAACTTCTCTGAATACGAATCATGGCGACATAAAGAACTGGGTTCTGCCGCCGATCAGCCACACCGCATCAAGTACAAGCCCCTCAGTAGGTAAACATGTCGTTGAAGCTCATCCGTTTCGTCTGCTTCACGCTCTTTTTGGCAGGTATCCCCTCGCTTATCGTGTCGTCCATTCTTGGAAACAATGAAGGCTGGGTTCTTACTGCCGGCATGGTCACAGCTGTGGCTGCGCTTATCTTGATGGCTGTCTCTGCCACCACAGCCACACGTCGTCTCGATGTGTTTGATGATGTCATGGCCGAACGAGTGGAACAACGCATTCGCACTTTGGTCGAAGCAGGCGCCGATGAAACAGATATTCGTCAACTTGTACGCGACACCATTGATTTGGCACGCGGCCAACAATGACCAACGCTGAGCTCTTCGATTCGTGGAAGGGCCTTGACGACCACGAACTCTCAATTGAGTTAGCGCGAGTAACTGGCGAAATGCTTGTTATCCACCGCGAAGAGTTGGTGGAGCGTGGAACAACAATGTGGAATCTCAAAGACACTGGCGACATGCTGGCCCACAACTTTTTGATGGAAGCATTCACTGCATTACGTACAAGTGATTCGGTGTTGTCTGAAGAAGGTTCCGATGATCGCCGTCGTTTAGCCGCCGACCGCGTGTGGATTGTGGACCCACTTGACGGCACGAATGAATACGGTGAAGGTCGCGCAGATTGGGCTGTACACATTGCGTTGTGGGAACGTGGTGACCTTGTTGCTGGTGCAGTGTCGCTTCCCAGCATCACCACTGTGTTCGGCACACAACCAGCACCAGTTGTGCCAGAGCGAACCCCAGGCAAACCACGCCTCGTTACTTCGCGCAATCGCGCACCATACGCAGCAGTTCTTGTTGCTGAGCATTTAGATTGCGATGCATACAGACTTGGCAGTGCTGGTGCGAAAGTGATGTCTGTTGTCATGAACGAGGCAGACATTTATGTGCACGACGGTGGCATGAACCAATGGGACTCTGCAGCGCCCGCCGTTGTGGCACAGGCCGCTGGTCTTCACGCAAGCAGGTTGGACGGTTCACCACTTGTATACAACGAAGCAGACACGTGGCTTCCAGATTTCTTTGTGTGTCGCCCTGAATTTACTGATGACATCCTGCATGCCATCTGGGGTCGCGACCCTCGTTCGTAACGATGCGTCGTTAGTCGCCAGACGCGTACGCGCAAAGATCGAACAGATTGCCGTCCAGATCGGCAAAATTTGCAATGAGACCATACGGCTCATTGCGCATTGCGCGTGTTTCAGTAGCGCCCAATTGCATGAGGCGTTCTCGCTCTGTCGGAAAATCACTCACCGAACATGACAGGTCAATGTGAATTGAACCGCCTATGTGCTCACCACGTTGAAACCCAATGGTGCGCCCACCGCGGGAATCTCCAAGGAGAATCCACCTGTCTCCATCTTCTCGTTCAATTTCGTGCAAGCCCAGGACTTCAGCCCAGAATCGCGACAACTCATTAGTGAGAGGCGAATTGATGGTGACTATGTCGAACTTACTGACAGACATTCATTCACCATTTCGGTTCGTGTTGGCCAAGTTGCGGTACCGGGCCATACGTGGGCGTGTAACCATTGAAATCAACTGGTGAGTTCACAGCACGGTACGGCTCTTCACCTGGCTGAGGCGTCATTGAAACAAATGCGCCAGAGGCAATCACTTGTTCATCATTCACTGCTTCAGGAATGGAATTCAATGGAGCCCACCACACATCGTGCGCATCAAATTGTGTTGTCCAGTATTCATATGGTTGTGTTGCAAAATGCGCGTCGAGAATTGCGATGAGTTCTTCACAATTCGCCGCACGAGTGCGAGCATTCAGAAATTTCTCTTCGCTTGCTAGTTCTTTGCGACCGATTGCTTCCAGTAGTCCTGGCCAGTGTCGATCTGCTTCTAATCCAAGTAACCAAAAAGCCCGACCATCTGCGCAGCGATAGCAATTCATTTGCGGCGCTGGGTTCTTTGGGCGAGAACGCGTTCCTTGTCGTTTTCCGAATCGCAAATACACACCCACATCCCATCCAATTGTGTAGATACCCGTGCGCAACAAGCTTGTAGAAACAACTCTTCCTTTTCCTGTGCGTTCCCTATCAAACAACGCAGCCATGATTCCACCAGTTAGTGATAACGCTGTGGTGTGATCACCTTGTCCACTGCGAATGCCAGGCGGCAATTCGTCGGGCGCAACTGTGGTGTGTGCTAATCCGCTGCGTGCCCAAAATGCGCCAATGTCGTAACCCGCTCGATCAACATCGGGCCCATCTAATCCGTAACCAGTGATGATGCTGTAAATCAATCGCGGAAATTTTGCAGTGAGGGCTTCAGCATCAAGACCCAATCGCTGCAATCCGGCAGGGCGCACATTGGTCACGAAAATGTCGGCGTCTGCAAGCAGAGTCATCATCGAAGCAATGCCTTCTTGCGTGCGCAGATCAATCACCACAGAACGCTTGCCTCTGTTATCGATTTCAAAAGGAGGCACTCCCGCCTGGTCTGCCACGCCAAGTGCACCAAAGACTGCACGTTGAGGGTCGCCTGTCTCGGGTTCCACCTTGATGACATCTGCACCCCAATCAGACAGCAAGCCGCCAACAGCCGGCCCAGCCACCCACACGCCCAACTCAACAACCTTGATTCCCTGCAATGGTGCGTTCGACATATATTCCCCTGACGGTCTCCTTTTATTGTGTCGCATTTCGCCCCAGTTCTTGGTGTGCAAGGAATGCTTCACGGCAGACTGTTGCGGTGAGTACGTCAGCTGACCTCGAATGGGGCAACTTTTCTGAATCTGGCCCATGGGTGCTGGACAGAGACGCCATTGCTTGGTCTCGAGTCGCAGTGGTGTTGCGCGACGGAGCACGCCGCGAAGTTCCAGATCTCATTCGTAGTCGTCGCATTCCGCCGCTAGGTCGCCTCGTTGTTGTGGGTGCTCGACTTGGATGGGCATTGCTCCCTTGGTTCGTTTTGAAGAAGCGTAAAAAATTCGCTACGCCAGAAGCATCACGCGAATACGTTTCGCTACGGCTGCGTCACGCCATTGAATACCTCGGTGCCACGTACATCAAGCTTGCTCAAATCATCTCCAGCGGTGAAGGACTCTTTCCCGCCGAGTTAGTCGACGAATTCAAGAAGTGTCGCGATCAAGTTCCTCCGCAACCGTGGGACACCGTTCGCACCATCGTGGAACAGGATCTTGGTGCTCGTATTGAAGACGTTTTCTCGTCTTTCGAGCGCACCTCACTTGCTGCAGCATCTAGCGCACAGGTACACAGGGCAACACTTCTCACTGGTGAAGATGTTGTAGTGAAGGTACAACGCGAAAGCGTGTCTCAGCTTGTTCGTCGCGACTTGCGCGTCATGGCGTGGATTGCACCATTCATGATTGGCCGCATCAAGGTTGCTGCGTTAGCCAACCCGCCAGCACTTGTTGAACTATTCGCAGAAACAATTGTCGAAGAACTGGATTTCCGAATGGAAGCCGCCAACATGGTTGACGTATCTGTCATGTTGCACGATCTCAATCAAGAGGCCTACATCGTCCCTCGTCCAC
>JAPKZX010000044.1 GCA_026393575.1 Actinomycetota bacterium
TGGCGAGAAATAATCAATTCGAGTGATTCAATGACGCGGTTGTGAAAATCCTCAGGAATTTCATCTGATGACCAACCACCGTCCATCATCTCGCGCCAACGCGGATCATTGGCAGCCTTCAATTCCTCGATGGGGATGTACTCGTTGGAATTCTGATCCCACTCGGCTACTCCTGGAACAATCTCAGGTGTTACGCCGATGAAACCCGATAACGGTAAAGCCGTCTGATGAGCTCGTTTCAATGGGCTCGAATACAAGCCGTCAATCTGTTCAACCCTCATGTACTCGCCGAACAGTCGAGCCTGTTCGTGACCTTCAACTGATAATTCTGGGTCGGCTGGACCGTCGGTGTTTTCACGACGAACTGGGAGACCATGGCGAACAAGTATTAATTCCATTCGTATGGAATGATAAGAGAATGCAAGGGGCTCAGCATCATTCATCTGATGAAGGGCACATTTTTTCTGAAGAAGCAGGGCTCGTAGGTGGTCCCTTAGTTGTTCTCATCCACGGCAGTCTGGATAGAAGCGCAGGAATGCTCCGTCTTTCCCGCCAACTGCATGATGTTGCACGAGTTCTTCGATACGACCGCCGAGGGTATGCAAAGTCGTGGCCACACCCTGGTCCGTTCTCTGTTGCTCACCAAGTAGAGGATCTGTGCGGTTTGCTGGCTGGCCGCGATGCTGTTCTGATTGGGCATAGTTACGGAGGCAATGTTGCGCTCGCTGCTGCGCAATCCTTGGGTCAGCAAATCACAGGAGTGACCACGTATGAAACGCCTTTGTCATGGTTCGAGTGGTGGCCGGGAACAACTGCTGGAGCAATCGGAGTTGCATCCCATGTTGACGACGCAGCGGAGGCATTTATGGTTCGCCTCATTGGTCTCGAGCGGTGGAATGCTCTCCCAGAGCGAACAAAGACGGAACGACGAAGAGAAGGCGAAGCACTAGTTGGGGAGTTGTCTTCGCTGAGGCAGTCCGCGCCTTGGGAAGCATCGCTTATCAGTACTCGTGTGATATGTGGATATGGAAATCGCGGTTCTGCTCATCACGCCGATGGTGCGCGTTGGCTTGACAGCAATCTCTCCGACAGTTCATTGGTCTGCATCGACGGGGCGGGCCACAATGCACACATGACGCACTCAGCCGAGTTTTCTCGATTGCTTGTGCAGCCTCACTTAGAAGTTTGAGGAATCTTCAGAGTGATCTCTTGACCAAAAAAATTGCATGTGGCTTCTGGCGTCTCTGTACTAATGGTTGTGGCCTCAGCCTGCACTTTGTTTGCACAATCCACGATGGATGTGCGCTGTGAATAGCCAGCAAGCGCAATCGCGACGAAAATCACGAGCGAAACAACTTTGCCCACGACGTTCGATACCACCTTCATCAGTATCAATCCGATGATCAGGGAGGCACCTGAAATGCCTAATGCGGCGGTTTTGATGGTCTCGATATCGAATCCGGTTGATGTGGCTGCCCATATTGCGCTCATGACCCCACCATAGATGCCCAGAAGCCCTTAGCCTTGACACTATGTCTGGACAGGATTTCACTGTTGCCGTTCTCATAGGGGGAGACAGTTCTCGCATGGGAACCGATAAGGCGACCTTTGAAGTGGAAGGTTCCTCCATGGCTTCTCGAGTCGTGCAAGCAGCACGCGATGCCGGGGCTGCACAAGTGTTTCTCATTGGTGGGCCGCAGTCTCGAGCCAAGGGCATCGATGCAGTGTGGAAGAAGGATGCGTTCCCTGGAGAGGGGCCTCTCGGCGGAGTCATTACTTCTTTGAAGGCAGCCACCAATGATGCTGTCGTTGTTCTTTCATGTGACATGCCCTTTATCACTCCGGCCGTTATACAAAGCCTGGTTCGTGGTCTTGATGATGCGCAAGCAACGGTTGGTCGCACTGATCGCCTTAATTGGCTTTGTGCTGCGTGGTCAAAAGAAGAATGTCTGACCACCTTGCAGTCGGTGTGGAAACGTAATGAACGGGCCGTCCACCGTGCAGCGGTACTGCTTGACGTTGCAGAAGTGCCCGTGCCAGCGATGGCTGTTCGAAACATCAATACTCCGGCAGACCTCGACGCAACAGACGATGGAACTACGGTGTAGTCATGAATGCGGTAACAACTAACGAGCTATCCGAACTAGATGCACCGATTCTCATCGATGTACGCGAGGCAGATGAGTACGTGTCAGGACATGTGCCAGGCGCTATCAACATCCCCTTGTCGGAATTGGTGGGGCGAGAGTCTGAGTGTGGATTAGGCGACACCGTGTACGTGATTTGCCAGGCGGGTGGGCGTAGTGCCCGTGCGTGTGAG
>JAPKZX010000109.1 GCA_026393575.1 Actinomycetota bacterium
GTCCTTCTATGGAGAAACGAGTTGTGCTCATTAGTTGCGCCGGTCTTCTTGGTTATTGCGATGCACAGCCGACTGTCTTGCTTCGGGAGACAACGCATCAATGTGTCGACGGAAGTTTGCAATTCCGTCATCAATACGAACATTGCGATTATCAAGATAAATCAATACGAGCAACGTTGCACCTGACACGATTGCAATGAAAGAGAAAAGAGCAGTGAAAAAGGAAAGACCAATCATGATGGATTGCTCGTCACTTGTTGCGGTGAAGTGATGTTGTGGGCGTCAGTTCCCCAATCAGACCCGCCATCCCAATTTTCTTTTTTCCAAATTGGAGCAGACTCTTTCAACGCATCGATAAGAAACCGTGCAGCCTCAAACGCGATGGGGCGATGAGCCGATGACACTGCAACGACAACTGATGATTCCCCAAGTGACAATTCTCCGGTGCGATGCAATATTGCAATTCTTCGAGCATCAGAAAACCGAACTCGCGCTTCGTTAGCAATCTTTGCGAACGCTGGAATCACAGCATCTTCGTATGCCTCATATTCGAGTGAGGTGACATCCGTGCGACCATCCGCATGGTCTCGTACAGTGCCGGAGAATAAAACTATGGCGCCGCAGTCTGGCCGCACTGCCCACTGGTAGATGTCTCCAATAGGGAGTTCCGAGGCGGTCAATTCGAACCACTCTTCTCCGAGCAACGGTGCAGGCATAGGTCAATCGTACTCTCACAGCACTGGCTGGGGTTTGCGATGGCGCCGACACTTGAGTACCCATCGCGATTAGTGTCTGACACTTGTGAGCGCCGACGAATTTGAGAACCAAGATCAGGCACCGGTGCCCGCGTACGAACGTATCTGGCGCCACCCAGCTGAAATGGCCGATGCTGCACGCACAGACTTCCTAACAACACCGCCAAGAATCAGTCGACGCCTGAGTGTTTTTGCGGCGGGACTCAGTTTGGTTGCATCGGGCGCAGTTCTGGCCATCGCGATTCCAAAGGGCATCTCTACATACCGAGAAGAGATAGAGGCCGTGTTTCAAGTGTCGCCAAGCAGCACTGCGCCGCTAGTGAAGAACTACTCCCCGAAGGAGATGACAGTCATCAAGAGCGACGCCGGCACAACGTCGGCATTGTCACTTGGAAACGGCGTCTGGATTGCAGCCAGCGATGACCTAGCCACAGCAACGTCTCTTTGGGTCACATCCGAGACCGGGCTAAGTTCACCAGTCAAAATCGTCGCAAAAGATCCATCCACCGGACTTGCTCTTGTTCATTGTGAGGAAAAGTCAGCGTGGGGACCTGCACCAGACCTAAGTCATCTGATTGACCCCACCCAAATTTCTGATCTATCGAAGTATCAAGTTGTTGACACCGCTGCATCGATTTCATTTGTCCCTCAGCCCAGTTTGTCTTCTAATGAAAAATCAAGCGATGTGCCAATCAATTCCACCGACACAATTCACGGGCTCGCAACCGTTCGTGATTCGCAAGGGCAATTGGTCGGAATCGTGGTGCGCCGCGATCACTCTGCATGGATGCTGAATAAAGCCTCGATAATTAGCATGATTCGCACTTTGTTGCGACAACCCTGACGACGTAACTCATCTCGCTCCTCCTATCATTAGTGAATGGCTGACGGCGACATGAATGCTTCCAATCCTTTCGGCGGTATCCCCTTCTTCAACGACATGATGCGGGCAATGGCCGGCC
>JAPKZX010000085.1 GCA_026393575.1 Actinomycetota bacterium
ATCCACGGTGAAAAAGGTTGCACCACTTGCACGCGTGCATGCCCTCGATTCCGCACGTGGGAATCGGCTGCGAACAATCACCTCTTTGGTCGCGACAGAGAAGACAACGAAATGTCTGGCATCTGGCGTCAACTTCTTCTCACTCGCGCAGCTGATACAGAAGAACACGAAAAAGGTCAAGACGGTGGATTCGTTTCGGCCATGCTCATCTGGTTGTTGAAGAACGATTACATCGATGGCGCGCTTGTTAGCGGCGTAGAAGAAGACGACAAGTGGAAAGCAAAGCCTGCGGTTGTTACCAACCGTGAAGAAGTGCTGGCTACTGCTGGAAGCCGATACACCTATTGCGCAAACCCACTTGCACTTCCTGAAGCAAAAGAAAAAGGCCTTTCTCGCCTCGCGCTTGTGGGAATGGGATGCCAGACATCTTCCCCACCAGTGATGTGGGATCGCAAAGCGGGCAAAGTTTCAAAGCCGTTCTTGTTCACTATCGGCCTCTTGTGCTCGAAAACATTCGACGATGCAATTTTCCCTGAACTCTTCGAGGCTAAGTACGGCCTGAAAAAAGAAGACATGGTGAAGATGAATATCAAAGGCGCTTTTCAAATCTGGATGAAAGATGGTTCATTCCATGAAATCGATTTGAAGGAATGCCACGGGTGGACACGCACAGGTTGCAAGACCTGCCCTGACTTTGCAGCAGAACATTCAGACATCGCAACGGGTGGCATCGGCAAAGACAACGACTGGACTCTCACCATTGTTCGCACTGAATTGGGTGAGGAAGTCATCAATCGCATGATTGCCGACAAAGTCATCATTGCTCGTCCTGCACAAGAAGACGAAGTGGCAATGAAATTGCTTCGTACGCTCTCTATCGTGAGTCGCCGTCGTTGGCCAGACTGGGCTGAATCAACAGTCAAAGTGGGCACTCCGGCACTCAAGAAAAAAGTAGAGCCTGCTGCTGACGCAGAGCCAAAACCTGCTGAATAACCCACACTGATCGCGGGTAATTCGCCCCGCTAATTTCAGCGTTACTGTAGAGACACCAACAAGGGGGCTCTATGGCACTGCATACACAAGCAACAGCACTATTGGAAATGATGGCATCACTCGGTGGGCCATTGATTGAAGAATCAACACCCGAAGAATTTCGTACGTACTACCTCTCGCGCCAAGTACCGCCCACAGAAAATGTGCACGAGATTCGTGACATCAGTGCTGGTGGTGTTCCATGCCGTTTGTATCGACCCAATGCAAACAAGAACCTTGGCTTGCTTGTTTACTACCACGGAGGCGGTTGGGTAATCGGCAATCTTGATTCACACGACGCTGTGTGTCGTTCGCTTGCAAACAAGATGGGGCACGCTGTGTTGTCTGTTGATTATCGTCTCGCGCCAGAACACCCATGGCCAGCTGCCGCTGAAGATGCGCTGTGTTCACTGCGCTGGGCATACGACAATGCAGACGAACTTGGCATCAACCCTGATCGAATTGCCGTTGGTGGCGACAGTGCCGGTGGAAATCTTGCAGCAGTAGTTAGCCAGCAACGACCCGTACCACTTGTATTTCAAATGTTGATTTACCCAGCAACTGATATGACGCAATCATTTCCATCTCATCAGGAAAATGCTGCTGGACCAGTATTGACCAAAGGTGCAATGGCTTGGTTTATCGGCCATTACATGCCAAAGGGTTCTGACTATAAAGACCCGCTTGCATCACCAGGTTTCTCACCTGACAACTTGTTGAAAGGTGCACCGCCAGCACTGGTGATCACTGCGGAACACGACCCACTTCGTGACGAAGGCGAAGCATACGGACGACGTCTGATTGAGAACGGTGTGCCTACAAGCATTATTCGTTACAACGGAATGTTCCACAGTTTTTTTGGAATGGCCGGACTTCTTGATGATGCAGATACTGCTCAGGTGCTGGCCGCAAGCATGACAGCGAAAGCACTCAGTGCTTAGCTAAAGAAACCGCACGCGAAAACACTGCATCCAACATTGGTTCAGTGAGTTTGCCAGTAAAGGTATTTTGCTGGCTGGGGTGAAATGAGCAAATGATGACGGTGCCATCTGGCGCGGTGACTTCTACTCCGTGACCAAATTTTGGACGCGGGCGAACTCCCCATTCTTTGCACACTGCTTCATACGCAAAACTTCCCAGACACACCACGACACGCACGTCTGTAAGCAATTCACGTTCTCGTTGCAAGAAACCTCGGCAAGTGTCTCGCTCTTCAGGTGTTGGTTTGTTATCTGGTGGCGCGCAACGCACCGCAGATGAAACCCATGCACCGTGCAATGTCAATCCATCGTTCGCATGCACGGACGTTTCTTGTGAACCCAAGCCAGCGCGATGCATGGCGCGATACAACCAATCACCACTGCGATCACCGGTGAACATGCGACCTGTTCTGTTGGCACCGTGCGCTGCAGGCGCGAGACCCATCACCCAAACAGATGCATCCGGATCGCCGAATCCCGGGACGCCTTTGCCCCAGTATTCGTCGTCACGAAAAGACGCACGTTTTTCTACTGCAACCGATTCTCGCCACTCCACTAACCGTGGACATGCAACACAAGCACTGACGTCGACTCGTAACTGCTTGAGCGAATCCACGAAATTATCGCCTTGACTCGTGCGCAAGAACTTTGAGTAGTTCGCCAATGCGATGATGTTTCTCGGCTGGGTGGCGTAACGGTAGGTCTCGCAGAACTGAGTACTCATTTCTGCGGCCCACCTTCGTCACCTTGAGATATCCCGCGCCTTCGAGGTCGGCAACGATGCGATGAGCAGCACGTTCTGTGATTCCCACCTGTACGGCGATATCGCGAATACGAATTTGGGGCTCCGCAGCAATAGCCAAAAGGACATGAGCGTGGTTGGTCAGGAAGGTCCATGTCGGCTCTGGCACAGGGGTCATGCCCATATTGTGGCACATTTACTGTCATTTGATACCTGATACTGATTTCAGGTATTATGCATCACATGAACTCCCTGGACCTAGCTATCGAAAACCTCACATCCCCGCCCGTACTGGCATTTGTCCTTGGTGCACTTGCCGTCATTCTGCGTAGCGACCTGCGCCTCCCCGACCCCATTCACACGTGGATCTCTACCTACCTGCTTCTCGCAATCGGCCTCAAAGGTGGCCACAGTCTGAAAGGGTCAGAACTTTCAACTTTGATCTCCCCTGCAGTTCTTACTATTGCTTTTGGAATTGCAATTCCAGCAGTGATCTTTTTTGTAACAACAAAACTTTTGCGATTGAGCGCTCCTGATGCGGGTTCACTAGCGGCGCACTACGGATCTGTTTCAGTTGTCACCTTTACAGCGGCAATGATTTTTGCGACAGAAGCAGACTTCATCACGGAACCATATTTAACATCGCTCGTTGCGATTCTCGAGGTACCGGGAATTGTTGTCGCTCTTGTACTAGTCAGTATGAAGTCAGACGGAATCAAATGGCGCAGTGCAGTCCATGAAGTGTTGACTGGCCGAAGTGTCCTGCTACTTGTAGGCGGATTAGTCATTGGAGCCGTGAGCAGTGCCAACTCATTCAGTCGCGTAGAGCCATTCTTTGTAGGCATGTTCTCCGGATTACTTACCTTGTTCTTGCTTGATATGGGTGCCACTGTTGCAACACGATTTGCAACTTCGGGCAGACCGCCACTTCGCATGGCAATTTTTGCGGTGATCTCGCCAATTGTTTTCGGAACCACTGGAGTAATTGCAGCCCACGCAATTGGAACGTCAATTGGTGGTTCTGCAGTGTTTGGAATCATGGCTGCAAGTGCGTCTTACATTGCTGCACCAGCAGCTGTGCGCATCGCCTTACCAAATGCCGATTCCGGGCTATCACTCGGACTTGCACTCGGAGTTACGTTTCCTTTCAACCTCACAATCGGAATTCCGCTTGCCTTCATATTGTCTCGAAGTATCGGATAATTCACATCGATACCTTGTGGCTTAAGGCGGCAGAACAGTAGGTTGATTGCACCATGGCTGCCACAAAAAAGACTCGTCCTGCCCCACCGCAATCCACTCTCATTTTGATGGTGCGACATGGGCAAACCCCTACAACGGGAAAGGTTTTGCCAGGTCGAGCTGCCGGGCTGCACCTTGCCGAAGCCGGCGTGCAACAAGCCCATGCAGTTGCCGAACGTATTGCTGAACTTCCACGTGTTGATGCCATTTACGCATCGCCACTTGAGCGTGCGCGCGAAACCGCAGCACCTATCGGTAAGGCATTGCAACAACGAGTCAAAATCAACAAAGGTCTTCTTGAGTGTGACTTTGGTGATTGGACTGGCGAACAACTCAGCACTCTCATGAAAAAACCTGAGTGGTCAACTGTTCAGCGAGCACCTAGCAGTTTCCGTTTTCCCAATGGCGAGTCGTTCACCGAAATGCAAACACGCATGGTCACAACCCTCGACAACATTCGCCAGGAACACCCAGGTGGCGTTGTGGTGTGTGTATCGCATGCAGACCCCATTAAGGCTGCTGTAGCCCACGCCATGGGAACACACCTCGATCTGTTCCAGCGCATCGTCATCGGTACGTGTTCTGTAAGTGCGGTTGCCTACAGCGGGCACGGCCCCATAGTTCTTACTGTCAATTCCACAGGTGGTTCTTTGGCCGACCTGCGTCCTTCGTAACTTCTCTGCCACACTTATAGACACATGGGTTTCTATTACGACTTCGAAAATGCAGATGCGTTTGCAACGGGAGCCATCGGACAACCGGGCGATCGCACGTTCTATTTGCAGGTTCGCGCCGACGGTCGCACTGTGAGTGTGAAATGCGAAAAGCAACAAGTTGCTGCACTAGCTGAATACTTGCGCACCATGCTCGCCGATATGCCCGACACATCGAAAGACATCGACAACATGTCTGCCACATTGCAAAGCCCCGTTGAACAAGATTTTGTCTTGGGTTCAGTTGGCCTTGGCGTAGACCGACCCAACATGCGCATGGTTGTGCAGTTAGAAGAAATGGTTTTGGTCGACGAAGACGACGAAGATGTTTTTGATCTTCTTGATGAATCAGATGATGACGAAGACCCAAGCACTGTGGTGCGTGTGCTTCTCACTCCATCTCAAGCCCGTGCATTCTGCGACACAGCTGATCTGTTCCTGAACGCAGGGCGCGAAACTTGCAAATGGTGCGGCTCTCCGAAGAACCCTGCTGGCCACGCCTGCCCTCGCTTCAACTGATATGGGCATAGACCCAGTCATCGTGGAGCGTCTCTCCACACAAGCCATTGATATTGAAGGGCGCATGCCCAACAGTTCGAACGCCACATTTCTTGTCACTGTGGGCGACCCAGCAGACAATGTGAAAGGTATTTACAAACCACTCGTTGGCGAGCGCAGTCTGTGGGATTTCGAGCCCGGCTTATACAAACGAGAAATTGCGGCTTTTCGATTAAGCGAAGCGTTGCGTTATCACTTAGTGCCACCCACAGTGTTGTGTGACGGACCACTTGGTGAGGGTTCCTTGCAATTGTTTGTGAACTACGACCCACAACAGCACTACTTCATTCTGTATGAAGAACATCCAGATGTTCACGACCAATTACGCGCCATGGCTGTGTTTGACATTGTTGCAAACAACACAGATCGAAAAGGTGGCCACGTGCTCCTTGACGAACACAACAAAATTTGGGGCATCGACCACGGCGTATGTTTCAGCGACGAGTTCAAGTTGCGCACTGTGATCTGGGATTTTGCTGGTCAAACCATTGATGACGCGCTCTTGGAACCGCTTGAATCATTCATTCAGTCTGTGCCAGTAAATGTTGCGGCTCTGCTCACAGACGATGAAATTGATGCAATGATTGAAAGAACCGAATGGCTGCTCGAAAATCGGGTATTCCCAGCGCCAGAGAGCAGATACCAATACCCATGGCCGCTTCTTTAGACGATCTCATTCGTCGCGCAGATTTAGACGAACTTGTTCGTTTTGTGGACAGCACGTGTGATGCACGTGACTGGGAACTTTTAGTTGACATTCGCAATGAAGCTCGTGCTGCAGTTTCAACTGGTCGACAGTTGTGGCCTATTGCAACATTGGCTAATTACCGACTCGCGTTATGGTCTCCTGCCGAATACGCAGTGCGTGCACTAGATGACACTGCTCGCACATTTATGCCTGGGCCTGTGAGTGAAATCATTGCAGTGCATCACCGATGGGAAGAACTAGAAGAACATTTGGCTGAGGGCCACGACAGATCACTCATTGCTCATGAACGTGCAATGCGTGGTGACGAGATTGAACAAAACGAAACATCTGTTCTCGATATTCCGTTTGCAGTGCAAACGTGGGAACCGATGTATGAACTCGCAACATACTCAGATGACGGTGTTGATTTTCCCGAGCCGAACCTGCCGCGTGCAGTAGATCTGATGACCGCGAGCCCAAGCCAGCCAACTGATGACCCCGAGTCTGTGCAGGCTTTTCGCCGCCTTGTTGAACCGTGGACAGCACAGTCAAACGGCGATGCCGATGCCGTAGTGGTGGAAGGCTCAACAGCAGACGCTCTCGGCGCTCTGGGACTGTCACAAGCCCGTACAACGCCTCTCACCGCAAGTGAGGCTCTGGCATGGTTGGCGTGGGCCGGAGCCAGTGGTGGCGCGCACGGCAAGCGTCGTGGCACTGCAACAGGCAGAGGCGAAGCATGGTGGTTCCTGGCCACGTTTACTGGCATGGCAGATGACTGGCCGTGCGATGCAGAAGAGTTTGCCGACGTGCTCGATTCGCTCGATTACACCGCGTACACCTATGACAAAGCCCCCACTGGTGGGTGGGGGCTTCATCTAGTTATTGAAGACCCAGAAGAGGGCCTTGCGATTGCACTACGTGCAACCGACAATGATTAATTAGCGGCCTTTGAGAGCAGCAATGATCTGAGGAAGAACCTTGTGAACATCGCCAACAATGCCAAGGTCTGCAACACCAAAGATTGGTGCTTCCTTGTCTTTGTTGATGGCGATGATGTTCTTTGAACCCTTCATACCCACCATGTGCTGCGTTGCACCAGAAATACCTGCTGCAATGTAGATGGTTGGCTTTACAACTTTTCCGGTCTGACCAACTTGGTAGCTGTATGGAACCCAGCCGGCGTCGACGATTGCGCGCGATGCACCAGGTGCACCCTTCAACAATGTTGCAAGTTCTTCGATGAGTGCGTAGCTCGGTGATTCACCAAGACCACGACCACCAGAAACAACAATGTCTGCTTCGTCAAGCTTTGGACCGCTTGTCTCTTCAACATGCACTGCGGTGACGTTTGCTGCGCCCGTTGCACCAAGGTCTGGCACTGCGATTGCTGTCACTGCTGCCGCGGCACCGCCTGCAGATTCTGCTGCGAAAGACTTCGGACGGAATGCTGCAAGGTATGGACCTGCACCAGTGAATGTGGTGCTCACCAATGTGTTGCCACCAAAGATTGGAGTCACCACTGTGACGCCGTCGCCAGAATCTGAAATGTCTACGTTGTTGGTGATGACTGTCTTGTCAATCTTGACTGACAAACGTGCCATCACGTCGCGACCTTCGTAGTTCTGAGGGAACATGATGAGGTCTGGTGTTTCGCCACCATCGATTACTGACTTCAGAGCAGATGCAATTGCAACGCCAGGAAGTGTTGAACCGTGATTGATTGCGTACACCTTTGTTGCGCCGTATTCACCGAGAACGCCAGCTGATGCGCCGTCGCCTCCGATGATTGCTACAACGTTTGAAGAAAGTGAACGTGCTTTTGTCAGCAGTTCGAGTGTGGCTGACGTAGGCGCGCCATTGCTTGCCTGTGCGAAAACCCAGATGTTGTTCAGTGCCATTGTGATACTCCTCTAATGCTTCCGACTCAGATGACCTTCAGGTTCTCAAGGAACCCGATGATCTTGCCGAATGATTCGCCATCATCTTCGATGATTTCGCCTGCTTGACGTGCTTCTGCTTGTGCAACGTTGCTGATCTTTTGTCCGGCACCTGCCCAGCCCACTGGCGTGATGCCAAGGTCTGCTGCGGTGACTTCTTCAACTGGCTTTGACTTTGCAGCCATGATGCCTTTGAACGATGGGTAGCGCGGCTCAACAACACCAGCAGTAACGCTGATGAGTGCTGGCAATGCACATGTGACTTCGTCGTAACCGTTTTCTGTTTGACGATCAACTTTCAATGTTCCGCCTTCAACAGAAACTTTCTTTGCGAAAGTCACGGAAGGAAGTCCGAGGATTTCTGCCATCTGCTCTGGAACAGTTCCGGTGTAACCATCGGAAGATTCAGTTGCACCGATGATGAGGTCTGCACCGCCAAGACGCTGAATAGCCGCTGCAAGAATTTTTGCAGTGGTGAGTGCGTCTGAACCTTGCAATGCAGGATCGGATACAAGCACACCTTTTGCTGCGCCCATTGCAAGCGCTGTACGCAAACCAGATGTTTCACCGTTTGGCGCCATAGAGACGAGACTTACTTCGCCGCCGCCTGCAGCGTCGACTAACTGCAAGGCCATTTCAACGCCGTAGCCGTCTGACTCGTCGAGGATGAGCTTGCCATCACGCTTCAAAGTATTGGTTGCCCCATCGAGCGCACCAGGCGCTGCTGGGTCTGGAATTTGCTTTACACAAACGATCACATTCATGGCACCCATTGTTACCGAGAGGTAGCCCCTTCACCCAACCCGACGGGGGCCCAAAGTCCAGTTTCTGTGTGAACCTCGTCGCATGCCTCTGGCGGTGCGCTGGTACCGTAAAAAGCCTTGCGCCTCCTTCTCATCGTGAACTCCTTTGCGTCCTCTGTGACGGCGAAAAACACCGTGGTGGTCCACCAACGGCTGGCGCGCCATCACGACGTGCAGGTCGTAGAGACAAACAGGCGTGGCCATGCCACTCGATTTGCTGAAGATGCAGCCCGCCGCGGCATCGACGTAGTGGTGGCATACGGCGGCGATGGCACCTTGAACGAGGTAGCCACCGGAGTCGCGATGACTGACACTGCCCTTGCAGTTCTTCCGGGCGGTTCCACCAATGTTTTTGCCCGCACCCTTGGCATGCCAAATGATGCTCTCGAAGCAGTTGATCTCATTGTTGATGCTCTCGAACGAAATGACATTTCGCCCATTGGCCTTGGCCGAGCAAACGGTCGTTATTTCACCTTCCACACCGGAATCGGTTTTGACGCAGCGGTAGTGCGCCGTGTGGAACAACGTGCAGCACTGAAGCGTTATGCCGGCCACCCATTGTTTGTGGCTGCTGCATTGCGTACATGGGCACTTGATTACGACAAGAAGCGCCCACACTTTTCAGTGGACTTTGGAAACAACTCTCAAGTTCCCAATGCGTATTTCAGCATTGTGATGAACACCAACCCGTACACATATCTCGGTACTCGCCCGTTCGACATTGTTCCCTCTACAGATTTGTCTTCAGGTCTTTCAGTTGTCACCTTCACTTCGCTGAAGGCAACTCATGTGCTTCGCACGATGGCTTCAGCATTACGCGGCGGCGGAGTTCCTTCGTATCCGTGGCTCGACATTCGCACCAACGTGCGCTCATTGCGAGTGAGTGACTCGCGCGCATTCCCGTATCAACTCGATGGTGATTATTTGGGCGAAGTGCAAAACGTTGAATTCGAGTACGTGCCCAACGCGCTACGCCTCGTGCGCTCGCACCCGTAACCCGCTGTTACTTACCACGCACCTCTAAGGCAATGTCGGGGACATTGGTGCAGATGCCATCTATGCCCCACTCAATCACTTCAGCCATACGGGCAGGGTCGTCGATTGTCCAGGAATTCACCTGTAATCCGTGGGCATGAAACACCTCGATGCAGTTGCGATTCAAGAACTTCGTATACGGATGCAGTGCCGTGTGCCCAAAACCTGCAAGGTCTCTGGCCACGCGTTCACAATCTTCGTCGCGCACGCCTTCAGTGAGCCACGCTGTACGCACCTCGGGGCGAAACGTACGCATGGCATCGACAGTTGGTCGATGAAACGCCGAGATGAGCCAGCGATGATCTTCGCCGCGTTCTTCAAGATGCGCTGCAACTTTTGCAGCCAAAGTATCTGAAGCATCAAAGTCAACATCTGCAGGATGATTTTTAATTTCAATATTCACCCACATGCCTTCACATGCATCGAGAGCATCAGACAACATCGGAACATGCGCCGGAAGATCTGCAGATTGCAATTCACAAATCACACGACCGTCGGATAGTGATGCATCGTGATGAATTGCCATTGCACCGTCTGCAGTACGACGAACATCTAGTTCAACTGCGTCTGCTCCCATGAGGCCGGCGCGACGGAATGCTTCCAACGTATTCTCACGTTCTGCCCGAGACGCCCCTCGGTGGGCTATTACCTGAACGTTTGACATTTCCTCGCAACTCCTAACAATTAATTTCAAAATACATCACTGGAACTTTGCCCGAATCATTGTCAGATGCCAAGTTCGCTCGTAGCGTTCCTGTTCGGTGGTTCGCCACTCACAATTCGTTCCGCGATTCTCGCCCTAACCCCAACAGAAGGAAACCGACGTGTCAATCCTCGCGTCATCGTTAGCTCTTGGAAGCGCCGACTACACCTGGCGAAACCAAGCCACTTGTCGAGATACTGATCCCGAACTCTTTTTCCCTGTTGGCACCACTGGCCAGGCTCTCTTGCAAATCGCAAAAGCCAAATCTGTGTGCTGCCAATGCCCCGTCAACGTGGAATGTCTCGACTTTGCTCTTGAGACCAACCAAGACACTGGCATCTGGGGTGGCACCTCTGAAGACGAGCGTCGCCAGATTCGTCGCGAAGCCGCAGCACGCGCTCGCAGCCAACGCGCTCTCTAGTTATTCAGCCTCTAGGGGCACAATCAACGAAATAACGGTGCCCGTGTGCGCACCACGTGGTGATAACTCCACAGCAGTCAACTCTTCAGATCGCGCGGGACGCATCTCAATCGAGCCGGCGAGTTCCGTAGTGACCAGTGTGCGAACAATGGACAAGCCCAAACCTGTTGCATCGGCCAATTGAAAGCCCTCTGGGATTCCGCGTCCGTCATCAATGACTGACACATGTAGTTCGGACTCTTCAAGATTCAAGAGAACCACCACGTTTCCTCCACCATCGCCCTCTGGGAAACCGTGGTCCACTGCATTTTGTAACAACTCTGTGAGAACTACAGACAAAGGCGTCACCACAGTGGCTGCCAGCCGGCCTCCGTCGCCAATCACGGTGAACTTCATAGGTCGATCAGGAGATTGCAGGCTCTCTTCCACGAGACGAAGCAGTGGGCGCACGATCTCAATGAATGCAACATCGTCACCTGGTTCGCGAGACAGCGTTTCGTGCACCAAAGCAATGGTGCGAATGCGGCGAACCGACTCTGCCACAGCAGCTTTTGCTTCGGCAGATTCCAAACGTCGACCTTGCAAACGCAACAAGGACGAAATTGTCTGCAAGTTGTTCTTCACACGGTGATGAATCTCGCGAATGGTCGCGTCTTTTGACAAAATCAATCGGTCACGACGACGCAATTCGCTGACATCGCGCAACAACATGACAGCACCAGTCACCGCAGACTCTCCGTCCACATCGCTCACAATGGGAATGCAACGGGTCAGCAACGTGACGTCTGCGGTCTGTTCGAATTCTTCCACTACGGGTTCAGCACGTTCGAATGCCTGACGCACTGATGAATCGATGACCCCTAATTCAGCAAGTGTTTGGCCAACGGCATTTGCACTAATGCCGACGCGATGCAATGCAGACGTGGCGTTAGGAGACGCATACCGAATACGCGAGTCGTGATCGAGAACAATGGCACCGTCACCTACACGCGGCGCAACACTGGAGTCCGCAACGCGACCGGCAAACGGAAAACTTCCGCGCACAATCATTTCAGCGAAACGATCAAACATTTCCAAATACGTGCGTTCCAACTCGCCGGGCTGACGACCAGTACGACGCGACCATTCACGTGTGAGAACACCCACTACTTGGCCTTCGTGCTTGACGGGAATTCCCATCATTCGGCAATCTTCTTCGATTCCCTCAACAAAGATTTCGCCTTCAACAATTTCACCCGTGCGAAATGCCTCTACGAGAAGTGGGCGTTCTGAACTGGATGCCTCAGTTCCTACAAAGTCGGCCAGATACAGAGTCTGACCAGTGGCTGCGCGTACCTGCGCCACAATCTTCCAGTTGTCATCCTTGATGGGAACATAGAGCAACAAGTCGGCAAAGCAGAGGTCGGCAAGCATTCCCCATTCGCTCACAAGATTCACAAGGTGTGTGGTTTGCTCTTTTGTTAGATCCGTGTGTTGACGGACTAGTTCACCAATGGTTGACATGGGCACTCACTTTCACGTGCAAGTCTGCCCTACCTGTCGCACAGGCTGGTGACATTCAGAAATTACTTAGTCTCCAAAGCCGATACGGCGAGCGTCGTCACCTGTACCGATTTCGACAAAGGCAATCTTGGCGGCCGCAATTGCGATGTCGCGACCCTTTTTGTCTGTGATCCACAAGGTCTCGATCTCGCCCTTCAAAGCCTTCTCTACCGACGCCTTCAACGCGTCGCGCACTTTCTTGTCGTCGTCCATTTCGATAGCAATTTCTCGTGCTGCCTGTGTGATGCCGATACGAATATCCACTGTGAGTTCCCTACTGATTGGTTGATGGTGTGACTAGGTGTGCCGCAAACGGCGTGTACTTACCGTACAGGTCAGAGCAGATTCAGACCCTTGCTGAACACTTTCTTTGGCTTCATTGCTTCAATCTGTGCAGCTAGTGCATGGAAAGCAGCGCCGGCCTCGGACTCTGGAGCCACTGCTGCGATGGGGTGACCGTCGTCGCCGCCTTCACGCAATTGCGTAACAAGTGGAATTTGAGCGAGCAATGGAACATCAAGTTCCGCCGCCAGTTCCGCGCCACCGCCAGAACCAAAGAGTTCATAACGCTTGCCGTCGTCGCCGGTGAACCATGACATGTTTTCAATAACGCCGCGCACGGTGAGATTGACTTTCTTTGCCATTGCAGCAGAAAGACGTGCAACTTTTTGTGCTGCTTCTTGTGGCGTTGTTACAACGAACACTTCACCACGTGGCAAATACTGGCTCAGGCTGAGAGCAATGTCGCCAGTGCCTGGTGGCATGTCGATCAACAAGTAATCGGGTTCATCCCAGAACACATCGGTAAGGAATTGTTCGAGTGCTTTGTGCAACATTGGTCCGCGCCAGATAACTGCTTCGCCTTCTGGAACAAAGTAACCAATGGAAATGCAACGCACACCGTAATTCTCTGGTGGAACCAACATTCCGTCGATGACTACTGGGTCACGTTCTGCACCAAGCATGCGAGGAATTGAGAAACCGTAAATATCGGCATCCACAATTCCTACGGTGTGACCGCGCGCAGCAAGAGCTACTGCAAGGTTTGTGGTGACACTGCTTTTACCTACGCCACCCTTGCCTGAAGAAATAAGCAATGGACGAGTCTTTGAATCTTTCGCAGCAAATGGAATTGCGCGACCTTCGGCGTGACCATGTGCTTGTCCACTTCCTGCAGATGCACCAGGGTTGCCGTTCAGCATCATGCGTACCTTCTCGCGTTGCGCGTCGGTCATGACACCAAAGTTGATGCTCACGCCTCCGCCGCTTGTGAGTGGTGTCAACGCCTTGGTGACGCGATCAGTAATTTCGTTTCGCATTGGGCACCCAGCAACAGTGAGTGTCACGGTGAGCGAGACTCCCTGGCTAGAGACAGCAACGTCGTGGACCATGTCGAGATCGACGATGGAACGATGCAGTTCGGGGTCTTCGACGGGGCGAAGGGCCTCGATGACCTGCTCAACAGTGGTTGTGGACATGGGGTCTCCAATGAAAGGGGGATTTTGCACTACGGCCATAGGTACAATACCTGCGTGTCCGAAGTGAGCACTACCCACGTCATGACACCGAAGGCATTTACTGCCACCGTGTCAGCCATGACCTCTGCTTTTGGCGACCCCACACGCAGAGCCATCTACCTGTATGCCCGTGAGCATGAGGAAGGTGTCACAGCTACTCAGATCTCAGAAAAGTTCGAATTGCATGCAAATGTGGCTCGCCATCACCTCGACAAGCTTGCTGCCGGTGGGTACTTAGAAGTCACCATCGAGCGCGCAAAGGCACAAGGTGTCGGTCGCCCGTCGAAGCATTATCGCGTTGCGAGCAAAGACAGTGAATTTGAATTCTCTGTTCGCACCGACGACTTAGTTCTCACATTGCTCGGAAAAGCACTCGCTGCACTTCCTCCCGACACTGCGCACCTCATTGCAGAACAAGTCGGACGCGATTACGGCAAAGCAATGGCAACTGGTCTCACCGGACACGACGCTGCTGTTGGTCATCGTTCTTTGCGTTCAGCAATTCAAGCAGTTGCCGATGCGCTCACTGCGCACGGATTTGCTGCACACACCGACAGCAAGAACGACAAGATGCGCATCGTCACAAGTCATTGCCCATTTGGTGATGTTGCAATTGAACATCCGGTGATTTGTGCAGTCGAACGCGGAATGGTGAAGGGAATGTTGGGTGCCATCTACGGCGACACAGACCCCGAGACAATCGATTCCATTCCTGCTGGCGACACTTTGTGCATCACCACGGTGTAGTCACCGTTTAGTCGCCCCAGTGGCGCTGTTCTAAAAACGGATCGCCATACATGTGATAACCGTTTCGCTCCCAAAAACCTGGCTTATCAACATTCATTACTTCTAAACCGCGAAGCCATTTCGGAGATTTCCAGAAATACAAATTAGGAATCAACAATCGCACTGGACCGCCGTGAATCGGTTCGATTGGTTGATTATCAAATTCCCACACAACAAGTGCTTCATCACGCGTTGCATCATCCAGTGGAATATTTGCGGTGTATCCAAATTCAGCGTGACCCATGAGATGTGTTCCCTCTTCATGCACGCCGGCAGCAGTGAGCAAATCACGCACGCGCACACCTCGCCACACGGTGTCGAACTTGGACCACTTTGTCACGCAGTGAATGTCTGTAGTCAACGTGATGGAAGGCAACGCAGTGAGTTGCTCAAATGTCAACACATATGGCGTGTCCACCAAGCCACCAATTGTTAGGTTCCACTCACCTGGTTCATATGTAGGCACTTCACCAACATGAAGTACTGGAAATCGATCAGTGAGATATTGGCCCGGAGGTAAACGCGACTCGTCGTACCCTTTTGCCACTACGTCTTGACGGTTGCGATCAAAGAAACCCATAGAACACATTCTGCCTCTAAAAGTTCACCTGCGTGTTACTTGATTCTGTGACTACGGTGGCACTATGCCTATTTATGTAGTTCGCCACGCCAAAGCTGGCAGCCGCTCCGCATGGACAGAAGACGATTGCATTCGGCCACTCAGCGAGAACGGATGG
>JAPKZX010000084.1 GCA_026393575.1 Actinomycetota bacterium
TCCCATCCAGCCGGAAGGGAGAACAAAGAGGACAGGCCATCGCGCACAGAGCCCACGATGTTCTTCACAGGCGCCTGGCGGTGCGAGGTGCCCATCACCGATGTCATGCGTGACATGACTGCCTGAAGCTGTTCAGGGCGAACTTTGGAGGGTCCACAGCCAAATCGGCCGTCTAGAGGAAGAAGTTGCTGGGGAATTTTAAAATCGAGTTGGTTCTTATCGCTCACTATGTAATCCTTTCAGATATGCCTGCTCCACAAGAATTGCGACGTGTTTCCGCCCGCCTCGGCGATATTGCCGAATCGGCCACCCTGGCGGTCGACGCCAAGGCTA
Source organism: Actinomycetota bacterium (assembly GCA_026393575.1). Taxonomy (GTDB): domain Bacteria; phylum Actinomycetota; class Acidimicrobiia; order Acidimicrobiales; family Ilumatobacteraceae; genus UBA2093. The sequence goes on from JAPKZX010000084.1 coordinate 334, forward strand.
AGGCTCTCAAAGCTCAAGGGCTCAATGTCATCGGATTCGGTGCAGGTGAACCAGACTTCGCTACGCCAGAACACATCGTCGAAGCAGCCGTAAAGGCATGCCGCGAAGTGAAGTACCAGCGCTACACCCCAGCAGCGGGTCTTCCAGAATTGCGTGAAGCAGTTGCAGGTGCGATCCGGGCGACGAAGTTATTTGCCCAGCGCCATTTTGGACCACCTATCCAGAAGCAGTCACGCTTGCTGGTGGTGTTCCCGTCATCATCGACACAGAAGAAGTAAATGGTTTTCGAGTCACAGTTGAACAGCTAGACAAGGCGCTGACGCCAAAAACAAAAGTATTGCTGTTTGTCTCGCCCGACAACCCAAGTGGTTCTGTCTATCCAGAAGCTGAAGTTCGTGCCATTGGCGAGTGGGCAGTGAAAAACAACGTGTGGGTTATCACCGACGAAATCTACGAACATCTCACATACGGCGAGCACAAGTTCACGTCAATGCCCACATTGGTTCCCGAACTTGCCAACCAGTGTCTCATTGTGAACGGCGTTGCAAAAACATACGCAATGACTGGTTGGCGCGTGGGCTGGATGATTGGTCCGAAAGACATCATGAAAGCAGCCACCAACTTTCAATCACATGCCACGTCTAACGTTGCAAACGTGTCGCAGGTTGCAGCGCTTGCTGCAGTAAGTGGAGACCTTTCTGCAGTGCACATGATGAGAGAAGCATTTGCTCGCAGAGGTGCACTCATGCACAAGATGTTGTCCACCATTCCTGGGGTCACTTGCATGGAGCCCCAAGGTGCGTTTTATTGTTTCCCTAATTTCAGTGGATTGTTGCATCGCGACATCAAAGGAAAGACCGCGAACAGCACATTGGAATTAGCAGACATGATTCTTACCGATGTCAATGTGGCCATAGTTCCTGGTGAGGCTTTCGGTGCACCAGGATTCGCGCGATTCTCATTTGCCTTGGGTGATGACGATCTTGTCGACGGTATTCAACGCATTATCGACTACGTCAAGTAGTTCCGGCGCAATTGTGCGTCTTCTGTAAACCATCTGCTACTGTCTGCCTAGTGCGTCACTGAAAAAGACGCACAGCACACAACCCAGCGAAGTCCGGTGAAACTCCGGCACTGTCCCGCAACGGTGATGCTGGTCGAAGTAATTCGATCCAGTCAATTCCGGTCGCCTGTTTGTGTGCGCGAAAAACCGAACCTCGAAGGAAGGGCGGTCCGCGAAGAGCATCAATTGCTGGTCTATCTCGACCCACTCTTCTTTCTCCATTTTCCTTGGAGGAAGAACCATGTCAAAGATCCGTTACTCGCGTTGGCGAGTCATTACTGCAGCAATTGTTGCAACAGTCTCACTTGCAGCCTGTGGAAGCGGCACAGATACTGCCGATACCACTGTTGCCCCTGAAGCTGCACTGAAGATTGTGAGTTTGTCACCCACGGCAACAGAGATGTTGTACGCAATTGGTGCTGGTGACCAAGTAGTAGCAGTGGATTCACTGAGTACGTATCCAGCAGAAGTCTCGAGCAAAGTCACCAAGATTTCCGCTTACGAACCAAGTGTTGAAGCGATTCTTGCGTATGAGCCAGACGTTGTTCTTATCTCAAATGACATGAACAAGATCACTGAACAATTGGAATCGATTTCAAGTCGCAAAATTACCGTGTGGACTGGTGCTGCTGCAGCAAGCATCGACGACGTGTACAAGCAAATCAATGAGCTCGGCGAACTCACTGGGCGTTCCTCCGAAGCGTCAGCATTAGTTGCAGATATGACGAAGCGAATTGATGCAGTGGTACCCGATGTGGCGCCTACTGATGCCTCCAGCGTGTATTACGAACTAGACAACACCTATTACAGCGTTACTTCAAACACATTTGTGGGTGCGTTGCTAAAGCAATTCGGCATGGTGAGCATTGCTGATGGTGTGGAAGAAGGAAACGACTATCCACAACTCAGCGCAGAAGCAATTGTGAAAGCGGATCCCTCGATCATCTTTCTGGCAGATACAAAGTGCTGTCAACAATCTGCTGCAACCGTGAAAGCGCGAGCCGGATGGTCAGGCATCAGTGCGGTAAAGGGTGACAACATCATCGAACTTGACGATGACGTTGCATCTCGTTGGGGGCCACGCATTGTGGATCTCATCGAACAATTCGGCGCGGCTCACACAGCCATGTTGAAAAAGAACGCCGCGAAGTAAATACAAATGAATTCCACGGCAACGAGTCACGAGAATGCAGGGAAGTGGTGGATAGCGCTTGCCTCCCTTCTTCTTGTGTGCTCGTTGCTAGTGGGAGTCATGATTGGGCCTGCCGGTCCTGCATGGTGGCGCGTTCCTCTCGAACTCATTAATCGCTTGCCGTTCTTCAGTATTCACAGTGGCCTCACAGACACTGACTGGTCCATCGTGTGGCAAATTCGCGCACCTCGTGTTGTGCTTGCTGCACTAGTTGGTTCCACATTGTCCATTGCTGGTGCTAGTTACCAAGGGGTCTTTAGAAACCCATTGGTGGATCCGTACCTGTTGGGAGTCGCCGCGGGTGCTGGTCTTGGCGCAACCATCGTTATCACCGTGAATCGTTCGGGAACGTCTACATGGTGGATAGACCCGCTTCCATTAGCGGCGTTTATCGGCGGCCTGATTGCGGTACTTGCCACATATCTAGTGGGTACGACCGGGAAAGGTGAGCGTAGCTCCACAAGCCTTGTGTTGTCGGGTGTTGCAGTCACGTCGCTAGCAACAGCAGCCCAAACATTTTTGTTACAACGCAATTCAGACGTAGTTCGTCAGGTGTATTCATGGATACTTGGTCGGCTCTCCAGTGCCACGTGGGGCGACGTGCGTCTAGTTATCCCGTACGTCGTTCTGTCCACCATCGCACTGCTGTTGCATCGGCGATTGTTGGATGTTCTACGTGTCGGCGATGACGAAGCGTCTGCTCTCGGTGTCAATGTGTCGCGAGTTCGCTTGGTAGTTGTGATTGCAGCCACTTTGGGGACAGCGTCGGTAGTTGCAGTGAGTGGACTCATTGGATTTGTTGGCATCATCGTGCCCCATGCTGTTCGACTCATCGTTGGTACCTCGTATCGCGTTGTTCTTCCTGTGTCGTTATTGTTTGGCGCTGCGTTTCTTATCTTGGCCGACATCCCCGGACGCGTTCTAGATAACCCAGCAGAAACCCCCATCGGAGTGGTGACTGCATTTCTTGGTGCTCCCTTTTTCTTACTCATCCTTCGCGCACGAAAGACTGCACAATGACATCTCTTGCTTTTGATCAGGTTTCGGTTGCATACAGCGGCCGTCAAGCTGTGGCGCCGTTTAACGACACAGTGAAGCCAGGAGAGTGGTTGTGCATTATTGGCCCTAACGGTGCAGGTAAGTCTTCATTGTTGCGTTCTATTGCTGGCGTTGTCCCACACACAGGTCGAATTCTTGTTGACGGTTCACCGTTATCGGCGCGTTCATCTCGTCGACGCGCCCAACTCATTGCGTATGTACCGCAATCTCCCGTACTGCCATCTGGCATGACCGGTGCGGAATATGTCTTGTTGGGCCGCAATCCGTTTGTCACGCATTTCGGCAGCGAATCCGTTCTTGATTATTCAATGGTGCAAGATGTCATCGATCGACTTGACTTACATGAGTTAGCAACTCGCGATGTTGACACGCTGTCTGGTGGTGAACGTCAACGCTTGGTAATTGCACGCGCGATTGCGCAAGAAGCACCCATCTTGTTGTTAGATGAGCCAACGAGCGCGCTTGATATTGGTCATCAACAACAAGCACTCGAACTTGTTGACAAATTACGCAAGGAGCATGGCCTCACTGTGGTGTCCGCAATGCACGACCTCACACTTGCCGGTATCTATTCCGACCGACTCATCCTGATGCACGCGGGTCATGTTGTTGCCCAGGGTGTGGCTGAAGAAGTACTACGGCCCGAAACACTGGGTGAGTTCTACGGCGTGTCGGTTCGCGTCCATCGCGAATCAGACGGAACAATCATTGTTGTTCCCAATAGAACGTCCGTTTTCTAGGAAAAATACACCCGTAGTACGGTGGGGGTGTGCCGACGCCTCTAGATGCAAAACAATTAGATGCATGTATTGAAGGCCTCGCTGCGACACATCGACGTTTGCTCGGCATCGTTGATGAGATGGATGCGTCTGCATTTCTCGAACCATGTGCATTGCCAGGGTGGAGTCGTGGCACATTGCTTGGTCATCTCACGAGGAACGCATTGAGTTTTGTGCATCTCATGGAGTGTTCATCACGTGGAGAAGTGGGAGATCAGTATCCAGGTGGCGCTGATGCTCGCCAACGTGGCATAGATGAAGCATCTCAATGGGAACCAGCACAACATGTGAAGGAATTGCGGAGTGCGATTTATGCACTCGAAGGTGCATGGGCAAGAGCAACTTTCGAGATGTGGAATCACACCGGAAGATTCGCATCGGGGACAATCGTGGCGATGCATGAACTGCCGTTCTTGCGTTGGCGTGAATGTCTTGTACACCTCGTCGATCTCAATATTGGTTACACATACGAAGAGTGGCCCGACTTGTATGTACGTCGTGAATTGGAGCGCCAGAAAATGGCATGGGCGGCGAGTCACCCCATGGGTCTGACTCAGTTGCCGGCAGATGCAATGAAATTGAATGAGAAGTTGCGCTTAGCTTGGTTATTACAACGCATTGATGTCGAGGGTCTACCGAAGGGCCCAGGGCTATGAGAAGGCGAATCATTGCGAGTCTTGTTTCATTTGTCGCTGCTATTGCATGTCTGTTGTCTCTTTCTCCGTCGTCTGCAAGTGCTCACGCAATTCTCGATTCGTCTACGCCAAGCCCATCATCCGTAGTCGCTGATTCGCCTCCAGAGATTCGGTTGGATTTCAATGAGGACGTCGAAGCAAACTTTGGTGACATCAGACTTTTTGATAGCAAGCAACGAGAAGTAAACATTGAAAAGACCGTTCGTTCCAATTCGGACATTTCGATTGTCTCTGCACAATTGCCTGTACTAGACGATGGTGTTTATGTAGCGGTGTGGCGTGTCGTGAGCGCCGATGGACACCCCGTGAATGGCGCTTTCCCATTTGAAGTGGGAGACACATCATCTGGCAATTCAAATGAGCTCTTGCAGAAAATTCTCCTTGGTCTCAACAAAACCTCGGATCTTGAGTCTCCA
>JAPKZX010000068.1 GCA_026393575.1 Actinomycetota bacterium
CCTTGAACACACCATCGGCCAAGTTCTCAGCCTTGATCAAGAGTTCTGCACCAGCGGTTTCAATGAATGAAGCAAACAATGCAACTGCAGCAATTACAGCAGATCCGATTGCGAATCCTTTTGTTACAGCCTTAGTGGTGTTACCCACTGCGTCGAGAGCAACCATGATCTTTTGTGGTTCACCGTGGAACTCGCCGGACATTTCTGCAATACCTGCAGCATTGTCAGACACTGGTCCGAACGTATCTTCCGAAACGATCACGCCTGTTGTTGCCAACATGCCCATGCCGCACAAAGCAACGAGGTAGAGCGAGAACGTAAGGTTTCCGCCGCCAAGTGCCAATGCCACACCAATCGCGATTGCGATTGCGATTACTGCGTACACGCTTGATTCAAGACCGTATGCGGTACCCGACAAGATGGCGGTTGCTGGGCCAGTTTCTGCTGACTCTGCAATTTCCTTTACAGGACCATGATGGGTTGCGGTGTAGTACTCGGTGAGACGGCTGACGAGTTGCGCTAGTACGAGTCCAACTGCAACTGCACCAAAGACTCTCCAGCCTGCGCCGCCCAAAAGCTCGACGCCTTCGCCGGCTGTGCCTTTTTCGTTTCCAACATAAGCAAGTGAAAGTGCAAGTGTTCCCACAAGTGTGAGTGATCCAGCAACAAGGAAACCCTTGTTGATTGGCTTCAATGCATCTGTTTCGCCCTCTTTTGCCTTTACTGCGAACACACCAAAGATTGATGCGATAACACCAATGGCGCGCGCTGCGAGTGGGAATACGAGTCCCATTGCTGGGTTCAAACCAATTGAGTTAAACGCTGCAACACCAAGAATGATTGATGCAACGAGTGTTACTTCGTAACTCTCGAAAAGGTCAGCGGCCATGCCTGCACAGTCACCAACGTTGTCACCAACGTTGTCAGCGATTGTTGCTGGGATACGTGGGTCGTCTTCAGGAATTCCTGCATCAACTATGCCCACCAAGGCAGCGCCAACGACGGCTGCCTTGGAAAAGATGCCGCCACCAACGCGCAAGAACAGCGCGAGGAGTGAGCCACCAAAACCAAAACCAACAAGAATCACGCTTGACGTGTTTTGGAACAACATGATGATTCCAGTTGCGCCGATAAGTCCGAGACCAACGGTGAACATGCCGGCTACGCCACCTGTGCGGAACGCAACGGTGAGTGCCTTTGGCATTGAACCCGTGAGTGCGGCTGCTGCCGTACGCACGTTTCCGCGAGTCGCAAGGGTCATACCGATGTAACCGGTGAAACCAGAAGCTGCACATCCGAGGATGAACGCAACGGTTCGCCAGATTCCGGCTTGCATAAAGGACAACGCTTCCGTTGCCTCCATGCCTTCACCTTTCATGATTGCAGTGGACGTGATGAACACGATCGCTGCAAGGGGAACGAGAATCATGACGATCGTCTTGAACTGACGCTTCAAGTAGGCATTTGCGCCTTCTTGAATCGCCAAGGCGATCTCTTTCATCTTCGGCGTACCTTCGTCGGCCGCCATTACTAAACGGGCAAGATAGAACCCAACGGCGATAGCAAGGATCGCTGAAGCAGCCGAAAGCCACAACACCGCCCATTCTCCGCCCTTGAGTACGAATTCCTGGTACCCGCCTTCTGCTGCAAATATTCCTGACACGGAAATTGTCTCCTGGCATGTTTTGGGCCACCAAGTTTTGGTGGCCTCTGTATGGAACATTGCAAGAGTAGTGAAAAACGGCACTCAGATACGAAATGGTCAAGTTGGTGCCCAGGGGGGCTTGGGGGGTACCGTTTGAAGTGCAATTGCACCACTGGGTGGACCAGTCGGCAAGGAGTCCAAATATGGCACAGATAGTCACGAGCCAGAGAGGCCCCGTCACAGGGACCGCTACTGCCAAGAAGAAGCGGCGTCCGTTCCTTCTCGACCTCTATTCCACCGCGGTGGGCAAGAAGTACGTCATGGGCGCCACCGGCATCGCAATGATGGGATTTGTCCTTTTCCACATGATTGGGAACCTGAAGATGTACGCAGGTGCAGCAGACCTCGATCATTACGCGCACTTTTTGCAAACACTCTTGTACCCACTGGCACCCAAGGGATGGGTTTTGTGGATTCTTCGCGGCGGACTCATCTCGATGTTGTTCTTGCACCTGCATGCCGCGTATTCACTCACCGTCATGAATCGTCATGCACGACCCGTGAAATACCAGAGCAAGCGTGACTATCAGATTGCGAACTTTGCAAGTCGCACAATGCGCATGTCCGGATTAGTAATCCTGGCGTTCATCGTGTGGCACCTTGCAGACTTGACTTTTGGAGTCGTTAACTCTCAAGTCGGCGAGATGGTGGCGCACTCGGGAGATGAAGAGTCAGTCAAGGCTGTGTACGCAAGTGTGGTGCACTCGTTCAGCCGCACACCTGTTGCGTTGTTCTATGTATTCGCAAACGTGCTGTTGGGCATTCACTTGTTCCACGGTGCCTGGAGCATTTTCCAATCATTTGGTTGGAATAACCCTCGCTTCAACACATGGCGTCGCGCATTTGCCACTGGCTTTGCCGCACTTGTTGTTGTCGGAAACGTTTCATTCCCTATCGCCGTCATGGCCGGCGTTGTCGGCTGACCCATCGCTCTGAAGAAAGAAGAACCCAATGAGCCTCACAGATGATCTCCTAGCAAAAAACACAGTTCAACTCGATAGCAAAATTCCTGCTGGCCCGATGGCCGACAAATGGAATAGCTACAAAGACAACATGAAGTTGGTGAACCCCAACAACAAGCGCAAGTTCAAAGTCATTGTGGTGGGTACCGGTCTTGCTGGTGCTTCCGCTGCAGCAACACTTGCCGAACTCGGATATCAAGTCGATGCGTTTACATTTCATGACTCTGCACGTCGTGCGCACTCCATTGCGGCCCAGGGCGGTATCAACGGCGCGAAGAACTACAAGGGTGACGGCGACAGCATTCATCGTTTGTTCTACGACACCGTCAAAGGTGGCGACTTTCGCGCACGTGAAGCAAACGTGCATCGTCTTGCGGAAAACAGCGTCGACATCATTGACCAAATGGTGGCTCAAGGTGTTCCTTTTGCCCGTGAATACGGTGGTTTGTTAGACAACCGTTCATTTGGTGGTGCTCAAGTAAGCCGTACGTTCTATGCACGCGGTCAAACTGGTCAACAGCTTTTGTTGGGTGCATATCAGCAGTTCTCTCGTCAAGTAGGTCTTGGTGGCATTCGTTTGTTCAACCGCACCGAATTAATTGACATCGTCGTTATCGATGGACATGCGTCAGGCATTGTTGTTCGCGACCTTGTGACCGGTGAACTCCAATCACATGCTGCTCACGCAGTTGTGTTGGCAACTGGCGGATACGGAAACGCTTTCTTCTTGTCAACCAATGCAATGGCGTGCAACGTCACTGCAGCATGGCGTGCGCATCGTAAGGGCGCGTTGTTTGCGAACCCTTGCTATACACAGATTCACCCAACATGTATTCCACAAAGCGATGACAGCCAATCAAAGTTGACTTTGATGTCAGAGTCGCTGCGTAATGACGGTCGCGTGTGGGTTCCAACAAATCCAGATGAGACACGTCCTGCACACGAGGTGCCCGAGAATGAGCGTGACTACTACCTTGAGCGTTTGTACCCATCGTTTGGCAACTTGGCACCACGCGACATTTCATCGCGTGCAGCAAAGCGTGCAGTCGATAAAGGTCTTGGCGTTGGTCCAAAGAAAAATGGTGTGTATCTCGACTTTGCTGATGCAATCCAGCGCCTCGGTCGCGAAGTTGTAGAAGAGCGTTATGGCAACTTGTTCCAGATGTATGAACGCATCGCCGGCGAGAATCCATATGAGCAGCCAATGCGTATCTATCCAGCGAGCCACTACACAATGGGTGGCCTATGGGTTGACTACGAACTCATGACAAACATTCCAGGTTTGTATGCAGCCGGAGAAGCCAACTTCTCTGACCATGGTGCTAACCGTTTGGGTGCATCTGCGCTCATGCAAGGTTTGTCAGATGGTTACTTCGTTTTGCCGTACACAATCGGTAACTACTTGGCACCAATGTTGAACAAGGCGATTCCTGGTACTGATCACCCAGAGTTCAAAGCGGCAGAAGAAGCAGCGCGTTTGCGTTTCAATGGCTACCTCGCTGCTGGTGGAACAAAGTCTCCAGACTTCTTCCATCGTGAACTTGGAAAAATCATTTGGGATTACTGCGGCATGGAGCGCACAGAACAGGGTCTTGAAAAGGCATTGTCTGAAATTCCAGCGTTGTACGAAGAATTCAAGAAAGACCTGCGCGTCACCGGTAGTGGCGAGAGCATGAACCAAACGCTTGAAAAGGCTGGTCGAGTCGACGACTTCTTCCAATTGGGAATGTTGATGTGTCAGGACGCCCTCGATCGTAAGGAAAGCTGCGGCGGTCACTTCCGCGCTGAATTCCAGACCGATGATGGAGAAGCACTTCGCGACGACGACAACTACTGCCATGTTTCTGCATGGGAGTGGGGCGGCGACCCAATGAAGCCAAACCTCAACGTTGAAAAACTTGAATTTGAAGAAGTTCACCTCGCCACAAGGAGCTACAAGTGAGTAATCATCTGAAGAACATCACATTGCGCATCTGGCGTCAGGCCGGACCAAACGTAAAAGGCAACTTTGAGAATCACGTCATCGACGAGATCACCGATGAAGCTTCGTTCTTAGAGATGCTCGACATCTTGAACGACAAACTCGTCCACGAAGGTAAAGAAGCTGTTGTGTTCGACCACGACTGCCGTGAAGGCATCTGTGGCACGTGCTCACTCATGATTGATGGTCAAGCACACGGCCCACAACGTGGAACCGCTACTTGCCAGTTGCACATGCGTCAGTTCAAGAGCAATGACACCATCACTGTTGAGCCATGGCGCGCATCAGCGTTCCCGCTGATTAAAGACCTCATGGTTGATCGTTCTGCATTTGACCGCATCATTGAATCTGGTGGCTACATCACCGCAGATACCGGTGGTGCGCCAGACGCAAACCTCATTCCAATTCCAAAAGTGATAGCTGATGCCGCAATGGACTCAGCAGAGTGCATTGGTTGCGGTGCATGTGTTGCTGCGTGTCCAAACGGTGCGGCCAACTTGTTCACCGGTGCCAAAATTGCTCACCTCAATCGTTTGCCTCAAGGCCAAGCAGAGCGTTACTCACGCGCTGAAGCCATGGTGGAAACAATGGATGAGCACTTTGGTTCATGCACTAACCACGGTGAGTGCGAAGCAGCATGTCCGAAAGAGATCAGCATCGATGTCATCGCGCTGATGCACAAGGACTACCGCAAAGCCAAGTTCTCAAACCGTAAGGACTTGGCTCGCGGCTAATTCTTGGGGGTTCCTAGAAATCCTCGGTCCATGAGTTGCGTGAGCCGGCCGCGTTTTGTGATTCAGTAATGACAGCAATGAGGTTTCTTGCTGCCTTGGCTTGAGCCTTGGCCGATGACTGTTCGGACTCCTGAACTTTTACCATGCGATTCTTGATCTTGTTGAATGTTCGAACGCCTAACGCCGTCGGTTTAACTTCACCCAACCAATAGTCGATTGCATCGTTCAGTTCGACCCATTGGTCGGGGTCTATTGAGCCGCCATTAGCCAACGTTTCCAGCATTGCCTCGAGGTACGGGATCAACGTGTTCAACATGTCGAGGCCCAGTTTGCGCCCGAACGAAATGAAGCCGCTTGAGTCGGAGAATGAATCCATGCTGTCCCGTGCCATGGAGTTCACGACCAATGGGCGGATAGAGCTTGAGCGGTCCACAATTAGCGCAGATTGGAACAGGACCGCGCCAGCAAACGAGTCGAAGGCCTCGTAGACAGGTTGAACCAACGTGCGCACGATCACTTGGTCGGTGGTGCGTGAGCGGTCGATCGCAAGCCATGCGGTGTACTTCGACAACACTTTGTATTTCACAGACATTTCCACGATCAGTGCCTCGAGTTTTTCGCGATCGCTTACAACGTCTCCAGAAAAATCAGATGACATCATCTCGTAGTCAAGAGATTTGATGTGCTGGCTTGCCCAACGAGTTGTAACTGATCCGTCGGTGCTGATGGCGATGGGAAGTGTGACGACATGTCCACTATCAGCGTTCACAACTACTTCATCACCTGGTTGTGGGCGTGGCATACGGCCGCTGAGCGTCACAATTGTTTCCGGGTAGATATCAGGAGCGTGGGCTGGAGCTTGGTTCGCTAATCCTTTTGCTTCCAATCGAGCTTTCGAGTGTGCAGCTGTTGCAACGCGGCTCATTACTTTTGCAGAGGCCTCGGCGAGACCCTCTGGCGATGACACATATGTGCACACACCATTGGCCGCCAGAGTCTCCAAGAATCCGTTGGCGTTTTCTCCGATCGCAACTGCAATCACGCGCGCTCCAGCAAGATGTTTTTCGCGATGATGCACGGCGGTTGCTTCGTCACCGTATGCACCGTCGGTGATGAGGACAGCAATACGGTCAATGTCTGCGTCATCATCTCGATCAGCGAGAGTTGCAAGAGCAGCGCCACTTGTTGTGATCGCACCAGTGAGGTCTGTGCCGCCGCGTGCTGTGATCATCGCAAGTTCTTTTTGCAGTTGTTGTTTCACTGTGCGACTGACTGGAACAAATCCGTGGCTCGTGGCATCAAAAGCATCAATTGAACTATCAAAAGTCAAAATGTGAATGAGGTCTTCGTCGGTGAGTGAAGCAATGAGATCTTCAGTAATGCGTCGTGCCCACTCGATGTAGTGGTCGCTCATGCTCCCCGAACGGTCGAACATGATTTGCACAGCTTTGCGACGACGAACAGACGTCTTGTCTTTTTCCACACGAATGTTCACTTCCAACGTGCCCATTGTCGGATCGGAGGCATCGGCAACCCACTTTGCGCGCGCAATTGCAGCAGGGATAGTCCAGTGCAAAATGATGTCGCCGGTAAGGCCAAAGTCATTGATTGAAACATGGGTAGGGGTGATTTGTGCTGATGGAACTGTTTCGCAGATCAAATCTTTTGCTGGTTCGGAAAATGAAATGGCCACAGTTGCGCGAAGTGGCGAACGGCCCGTGCGGCGTGGGGGAGTAATGGTGGACACATCAGGAACTCCAGCAGGCGTATAGCGCTTTTTGATCATTGTGGGGAATCGAAGTGAAGCTTTAGTTCCGTCGATGGCAGCGCGATCGTGGATTTCAAGAACAACTGAGATTGCTTCGCCTGGGTGAATGTTGCCAACAGTGATCGTGAAGATTTCAGCGCGTTCTTGCTCCACAATTGCAGCAGAGTGGCCTTGTTCTTTTGCTTCTTCGTATTCAATACGAGCTGCTTCGCGTTCCTTAATCTCGGCGGCAACTTCGCGATCGCCGATCTTCATCGTCATGCCCTTCACGGCACCACCAACAGGCAGTGGGAGAGTAAACACTGCTTCGGCAGGTGTATCAAGTGGGTTCTCAAAAGTTGCTTCGACGGTCCATATAACGCCGTCGCCGTCAACAGAGCCGTTGATGTCAATTGCAGTGACAGGGAATTCTGTGTCACCGGTGGTGAGGCTGATGCCTGGAAGTTCTTGTTCTTTGTATGTAGTGATAGTCATGTTGGGGTCCTTTTTATTGTTCAGTTGATGATTCGTCGGTGAATGAAATAAGCGCAGATAGCGCGGTAGTTACTCGCTGGATTTCCTCTTGAGTGGGCAAACGATGTGTGAATCCACTGAGTTGGATGTTGTGAGAAATCTGAAATGCCCAACCGTCTGCTTGTGCAGCGGGCTTCATCATGGAATTCACAACGATGGCGCGGTGAGCACCAACGTTTGCCACTTTCCAAGTGGGGATCTCGTCACGCATTGGTGGTGGGCCAATCTTCTTTAGTGACTGCCCAGCGCTTTGTGCACGACGAACGCGGACAAGATCTTTCACATGGTCAGTTGTCCACATGGACTTTCCACCGGCGCGCAAGGGTGGTCGTACAACGCCGAGAGTCACGTAATAACGCACGTTTCGTTCGGTGAATTGTTGTGCGATGCGCTCGTCGCCAACAGCGAGATGTGCCGTGGCTTCGTGCACTGCCGTCAGCAGTTCTTCAATATTGAGTAATTCAGACATGCACCCATAATACTGGTAAGACGACAGTAAAACAACTAGCAGTATGACAGTAATAATCTCAAGCCCCATAAGCCTTTCTCTGCCTAGGGGCTTCCGAGGGCTCTCGGGGTACTGTCGCATCTATGACCATTCCTGCTGTCCCTGAGTCCTTGCCAACCACCCTGGGGGCTCTACGGGCCTCTGGCTGGCAGTCACTGCCTATCAAGGAGGAATTGCGCAAGAACGCCGTGCGCAACATTGCAGCTGGCCTGCCGCTGTTTGAAGGCGTGATGGGGTACGAACACACCGTGATGCCTCAACTAGAGAACGCCTTGCTTGCCGGACACGACGTGGTGTTTCTTGGAGAGCGTGGACAGGCAAAGACACGCATGATTCGTTCGCTCACAGATTTGCTCGACGAGTGGATGCCCATTGTTGCTGGCAGTGAAATCAACGATGATCCGTACAACCCGGTCTCACGACACGCACGCGACTTGTTTGCTGCAGAAGGTGACAACACTCCCATTGCATGGGTACATCGCAGTGAGCGATTCGGCGAAAAACTTGCAACACCAGATACATCAATTTCTGACCTCATTGGTGAAGTGGACCCCATCAAAGTTGCAGAAGGTCGTTACCTGAGTGACGAACTCACTTTGCATTACGGATTAGTTCCGCGCACAAACCGCGGCATTTTCGCAATCAACGAATTGCCAGACCTTGCAGAGCGAATCCAAGTGGGTTTGTTGAACGTTCTTGAAGAGCGTGACGTGCAGATTCGCGGCTACAAGATTCGTCTTCCACTCGATGTCATGCTGGTTGCTTCTGCAAACCCAGAGGATTACACCAACCGTGGCCGCATTATTACGCCATTGAAAGACCGTTTCGGAAGCCAGATTCGCACGCACTATCCGTTGGAAGTGGAAACTGAAATCGCAATCATGCGTCAGGAATCACGACCTGCCTCAATTGGTGACGTCACTGTGACTATGCCTGCATTTATGGAGCGAATCATCGCAACGTTCTCGCACCAAGCACGAAGCAGCAGCCACGTCAATCAGCGCAGCGGTGTGAGTGTTCGGCTTAGTGTTTCAAACTTTGAAATTCTCAGTGCAAACGCAGTGCGTCGCGCATTGCGTGCTGGCGAAAAAGATGTAGCGCCACGTGTGAGCGACCTTGATGCTCTTGCTTCTTCCACTGGTGGAAAAGTTGAAATCGAGTCGCTTGAAGAAGGCCGTGAATCCCTCATCTTGCAGCAGTTGATCTCAGCTGCAGTTCTTACTGTGTA
>JAPKZX010000128.1 GCA_026393575.1 Actinomycetota bacterium
ACATCATGTTTGTCGCCGTTGGAAAAGTAAACATCAAAATGCTCGCCGACACTCTCGTTGTGCTTGGTTGCAAGGTGGGTATGGAACTAGACATCAATGGCACATGGCCGTTCTTTGCAACGTATTCAGATTTTGGAAAATCGGAGCGCAAGGGTCGCATCATTGATACGCGCATGGGCGACCCAGATAGACACCTCACCAACTCCACTAAAGATTTCTTTGCTCTGTTTGATCCGCAGACACTCCCCACTGGAGCTGTGAAGTAGTTCCCATCGTGGACTTCCACTTGACATAGAGTTCTCACCAAGCGAAAGGATGCCCATGAAAGATAAAACTGAAGAGGCACCGAAAAAGGAAGCAAGCGCTGGGTTAGTCACTGTTGCAGCCATTGTGATGGGTGGAATAGTTCTTCTCCTCATTGCATTCAACACCGCACGGGTCGAAGTTAACTTTCTGGTCTACAAGGCACACAATGTCCAACTGTGGTGGTTCACCATTTTGGTCATCCTGTTCACACTGGTGACAGATCGCCTTGTTCGATTTGTGATTCGCTTGCGCAGCAAGAAAAAAGACGACTAGTTCGTCAACACGTACTCGCCAAGAAGGCGTGGCAGACCACCATCTGCAGTTTGTACGACACCATCTTCCACAAGTTTGCGAAGATGTGACCACACACTGCGCCGTGCTGGACGATGCAGCTGCTTGTTCACAGATGCGTACAACACTTTTACAATTCCAGGAATTGTGTTATTGCCAATTGCAATTTGTTCAATGATTTGTCGTTCCCGCTCTAAGCGATGTTCGTAATACGCAGCCAAGAATGGTGCTGGTTCTGTGACAGGGCCACCATGAGTTGGCCACAAGATGCTGTCGGTGCGTGCAATAACTTTTTGCATACTCTCGAAGTACTGACGCATATCGCCATCGGGTGGCGAGACAACCGTGGTTGACCAACCCATCACATGGTCACCCGTAAAGAGCGCGTTCTCTGCATCCATGGAAACACACAGGTGATTCGATGTATGCCCGGGCGTTGCAACAGCTGTTAACGAGAATTGATCAGTCGCAAAAAACCGCTCGCCATCAACCACTGCATAATCCGGCGTAAAGGCCATATCGATGGTTTCTTTTTCCTCGTCGGATTCTGGTTTCTTCTCATCAGGATCATCTTCACTTGGATCATGGTCGTCTTCTTCAACAAAACCCTCGTACACACGATGTGGGCCGATTGCGAATCTGGTGGCACCAGTCTCTTTGTGTAACCACTCCGTTAAAGGTGAATGATCTGAGTGGCAATGGGTAACAACAATGCCGACAACATTTCGACCATCGAGAGCACGAACCAGTGCATCACGATGCGAATCAAGGATTGGGCCCGGATCGATGACTGGTGCGTCATCTATTCGGGGGACAAATGGAATAGCCATTACGCATCAAACCCGATTGCGCGAACTTCACCCACGCGCTTGCCGTGTCCGTACACCACTTCAACAATGCTTTCTGGCACTGCCGAAACATCAATACCCAACTTGTGTAATGCAGCAAGAAGCACAGTGGGGGTTCCACGTCCCGAGCCATCCGACAACTTCAGTGCCACTGCTCGCCCATCTGGCATGCCTGCCACGTACACCGCATCTGCACCATCTTTTGCGAATAGACCAGGCACCGCAGAAACAATTGTGGTGACATCACGACCAGTGCCGCCCACCATAAACGGGAACTGCGACATCGCTGCATAAATCTGAAGTCCAGAATCCCCTGCTTCACCAGTCGCCATTGCGCGCATCGCACGAGCCATACCAACAAGTTCAATGACATGGGCCGGCGCACCACAACCATCTACTCCAATTGCAGAAGCATCTTTGCCAGTGACATCAGCAATAGTTGCAGTAATCGCCTGCTGTAACGGATGCGCTTGTTCCAAGTAACCAGTAGTCGGCCAACCATTAA
>JAPKZX010000046.1 GCA_026393575.1 Actinomycetota bacterium
AATGTGCGGTTCAGAAGATCCAGTGAAGCTGGTGAAACTGATGCAAAACTTGTTGGCTAATTAATCAGGTAACTCGTTGGGTGTCCCGGCAAGGAGCTGCGCCTCATCAAAAAGACGCTGCAAATCATCGAACAAACGAGAAGTCACATCCTTCACCGCAGATCTAGGGACTCTACCTGCTTCATCAATCGGCGCAAAGATCGGCTCTCCCACTACAAGCACACACTTGCGTGGATAAATCATTTTTGAACCTTTCGGCATTACGCGTTCGGACCCACCAATACCAACGGGAATGATGGGTACACCTGCTTTCACCGCAACATATGCAGCGCCGTCAAATAACGGTTGCACAATCGGACCAGACTGACGAGTTCCCTCTGGAAACAAAACCAGTGGTTCCCCCGCCTCTAGAACAGCGATGCAACGTTTCAACGCTTCACGATCTGCACTTCCACGGGTAACAGGAAACGCGCCAAGCGCGGAAAGCACCCAACCAATGGGCGCAAACTTCCAAATGGAATCCTTGCCCATGAATCTGAGGCGACGAGACGTTACATAGGCAGCAAGAGGCGTATCGATGTTTGATCGATGTATCGGTGCCAAAAGGAAAGCTCCAGTAGTTGGAATATTGTGCTTTCCCACCACGTTGGTGCGGGTGTAACAAACTGAAACACCAACCACGATGAATCGAATAACAGAATAAAACGTCCGACTGAATCGAGAATCTCCCGCCATATAGGTGTCGACACCAGCCATCGCTATCTCCCGTCTCTCTCTTGAAAGTGTTGCACGATTGTGGCGACCACATCTCCTACTGCGATTGAACTAGAATTCAGGGACACGGCATCATCAGCAGGACGCAAAGGCGAATCAGATCGGGTGGAGTCGATGCGGTCACGTTCCGTAATGTTTCGAACTACCTCGTCAAAGTCGTCGCCTGTTTGATCCACTCGCCTTGTCGCTCGCACTTCAGGTGAAGCCCACAAGAAAACCTTCAGCACGGCATCAGGAAATACAACGGTCCCGATGTCTCGGCCTTCTACGACACCACCTCCATTTGTCTCTATCCACTGGCGTTGTTGCATGCGCATGGCATCACGAACGGGCGTATGCGCAGCAATGATCGACACTGTGTTCGAGATCTCCGGCGTGCGGATTTCTGCAGAGACATCTACGCCATCTAGAAATGCTCGGACGCCTTGGACGTCAATAGAAACGGAACGGGCAACATGACCAACGGCTTCTTCGTTAAATGGATCAATGTGTTGGCGCAAAACAGATAACGCTACGCATCGATACATAGCGCCGGTGTCCAGATACTGGAGACCGGTTGCGCGAGCCACCTCCCTCGCAACTGTGGACTTTCCTGCACCAGCAGGTCCATCAATGGCGATGACTCGCACAATTACCAACTAGTGCCGAGAGGTCGACCTTCGTCGTATCCCGCTGAACTCTGTACGCCTACAACGGCGCGTTCGTGGAACTGTTCAATATCGGCTGCACCTGCATACGTGCACGATGATCGAAGACCAGCAACAATTTGATCGATGATGTCTTCAACGCCTGGTCGTACCGGATCGAGATACATGCGCGATGTGCTGATGCCCTCTTCAAACAACTCTTTACGAGCACGTTCGACTGCAGACTCGCTACGCGTACGGTTCTTCACGGCACGATTTGACGCCATGCCGAAGCTTTCCTTGTACAAACGACCTTCTGTATCGCGCAATGTATCTGCTGCTGACTCATATGTGCCCGCAAGCCATGAACCAAACATCACGTTGGCTGCTCCGGCTGCCACGGCGAGTGCAACGTCGCGAGGGAAACGTACTCCGCCATCGGCCCACACATGTTTGCCCATCGAACGAGCCATCTCTGCACTCTCCAGTACGGCACTGAACTGTGGGCGACCTACACCAGTCATCATGCGAGGAGTACACATTGCTCCGGGTCCAACTCCGACTTTCACAATGTCAGCTCCGGCATTTATCAAATCACGAGTGCCTTCCCGAGTGACGACGTTGCCCGCGACAATGGTGGTCGTCGGCGCAACTGATCGGACAGCTTCGATTGCCCGCAACATTCGGTCTTGATGACCATGTGCAGTGTCGATCACAAGCACGTCAACGCCGAGTGCAACTAAAGCCCTGGCGCGCTTGGCTGGATCAGCATTAATGCCGACAGCGACTGACGTTAAAAACTGACCATTTGCGTTAGTCGCTGGAGCGTAAATAGTGCTGCGTAGAGCACCCTTGCGGGTGATGGCACCAACGAGGATTCCGTTCTTGTCGACTACTGGAGCAAAAGATAAACGTTGATCTATCAATTTGTCGTGGATGTCTGCGACTGGCATTGAATCTGTAAAGCAAACCATGTCAAGGTTCATGACATTCTTCAACTGGGTAAATCTGTCAAAACCGACTGCGTCATACTCTGTGAAAACACCAACCGGACGATTATCAGTATCAACAACAATTACTGCGCCATGTGAACGCTTGTGAATCAAACTCAATGCTTCACCGACGGTGTCTTCTGGCGCAAGCGTGATTGGAGTTTCGAAGATTGGGTGCCTCGACTTAACGTGTTCGACAACCATTTCAATAATGTCGAGTGGAATGTCTTGAGGAAGAACTACTAGTCCTCCGCGACGCGCAACTGTTTCGGCCATTCGACGCCCGGCGATAGCAGTCATGTTGGCAACGACTATGGGCACATTGGTACCCACCTGATCTGGGGTACTCAGATTCACGTCAAAACGCGATGAAACCGAGGATT
>JAPKZX010000019.1 GCA_026393575.1 Actinomycetota bacterium
ACAACTACTACGACAATTGCGCCGGTAATAGATTCTTTTAAACCGGTGCGCAACCTTCAAGCAACTGCTAACTCGAACGGAAGTGTCCAATTGGATTGGGATGCGCCAATCGCTTCAAATACCCAAGTCGACAAGTACATGATCAGTTTCTATGATCTCGACCAAATCGGTGGTACGACGTCTGGAGGTTGGGGAATCTATGTCGCTGGAAACACCACCACCTTTACCTTTGATTCTTCGATGTTCACAGGAAGCAATCCAGTAACAACTGGGTTTGGTCCTGTTCGTTTCGAGGTGTATGCAGCTGACTCAAACTGGTTCTACGGGCCGCGCACTTCAGTTGACGCAACAGTGCTCGACCCGAATGCGACAACAACTACCACGTCAACCACGCTTGCACCACCAGCGGGTGCTGAATGGGGCGTTGCTGATGAGGGATCTGCTCTGTCACTGACGGCACCGACCGGGCAGGTATTTACCGAAATCCTGTTCGCCTCGTACGGAACCCCCACTGGTCAAAACGGGCGCTACGCGACATCAGGATGCAGCGCCAACAACAGTGTCCAAATAGCCACGTCGACATTCCTTGGGCGTAATCAAGCATCATTGTCCGCGGACAACGGCGTATTTGGTGATCCCTGTGGAGGGACACCCAAGTGGTTGGCAGTTGTGGCGGCA
The DNA here is from genome assembly GCA_026393575.1 of Actinomycetota bacterium. Lineage (GTDB taxonomy): Bacteria > Actinomycetota > Acidimicrobiia > Acidimicrobiales > Ilumatobacteraceae > UBA2093. Next base: position 679 of record JAPKZX010000019.1, read on the forward strand.
TATGGCCCCGCTCCAACAACAACTACAACTTCAACTACCACATCAACGACGACCACCACAACGACAACAACAACAACGCTCCCACTACAGGTGCCACCTAGCGCGCCACTTTCATTGTCTTCAACTAAAGGCACGAACGCAGTGTCGCTCACATGGAATGTGCCGACTACACCCGGCAGCGCAGCAATCTCTGACTATGTGGTTTCGTATTCGCAATCAGCGGCTGGTTCTTACACCGTGTTTAACGATGGTGTATCTACTAACACCACGGCCACCGTTACCGGGCTCACTAATGGGTCGTCGTATTATTTCAAGGTTGCTGCTGTGAGCTCTGCAGGTACTGGCGCTTTGACATCTGCAACGCCTGCCGTTGCTCCCGCCCAACCGTGTTCAAGTGCATGTGTCGCCGGAGATATTGGTCCTGGTGGAGGAATCATCTTCATCACTCCTGCAACAAGTGGTAATTCAAGCGGAGAATTCTTTGAGGCGGCCCCGAACAACTGGAATGGCGGAGCAGACCCCAATATCGCCTGGTGCAATAACTCATCGACTTCTATTTCAGGTTCAACAGGAACGTCCATTGGTTCTGGCAAGGCAAATACTGCAGCCGTTGCATCCGCGTGTACAACTGGCGCCTCAGATACAGCGATTGCATATAACGGCGGCGGGTTGTCTGATTGGTTCCTGCCATCGATTGATGAACTACTGCAGATGTATACCCAGCGCGTAGCCATCGGTGGGTTCAAAGCAGGTACACGCGGCTCGACATCGATCTCAACGGCAACCTATTGGAGTTCAACGCAGAACTCGGCAACTCAAGCGCGAAATTGGTCATTTGCTAACAACGGGAATGACAACTGGAGCAAATCTTTAGGGTTCAATGTTCGCCCGGTGCGTTCGTTCAGCGCGCCGTCCCAACCGTTATCTGTAAGTGCAAGTTCTGGTGATGCCGAAGCTGAACTTTCATGGAGTGCTCCGAGTTCCTCGAATGGATCATCAATTACTGATTACGTCATCAAGTACTCAACAACGAGCGGTGGCCCATACACAACCTTTAATGACGGTGTCTCAACTTCTCGCACCACCACAGTGACCGGACTATCAAATGGTGTTGCGTATTACTTCACAGTGTCGGCAGTGAACGCTGCTGGCACCGGTACGGCCAGTGCGCAAACTGCCGCAGTCACACCGTTGGCACCGTCGCCGATGATTACATCAATCACTGGAAGCAACGGCCAGATCGATGTGTCGTGGGGCGCAGTGAATCATGGTGGCGATAACTACCAAATTTGGTGGGGAACAGACTCAACGTGGGCAACTAGTTTCACTTACACGGGTACTACGAACACTACGTACAACATTTCTGGCTTAGTGAATGGCACCACGTACTACGTACGTGTTGCCGGTTGGAATAACTCATTGTCGCCACAAGTGGGAACAACTACGTGGAGCACAAATGCTTCTGCAGTTCCTGCAGCGCCCACGCCACCGAGTGCTCCAACTTCCGTTAGCGCAGAGAGTGTATTTCTCGGAGAGAACTTGGTGGTCAATCCGGGCGCAGAGTCAGGCACATCGGGTTGGTCTTATACAGGCGATTGGTATGTGGGGCCGGGCTGGAAAACGCCGCACTCAGGTACGCAGTCAGTCTCGACGGCCTACACGTTGGCTACACGAACTCAGACTGTAAGTCTTTCCTCTGAGACCACTGCTTACTTGGATACATCTCCTGATATTGAAGTCAGCACATGGTTCCATGGACTTTGCGGAACGCAATTCTTCATGAGAGCCGAGTTGTTAGATGGCAGCGGAAATGTTCTTGCCACACAGAATTTCGGTTCTGAGAGTTCATTGATGGCGAACATCGACCTTGTATGGAACAAACGGACGTTGCGGTTTAGTGGGTATCCGTCGGGTGTACGTTCGGTGCGCTACACAGATGGTGGCAAGGACGGTTGCTTCTGGGCCGGCTATTACGGTGCCGCGATGGATGACACGAGTGTCAAAGTTCGCCAGCCGTCAGTCTCAGGAATTTCCCAAGTAAATCTCTCGTGGGCGACTGCGGGTCTCAACGGTGGCTCAGCAATCACCGACTACATCGTGGAGTACGCATCATCAAGTGGCGGCACATTCAGTGTGTACAACGATGGAGTGCACGCTGGAACTTCGGCATCAGTCAATGGTCTGCCAGGCGGGAATACCTATTACTTCCGTGTGAAGGCTGTGAACTCAGATGGACCGTCTGGCGCGTCAAGTGAGACTTATGGCGTCTACATCCCGGCGATGTCCGCAACAAGCGGTGTGAATGTTGTTGGTTACACCACTACCGATTACTTGCCGATTAGATCTGATGCTGTTTATACGAGTTGCGGGTCCGGCTATTACTCACAGATCATTATGAATTGGGACAATCCTGCCGATTATTTCGGAACCTGTGGTTCTGAAGATTACATGTTGCATTTCCAAGGTCGTTTGACTTTGCCAACGGGAACACCAAGCGTGCGATTTATGGTGCTGTCCGATGATGGTGCCGACATGACAATTGCTGGAACTCAATTTTCATCATGGAGTGAGCACGGATGTGATGCAACGGTTTCAGATCGGATCAGTCCGAGTGCTGGATCACCACTTCCATTTGACCTTTGGTTCTACGAACGATCAGGTGGAACGTGTCTCGAGCTGTATTGGCAATTAGGTGATGACACTGCGCCTTGGGAACTAGTCCCAGCCAGTGCATTCACCAGAGTTGCTTCGTGCGCCGAAGGTGGTCCGTGCGCGATCGGTGATGTTGGACCTGGTGGCGGCATAGTTTTCAGTATTCAAAGTTCACCAATCAATGCGTACTCGGGAGTCTCTAGTGGTGGCATTTATCTTGAGTATGGGCAAGAAAGTTCCGGTGCTTTTGGATGTCGCGGAGGGCTTTCTACGGGTTACGGATTGAATGTTGGCCAAGGAGCCGAAAATACAGCGGGATTTGCTTCCATTTGTACGGCCAGTAATGCAACAACAGCGTTGAATCTGGTTGAGGGAGGACAGTCTGATTGGTTCTTGCCTTCCAAACTTGAACTAAACGAGTTATGCAAGTTCGCACGAAACCAATGGTCTGCTCTTGGAACAACTGCAGCGTGTGATGCAAGTGGGACATTGCGTAGCGGTTTCACTGATGGCTTTTATTGGAGTTCTTCATCTCACAGCGGAAAGTACGCCTACAGACAGAATTTTACAGACGGCACGGTCGCCAATCCGGAAAAGTGGGATTCCTACCAGTACCGACCTATACGCGCTTTTGGTAGCTAACGAAAAGTTGCAAAGACGTCGAATCTATTTCTGAAGTTCTGGTGACAAGACTGCCTCGAGTGCAATCAACGATGTCTCAACCCACTGCGCTCCAATTTCGAAGTTTTCTTCACCGAGGTCAAGCAAAATGCGACCAAAGAACTGACCTTGAATCCAATATGAGACTGCCAATATGTCGATGTCTTTTCGGATAACGCCATTGTTCTGTGCAGTCGCCAAACTTTCGGCGTAGTAGCGCGATTCACTCTGTTGTGCTTCAGTGATGGCATCTGCAACATTTTTATTATGAAGTGCTGCAGTCATTAGTCGAGCGCGAGAACGCCGTACTTCCACGCCACGATCTGGGCTATCAGCACGCATAAAGAGGGCAACAATGTCGAACAATTCTTTGAAGGATGTGCATTGTTCAAACATCTTTCGTTGCATGATGTTCTCTTCATGCAACGAACTCCGAATGATCTCTATCTCGGCAGCGACGATCAGGCCAGCTTTGTTATCGAAGTGGTGATACAGCGAGCTACGTGCCACGCCGGTCCGTGTAAGAACAGCTTCCATGTCAAACCCAGCCTCACCATGGGTCTCTAGTTCTGTGATGGCGGCTTCCAGTAGAGCCTGCATGGTGACTAGTCCGTCTTGACGCTTGTTCTTGGGTGGGGCCATCTGATGAATCCTAGTATTTATAGGGAGTTGCGCGGTAAGGCAATTGGCCGGAGGTGCATGATTCGTTCACCAGTCACATTCCGCCCGTTCACTTAGATTTTATGTCCAACTTGCCTTGTAATGCCACCTAATTAGTCATAAAATCTAATTTCATTACTCGTGTCTCGAAAGGCAAAAATGAAACAAAAGACCAAAATACTGGCCGCATTTGCGGTCACCAGTGCACTGATCTTCGCATCATGTTCTAACTCTGACTCCGCAATGCCGGACAAGGTGAAGAACTCAGCGATTGCTCAGCCTGGTGAAGGCCTCAAGGTCGAGGTGTACAAAATAGACCCAACCGTGCTCGATTTGTCGAAGGGTAGTGAATGGGGCGAAGGACTCGAAGACCAAATCGGGCGCAACGGCTCTGGCCTCACGCTCTGTGAAGGTGCAGATACCGAAACAGGAAATGTTGAATGGAATGGCGGCGTTATTCACGGTTGCCAAGAGGAATACGTTCTCGTTCACTACACCGGCACAATCACCGCACCTGGTGACGCTGGTCAATCGCGTTCAGTAATCATGACCATGGCTGCAGACGACGGTAACTCGTTGTCTATTGATGGCAATTCGGTCATCGATAGCTGGGTCGCAAAAGGTTGCACCAATACCACTGGTGAGCTCACCATGGAAGCAGGAAAGCCAGTAGCAATTGATGCTTGGTATTTCCAGTTCCGCGGCGGTTCATGTGCTGGTTTGTATTGGCAGATTGATGGCAGTGAAATCGCCGTCATCCCACCTTCAGCATTTACTCCTGGTGAAGTAGAAGCTCCTGAGACCTCAGTTGCACCAGAAGAAGAAACAACCACCACAGTTGCTGGTGAAGTGTCAACTTCAGATGCTGGATTCGGTCCGAACTTGGTTGTTAACCCAAGTAACGAAGAAGGAACCAATGGCTGGTCATACACAGGTGATGTGTATGTCGGAAATGGTTTCGGATACGACAACGGTGAATGGCAACGTCCACGTAGCGGAACAGCAATTGCTGCAACCTCTTACTGGCTCGGTACTCGTAGCCAAACTGTCAGCCTCTCTTCAGAGTCAGATGAGTATCTCGATACATCACCTGAGATCGCTGTAAGCACATGGTTCAATGGTCGCTGTGGCGGTCGTTTCTTCATGCGCGCAGAACTTCTTGATGCTGACGGCAATGTTCTTGAAGCCAAGAATGTTGGTAGCGAAGGTGACCTTCAGTACGTACATGAATCTGACTGGGAAGATCAGTCATGGGTTCAGCACTCATTGTCGTTCACTGGGTATCCAGCAGGCGCACGTTCAGTGCGCTACACAGACGGTGGCCAAGATGGCTGCTGGTGGTGGGGTTACTACGGCGCAGACATGGATGACACTGAAGTTCGCGTAAAAGCAAATACTTCAACAACATCAACTGAGCCAGCTACACCTGTAGAGGTCACAACAACCACTGTTGCTGATGACAAGCCACTTCCAGTCGACGCACCAACAGAAGTTGTTGTTGACGACAAGGCAAAAGACTTCACATGTTCAGAATCTTGCGTCGCCGGCTTTGCCGCTGCTGCAGGTTTGCCAAACGGTGATGTTTCAGTCAGTGTTGATGGTGGAACAGCTGTTGCACTTACAGGCACAAATGCAGTGCCATTGACTGCTGATGCAAAGTCCCTCGTGTTTACGGTTGCTTCCGGTGGAAAGACCAAAGACATCACGGTTGCTGTGAAGCGCACCGCTGTAGAGGCAAGTGACACCACAGTTGCTCCTTCTGAAGGATCAGATACCACTGTCGCTGCGGGAACAGACTCTGGAACATCAGATGACAGCAGTGGATCTTCACCGATTCTCTGGATCATCATTGCGTTGATCGTGATCGCAGTAATTGCGTATCTCGTTCGTCGCAGTCAGGCTTCTAAGGCCTAAACCCCACACGACTGGGTAGTCCGGGAAACCGTGGCTGGCATAGCGAAAGTTATGTTGGCCACGGTTTTGTCGTTTCTGGTTACAACCAGCGACGCTTGCGGAAGAACCACACTTGAAGCGCTGTGGATCCTGCGATGATTCCAAATGAGAACAGATAGCCATAGTGCCATTTCAGTTCAGGCATGAACTCAAATAGCAGTTTCGATTCGATGGCAGCAATCATTGATTCAACGTGGCGGGCATTCACATAAATGTCATGGAGATGAATTTCAATGTCGCGTGTGAAAAGTTCACGCGCATTACCGTTGATGTCTTGAGGCAAGTCGATGACATCATTAGCAATCCTTTCCAAGATGTTCTCAGTCTCCTCAACGACGCGCTTGATTCCTGGCATCTCGTGACGAATAGCTGAGATACGTGGTCGAGCAAATTGTGCCGCTGCTTGGAGTTCTTTTTGCTGTCGACGAGAAAGAACTGGGACTTGGAAATCGACGTCAACGATTTCATCAAGATTGTTGCCGATAAGTAGGTCGCGAGAAATTGCTTGAATCATGTTGTCCAAGAACGTGGCATCTTGATGCATTTTGTCTATCGCAAGACGGAAAAGAATTTGCAAGAAATTGCCTGACATACACCCAGAGGAAATTTGTGATGTGAGATGAGTGGTGGACTCACGAATGTCGTTCCAGTTAATTTCGCTTGTCTCATGCGAGGTCACAGTGATGAGCGCATGATCATGTGTCGCAACCAGGACTAGTTCATCGAAATTTGCTGTGCTGTCATTGACGCTGGAAGGAAATGACAACTGTGCAAAGAGGTAATTGTCATGTGTTTCCATGCGAGGGAAAGGGTCATCCGAATAGCCGGATCCGTGGAGCAAATGAGAAGTTGCTACTGGGTGAAGCGTTACATCGGCTATCTGCTGGAACGATTCGATAGCGCCGATAACGAGATCACGCGAATCTGTGTTGTTGTGGAGCCAAAGAAGATTGCTATTGGAGAACATTGTCCGATATTAGGACAGAAGCGAGAGAGTGGAGGACGACAAGAAATCTGCCTCTGAATGATCGTGTGTGACGAGGATGGATGTCATGGACGATGACTGCAGGATTGACTTCACCTGATGCATCAAGACGTCGCGTGTCTCGTCGTCAAGACCAGTGAAGGGTTCATCGAGCAACAGAATGCTCGGCGATGGAGCAAGGGCTCTGGCGAGGGCGATTCGTCGCGCTTCTCCACCAGAAAGTGTTTGAATCTCGCGCAGAGAAAAATCGGGTAGGCCAACTAACTCCAGCATCTCTTCCACGCGGTCTGAGGTTTCTCTCGGCGAGACACCCCGCATACGCAATCCGAATGCAATGTTTTGTGAAACCGTGAGGTGTGGGAACAAATCATTCGACTGCGTCACCATGCCGATACCGCGCTTATGGGTGGGTAACTGCGTGATGTCGCGATCATCAATAGATATTGCACCACTAGAGATGCGCACGAGACCGCATATCGCTTGCAGCACAGTGCTTTTGCCAACTCCAGATGGCCCTGTGATGGCCAATGTGGTGGCGGTTGGCACCTCAAATGACAGATTAGAGATTATTGGTGTGCCTGCATAGGACACGGAGAGATTCGTCACTTTAAGCACGGCTAGTTACCCCCACGGTGAGAACAATCAGTAGTGAAGCCAATACGTATCCCGATTGTTGGGTTAACGCACCGGGACGGCCGAGTAGTTGTGAAATTGCCATTGTCATAGTGGTGGAATTGGATCGCGTAAGAAATGAAGTGACCCCGAATTCGCCTAACGAGATTGCGGCCGCGATACCAACACTGCGCAGCAATGCTGGCCGAAGAAGCGCAATGTCTATTCGCAACCAAGTGTGCCATGGAGATGCACCCAGTAGCGCTGCATTGTCACGAAGTGAGGAGGGGATTGCCTGCATTGCTGGTTCTAATATGCGAATTGCAACGGGTAGAGCAATGAGGGCATGAATAACTGGAATGAGCCACGTG
>JAPKZX010000111.1 GCA_026393575.1 Actinomycetota bacterium
TCACTTTCGCAGACACAATGCTCAACACCTGATAATCACGGGCTACGGCGCAATTCTGACCTACTTCTCTGACGCTCCGTTCATCGATGAGCTTCTTGACGATCAAGCTCTTACCCCTGAGAACGTGCGCGATCATTGTGATCATGTTGTTGCGTTCTTTCGTGCCGCACTTGTCGCGTAGACCGTTGTTGCTAAATCCGATACGGTTGCGCCATGTCTACATGGGTTAACAATGGTCGTACTATCGGTTTCTCGTCTGAAGGCTCTGGGGTTCCAATCCTTGCTTTTCACGGCACAACGCAATCAGCCAACGCTTGGGCTCAGGTACAACAAGCGTGTTCAGCAAACCTTCAATGGACGACATTTGAGTTCCCGGGATCTGGTGAATCAGAAATGCCAAATGGCCCGATTGATCTTGATGTTGTTGTGGCCGATGCTGTTGCGCTCATGAACCATCTAGGCCATCAACGCTTTCATGTAATCGGGTATTCCCTTGGCGCAGTGGCAGCACTGCATTGCGCGGCAAAGTTTTCAGATGCGGTCATCACTGTTACTTCATTGTGTGGTTGGTCCCAAACAGATGCACGAATGAAAGTGACTTTTGATCTGTGGCGTCGCTTGATTGCAATCGATCGGGAGTTGTTTATGCGTTACGCCTTGGCAGATGGTTATACGGCTGCTGGTCTAGAAGTAATTGAGCCAATGTTGGATGTTGTCGTGGGTATGGCAGCTGCTGCTGTACAGCCTGGTTCTGATGCACAACTAGAACTTGATATACGAATCGATATTGAACAGAGTTTGGGACGAATCACAGCACCGTGCCTGGTTATCGGCGGTATCGAAGACCGCTGGGTCGACATCTCGAAGTCTCGTCATATCGCTGCAACTGTGCCAGGGGCCACGCTCGTTGAACTACCTGCCGGTCACCTGGTAATCGGTGAATTACCGGCGGAAATTGCTTCGGCGGTAAGTTCCCACGTGGCATAGAGCGTCGTACTGGCCCAAGCACCCGTCATTCAGCGTCGTTACTGACTACCGTATGTAGTCGTGTCATCTGAGCAAACTTCCACCCTGTCTGAATCTGATTCAAAAGCGCTGTTGTCGTCGTACAGCATTCCCTTTGCTCCTGAGAAGAAGACCAACACTGCTGCAGACGCCGTTGCTGCTGCAGAACAACTTGGCTACCCAGTTGTTGTAAAGCTCGGAGGCGACAACATCGCTCACAAGACCGAACGAGGCTTAGTTCGTCTGCGTTTGAATAATGCAGAAGCTGTTTCAGAGGCTGCGACAAGTTTGCTTGCTGCAGCTACTGCGGCTGACGGTGACGTTCACTTGTTAGTTGCTCCGATGATTAGCGGAACAAGAGAATTGATAGCTGGCATGCTCGTTGATCCTCAGTTCGGGCCAACAGTGATGCTTGGAATCGGCGGAGTGATGGCAGAAGTAATTGCTGATGTCGCTTTCCGACCAGCACCGGTTGATGAATCAGGCGCAGCAGCGATGATTGATTCTTTACGTATGCAGGGACTTCTCGATGCTTTTCGCGGAGAACCAGCAGTCAATAGGAACCAATTGATTTCTGTAATTGTCGGTCTTTCGAAAGTTGCTAAAGAGCGCAACGACATTGTCTCTGTCGATGTGAATCCACTAATAGTTCGCGAGGACGGCGATGTGGTTGCAGTCGATGCTCTGGTTGAGATGGGAACAAGGAACATATCGATGGTTTCACAGCGTGTTCCGTA
>JAPKZX010000124.1 GCA_026393575.1 Actinomycetota bacterium
CAAAATTCCCACCGAACTTTTGCCACAGGACGGCAGATTTGGTTGTGGACCCTCGAAAGTACGACCTGAACAACTAGAGGCTGTCATGGCTCGTATGACTTCGGTGATGGGCACCTCTCATCGTCAGGCTCCCGTGAAGAACATTGTGGGGTCCGTGCGCGAAGGCCTTACCTCGCTCTTCAATCTGCCTGCTGGCTGGGAAATCGTGATGGGCAATGGCGGCTCCACCGTCTTTTGGGATGTCGCAACATTTGGTCTTATTCGTGAGCGCAGCCACCACTTGGTGTTTGGCGAGTTCTCATCCAAGTTTGCAGAAGCGTCTGCAGCAGCACCACACCTTGCGGATCCAATCATTGTTTCCTCAGATCCTGGAACACACCCCGCTGCTGCAAGTGATGCAACGTGCGACATTTATGCATACCCACATAACGAAACATCAACTGGTGTTGCAATGTCGCCAGTGCGCCCAGCCAAAGACGGCCTCGTTGTAGTTGATGCAACATCTGCTGCTGGCGGCCTGATGTGGGACCCATCACAAGTAGATGTGTATTACTTCGCACCACAGAAATGTTTCGCATCTGATGGTGGTTTGTGGTTGGCTGCTTGTTCGCCAGCAGCAGTTGAACGAATCCGCGAGATCAAAGCAACCAAGCGTTGGATGCCCGCATCGCTCGACCTCTCCATTGCTCTTGATAACTCTGTTGCAAATCAGACATACAACACGCCAGCGTTAGCCACTCTCATCATGCTTGATGAACAAGTGAAGTGGATCAACTCGAATGGTGGTTTGTCGTGGGCTGCGAGTCGTTGTGCAGAGTCTGCACGCAACATGTACTCCTGGGCCGAGGCACGTGCTTTTGCAACACCTTTTGTTGCTAATCCTGCGCAACGTTCAGATGTAGTGGCCACAATCGATATTGACGGCGTAGATGCCAACCAGATCAGTGCCATTTTGCGCGCAAATGGCGTGGTGGATACCGATAGTTATCGCAAATTGGGACGAAACCAAATACGTGTTGGCATGTTCCCTGCCATCGACCCAGCCGATATCTCTGCATTAACTGCCTGTATCGACGTAGTAGTCGACCATCTTCGTTCGTAGATTGAACGGCGATGCCGATTTCAGTTAACGAAGTGCTTGAGTCCTATTGGGACGACATTGCCCCGCTTCGTAACCCCGTCATGCTTGTCGCACTTCGTGGACTATTCGATATTGGTGGTGTAGCCACATCTGCACTCGACTGGATGCTGAAAGAACGCGATGCATTGGTGATTGCCGACATCGACCCAGATCCATTTTTTGACTTCACGCAGGAACGGCCCGAGCAATTCATCGATGAGGACGGCGAAAAGCAAATTCGTTGGCCAGAAAATGAGTTCATGATCATTCGCTACCCAGAAGGTGCGCGCGACATGATCGTGTTGAACGGTATCGAGCCACATGTTTCGTGGAACACGTTCACACAGTGCGTCGTCTCAGTTGCTCAAGGATTGGGCTGCAACTTAGTTGTCAGTCTTGGCGCAGCAGCCGAACAAGTTCCACATACGCGCGTGCCACTTGTTGTGGGCAGCACTACTAATGAAGACTTAGCGATGCGCCTTGGTCTGAGCAGGCCTCAATACCAAGGACCCACCGGTGTTGCTGGCGTGATGCTCGATGCTCTCGACCGAGCTGGTATTCCCAGTGTCAGTCTGCGCGTAGGCGTACCGCACTATCTCATGCACGCACAACATCCCAAGAGCGCGGCTGCACTGCTTCAACACTTGCAGCACGTGCTGGGCATTCCTACAGACCACACCAACCTTGTAGACGAAATGTCTCGTTGGCAGGAACTACACGACGCAGCAGTGGAGGGCGACCCAGAAGCGTCCGCATACGTAAAAATGCTTGAGCGTCGACACGATCAACTGATTGAAAAGACTCTCGCATCGGGTGATGACTTAGCAGCAGAACTCGAAGAGTTCCTACGCGGTCAATCTGACGACGAGTAATTCTCGTCTCAGCAGATTATTTGATAGCTGCGAAGCCCAATTCAAGGTCGGCCAAGATGTCGGCAATTGATTCAAGACCAACAGACAAACGCACGAGTCCAGGTGCAACACCTGCAGAAAGTTGTTCTGCTTCGGTCAACTGGCTGTGAGTTG
>JAPKZX010000113.1 GCA_026393575.1 Actinomycetota bacterium
GCCGCTGTCGAACCAACTCCCACCCAGCGAATGGCACCCCTAATTGGTTCAAGTGTCTCTTGGTGCGCATACTGCTTTACTGACGCAGCCAGATCCCCGACTTGATCAACTGGACCTCTGGCGGGTCGATGAGATTTGCGGGACGAGTCCATGGGTCTCATATTCTACGGCTGGTGAATTGAGATATCCACAGGGCGATTTACGGCGTTAATTGCTCCACTGATGGTGAGGCAGAGGCCCGGTTAAGGACTTCGGCCAGGGAATACCAAATGGGTCGATATGAGCCTTGGTTATCTATCCCCGACTTATTCATAAGAAGCGAAAAGGTCACGGGGTCCGCGTTCGTGATCGGCAGGTATCCAACGAGAGCTTTCACCCCATTTAATGTCCCTGTCTTGCCACGTAATTTTCCGGCTACTGCAGTGCCATCAAAACTGTCGCGAATGGTTCCTGTCTCACCTGCTACTGCCATAAAGTTGGGCATAACAGTTGAGAACGTATTGAGAAGCGACATTAATGTGTCGCACGGAATCCGACCTTCAGACGCGAGGCCTGAACCGTCAAACAACAAGACATCTTTATCAATCTTCCACTTGACCAACTGTTCTTTAACAGCTTCCAAACCTGCTGCCGTTGAGCCAGTTCCTTTAGATGCATATCCAATCTCTTTGATTAATAGTTCAGCTGTGTTGTTGTCGCTATTAACCATCATCTCTTGAACCATTGCTGTGAGTGGTGCTGACTGGATATTTGCAATCTCCGGAATATTCGCTGGCAGCACATCGCGTCTGGGCAAAGCACCAAACAACACTCCCCTTGCATTCAACAAGTTCTGCAGTTCAATTGCTGCTGCAACAGCAGGATCGTCTGGTTTTGTGTTCTGACCGAGAACTACTCCATCGTCTACGACGAGAGCTCCTAGTGGACCTGATTCCGTGAAATGGAATTCGTCGGGCCAAACGTCAACAAACCGAAGATTGTCGTATCGAGAATCAACCCCAACTACTGAACCCGTGACACGCTTCAGCCCGGCTGCGACTAATGAGTCGGCCAATTTCTCTAATGAAGTGCCGGATGTTGTGGGGTATTTTTCAGAGGCGACGTATTCATTACGAACAATTACTGGATCTCCACCTCCCACAAAATACAAATCGGGCACTGACCCTGCGGCATCCAATGAGCCATGAACTTTGGTGGTGTACACGAATTCTGGTTTCAGAACTTCAAGCGCTACGGCCGCTGTTACCAATTTTGTTGTCGATGCAGGGATCAATGCCTTTGATGGATTGAAGGCTCCAAGCCGAGTGCCCATCCATTCAACTGCAACGCAACTTTGGGAGGGAAAATCAGACGCGATATTTGCAAAGGCTCGGGATACCTTGCCCGTTCGTGTAATCACAGACAGCGAGTTAGGTGCCCTGCGTGCTGACAATAATGACACTCGCGGTGTCGTTGTATTAACACGATCTGTCTTATGCGTAACACGAGAAGCAGTACGTGCCAAAGCGACATGCAAACCACCGAGCAAAAACAATCCGATAATCGCAACAAATGAAATTGTGCGAAGAGGGTTTGCTGATTGGCGCGATCGTGCACCAAAACTGTTATTTGCGCGCGACACCTGTGTGTACCGCATATCGATAGAGATGTCCGAGAGCTACTGCAGCTCGGTTGCCGCTGGCATAACAGAGTCGGCCGGTTTCGCGCACAGTTCGAACGCCAGAGTTGTTCGGGTCGGCAACTGCAAGTTCTGTTGCCAACAAAATCGGTTTTCCGGTTGATACGGATAAATCGTGAGCCGTCTGTGCAAATCTCGCATCTTGACGTTCGTGGTAATCCACAATGCGGTCAAGACCGTGGTCAGGATGAAAGTGGCCCTCTCTCATAAGGCGAGCTTGATTCGCTTGAATACCCAAACCGAGATAGATGATTGCGTCTACGTCTTTGTGTTCAGCAATCATGGCCATCACTTCAGGGATTGTGTCGCGAGTTTCGCCGCCTGCACAGTCAACTGGGTTATTACGGCTCCAGCGTGGTGGAAGTTTCGTGTCAATCTGAGCGAGTAAATCTTCGGGTAAAGCCATCAACTGCATTGAACCGTCATTGGCAATTGCGTCGCTCGTCACCACGCCCCATCCACCGGCAGTTGTGAGAACAACTACATTTGGGCCAAGCGGAAGTGGTTGCGTGGCAAATGTTGCTGCGGCCTCAAACGCCTCTTCAACATTTGCGGCCCTTGTCACTCCCCCTGCCTTACATGCTCCGTCGAAAATTGCATCATTGGCAGCTAATGCTCCGGTGTGGCTGGCCGCCGCGCGTGCGCCTTTGTCTGTAGCGCCACCCTTAATCAACACAACTGGTTTGTGGGCCGTAACTCGAGCGAGACGTTCCATCAATCCGCGACCGTCGCTAATACCTTCTACGTAGGTCAAGGCGACCTTTGTCGCTGAATCTGTTCCGTACCACTCGACTAGATCTGCGACTCCGAGCGCCGCTGCGTTTCCTGCTGAGACAGCTCGACTGATACCGACTCCAGTTTGACGTGCGTAATTCAAAAAACTTGAAACAAAGTTTCCACTTTGACTTGCAACTGCAATCGCACCTACTGGTGGATACGGGGCGACAATTTGAGCGCACAATTGCGCTGGCGTTGACACAACACCTTGTCCATTCGGACCAGCGAGAAGTATTCCCAACTCATCTGCCAGAGCTACCAATTCAGCTTCTAGTTGACGACCTTCATCTCCAGCCTCGCCGTATCCAGCTGAAGTAAGGAATGCAGCACCAATCCCTTTTCGTGCGCATGCTCGAAGTAGCTCAGGGTTAGCCGATGCAGGAGTACACACGAAGACCAGATCAATGGCGTTGTCTGGCAATGAATCGATATCTGCGACAGTCTTGATTCCGAGTACTTCTTCGCCCTGCAAGTTGGTTCCGTACACCCCGCCTGCGTAACCACTAGCCAAAATATTGTG
>JAPKZX010000129.1 GCA_026393575.1 Actinomycetota bacterium
GCGCATTCATTTTGTTGTCTGCCCAGTACCCGGATGGACCACAGTGGGCCCAAAACATCATTCTTGTCGGCCCCATTTATTTGGTAGCGATTGTCGTGTGGAGAACTTTCTTCCCACACAGAAAAATTCTCGGTCTGTCAATTACTGAAAACGTGTAGAGGCTATTTCTTTGCTGCGTATACGTCGCGCAGATCCTTCTTCAAAACTTTTCCTGTCGCGTTGCGCGGTAACTCTTCATGGTGCCAAAACACTTTGCTTGGAACTTTGAACGAAGCAAGCCGAGTTGCGAGGAACGCCAGAATCTCTGCATCGTGATCTGAACCGAATCCGTCGGCAGCAACAAGCACTGCTGCAACTTCTTCTCCCAACTTGTCGTGTGGCAAACCAATCACTGCACAGTCCCGAACAGCGGAATGTTCAAACAGAACCGTTTCGACTTCGACACAGTAGACATTCTCTCCCCCACGCAGCACCATGTCTTTAATGCGGTCAACTACATACACAAAGCCGTCTGCGTCTATGTAGCCGGCATCTCCGGTGTGAAACCAGCCATCCGTAAAAGCTTTCTTGGTCTCTTCAGGCTTGTTCCAATACCCACGAACATTGTTCGGCCCATATACCCACACTTCGCCAATAGAGCCCTGCGGAACTTCAGTTCCGTCTTCAGCAGCAATGCGTATTTGTGTTCCTACATATGGAAGACCCACACTGTCTTTCTTCGCGAAATAAGCAGCGCCACTATTGCCGATGACCGCTGCTGTCGTCTCTGTCAATCCATACCCATTACTTGCGCTTACCTTGCCAGCAAACTCCGCTTCAATTGTGGCAACCGAGTCTGGTGGCACCGGTGCACCGCCTTGTCCGATTGAGGAGATGCTCGACAAATCAAATTTTGCAAAGTCCGGGTGCTCAAGAAACGAGCGCACCACTGTTGGCACACCGCCAAAGACATTGACCTTGTATTTCTCAACAATACGTAGGGCGTCACCTGCATCCCATTTGTACTGAGTAATAATGCACACCCCGTTCATGGTGTTGTTGTTCAGACCACATAAGCCAGCAATGTGAAAGAACGGAAACGTTGATAGTCCGACTGTTTGTGCTTTTGCAGGGGCGGTTGCAACAGGTGCTACGCCAGCCATCTTTCCTGCAAGAGCAACACTGAACTTGTTGTTCCAAATATTTGTTATGTAGTTGCGATGAGTACCCGCTGCACCTTTGGGAAAACCGGTAGTTCCTGACGTATACAAGATGGTCGCGTAATCATCAGGGAGAATCTCGACATGCGGAAGTACTGCCGATGTGTTCCCTGCAGCTTGTTCCCACGCCGTCAGTCCAGAACGTGCGGCACCTCTCGCTACCAGCGCAACGCTGATTCCAAGTTCAGCCAACAATTCATCTGACAAACGGTCTTGTCGTTCCCCATCCACGATTACCGCAGTCGCCCCCGAATCAGACAACGCATATTTCAACTCATCAGCAATCCACCACGCATTCAAACTGACCATAACAGCGCCAATGCATTGAGTAGCCCAGTACGCAATAGCCCACTCGGGATAGTTACGCATTCCAAGCGCCACACGGTCGCCCTTTTTCACGCCTTGAGAACTAAACCAAGCAGCTACAGAGATCACTTGCTGGTGTGCATCGGCGTACGTGAGAACTTTGTCTTCATATATGAAATACGGGGCATCGCCTTGCTGTGCAGCAAGAAGCCAAATATCGCGCAACGAATCAGGTGCATTCTTGAAAACTCGTAACGGATTCCCGTGCACCTCAACTGTCTGCAATTCAAGTGGCATTCCTTCTGCGGTCAATTCAACAATTGCCTCTTGGCGTGTAATCATGAGCCGAGAATAGTCACAAGCGTGACTATGCATAGCGTTGG
>JAPKZX010000004.1 GCA_026393575.1 Actinomycetota bacterium
GTGCGTGTGAGCATCTGTCTCAGCAACTGAATCTTCAAAATGTTACTTTTGTCAATGTCTTGAGCGGCACTGGTGCATGGATCGCTGAGGACAAGAAGGTCGTTGTCGGTGTCGATCCCGTCTGAAATCCACTACGAGTGGATTGCCACAAATCACGATCTGCAAGAGTTCGTTCAGTTTGCAATGCAAACAAGCGAGTACTACTTAGACACTGAGTTCCATAGAGAAAAGACCTATTACCCACAACTCGCACTGATTCAAATCGCATCTGGAGACCGCATTGCAGTTATTGATCCGATTTCTTCTGATGCGAAACTATTACGTCCGCTTTTTGAAGGTCCGTACATGTGCGTTCTTCATGCCGGCCAACAAGATCTAGATGTACTGACGCAATCTCTTGGGATGATTCCTTCTCAAATGTTGGATACACAGTTATGTGCTGGCTTTATCGGCTATTCGCAACCTTCGCTTGCCTCGTTGCTGCAAGCCAAATTGAAGATTGATGTTCCAAAGGGGGACAGGCTTACCGATTGGTTGCGTCGTCCTCTCACCAAAGATCAGCTTCGCTACGCAGCTTCTGACGTTGCATATCTTGCTGAACTCAGCAAGCTGATATTTGATGAGCTCGAAGCACGTGGTCGTATGCAGTGGGCACGTGATGCCTGTGAGGAGTTGCGCACTCGTCCAACGGGACCACATGCGCCTCATGATGCATGGCTTCGTGTAAAAGATGTCCGCACGCTGAAGGGTAAATCACGTTGGGTTGCTCAAGCAGTGGCTCACTGGCGCGAAGAACGTGCGATGGATCTCGACCTTCCTCCACGTCATGTGTTGTCCGACATCGCAATTTTGGGAGTAGCGCAACGTACTCCAAGAACTACTGATGATCTTTTGCAAAGTAGAGGAGTAGACAATCGTCATGCCAATGGGGCACAGGGTCGTGCCATATTGGAAGCAATCAGCGAGGGCATCAAGAACTCTGCCAACGGCGATTTGTCTTTCCCTTCCTCAGACGGCGACGACGTCGATAAATCTCTTCGCCCAGCAGCCACTTTGGTGTCTGCTTGGATAACAGAACTCGCGCGGCAGTCCGATCTAGATGCCGGTCTCCTGGGGACCAGAAAAGACATAACAGACCTCCTCAATAAATCTGACAGTGCTCGTCTTCGTCACGGATGGAGAGCTGAGATTGTAGGAAATGACATTGAAGACCTTGTTGCTGGTCGAAAAGCCCTCACATTTAGCCCAGACAACGGTGCCGGTCTACGACTTGTTGCTATCCAAGAGTCGTGAGGCAATTACCGTCTTTTTGTCTCATTACCGTGTAGAATTTACGTAATTGTCCATACGGCACTTGTGCCACACACTGTTCGGAGACCGACCGTGAAAAAGGGTCGACATCGCCGGTTCGAAGAAGCGCGGAAATTGAAGCAAGCTGGCCCTAGTGCCGCAGACCTTGGTCTGGGTGAATCTTCACGCAGTAGCTCTTCTGAAGACGACGAATACGCAGCCATCGCAGAGCGCTATGGGGTGCGCTTCGACGACGAGGACGAAGAAACCGAAGACGACCTCGACTAGTTCGGAAAGCCGAACTGAGAAATACCCCCATGACTAATCAATTACGTAACGTTGCCCTAGTGGCGCATGTCGATCACGGCAAAACCACACTCGTAGACACGCTTCTTCGTTCCACTGGAGCTTTTGCAGCTCACCAGGCAATTGTCGACCGCGTGATGGACTCAGACGACCAAGAACGTGAGCGTGGGATCACGATCCTTGCAAAAGCTGCTCGCATCAACTGGGGCGACACATTGATCAACCTCGTGGATACACCAGGCCACGCCGACTTTGGTGGAGAAGTAGAACGCGCCCTCGCCCTTGTGGACGGCATTGTTCTACTCGTTGACGCTGCTGAAGGCCCTTTGCCTCAGACGCGTTATGTACTTTCAAAGGCTCTTGGGCTCGGTCTACCAGTCATTCTTGTTATCAATAAGGTCGACCGTGGCGACGCCCGTCCTGACGAAGTACTCGAAGAAGTAGAGCAACTATTCCTCGACCTTGCCAGTTCAGATGACCAACTCGGTTTCCCAGTTATCTCTGCTGTTGCTCGCGAGGGTAGGGCAATGATGGGAATCGGAATGCCGGCAGCCGACGCTGACCTTTCCTGTCTTCTTGACACAATCCTTTCTACTGTTCCAGCTCCTACTGGTGATCCAACAGCTCCACTCACAGCCCTTGTTACCAACCTTGATGCTTCCGATTATCTCGGTCGTCTCGCAATTGGTCGAGTTCACAGTGGTGTCATGACCAAGGGTCAGACAGTTGCATTGTGGGGTAAGGACACCGACGGCAATCCTCTCAAGCGTCGTATTGCTCAATTGAGCGTCTTTGACGGCATCGGTCGTACTGAAGTTGATTCGATCTCTGCTGGTGACCTTTTTGTTCTGGCAGGAATTTCTGAAGTCGAAGTGGGCGACACCATCTCGGGTACCGACGTAAATGCTCCACTTGCACGATTAGAAGTAGACGAACCAGTTATTCGTATGGCATTCGGCGTAAACACCTCACCATATGCAGGACGTGATGGCAAGTTTGTAACGAGTCGACACCTGAAAGATCGCTTAGCCAAAGAGATTCTCGGAAACGTTTCCATCAAAATCACGGACACAGATTCCCCTGATGTCACCAGCGTGGCTGGTCGTGGCGAATTGCAGCTCGCAGTACTCATTGAAAACATGCGTCGTGAAGGTTTCGAACTTCAAGTCGGTCGCCCTGAAGTAATTACCAAGGAAATCAACGGCAAGAAGCATGAACCACTTGAATCGGGAACTTGTGACGTCCCTGACGAGCACGTTGGAACAATTACGCAAGCATTGGCCCCACGAAAGGGTCGAGTTACCGATTTACGTCCTGGAGACCCAGGTCGCACCATCGTTTCTTTTGAGGCACCTTCTCGCGGCCTGATCGGATTTCGTTCGATGTTGATGAGTTCTACTCGTGGAACTGCACTCTTGCACCAAACCCATGCGGGTTGGACAGCATGGGTGGGAGAGTTGCCTCACCGTACAGGTGGCGCGATGATCGCGGACCGTGTCGGTTCAACAACTGGCTATGCACTTGACAATCTTCAATTGCGAGGCGAACTCTTTGTTGATCCGGGCGTAGAAGTGTACGAAGGCATGATCATCGGAGAATCTGCACGTGGTGAAGAGATGGTCGTCAACTGCGTTCGCGCAAAAGAAAAGACAAACATTCGTACTCACAGCCACGACGATGGGCCAAAGCTTGCTGCTCCAGTGGTGCACACGCTTGAAACAGCTATCGAATGGATTGGCGACGACGAACTAGTCGAAGTAACTCCAAAGAATATTCGTATTCGTAAGCGTGGTCTTGCTCTAGAGGACCGACGTCGCGCCGCTAAAAAGGGTTAATCCTTCTTGCGTAATGCAGGGTGAGGTAGTGGAACTCCAACGGGTACTGAAAGCATCTTGACGAGAATCGCATATGACTTCTTGCCCATGATCTCTGTGAGTTCATCTGAGAAGAACGTGTAGGTAGGGTCTTTCCCTACAAAAGAGTCACTGGATTCTGTACACCACCAATGGAAGTCGTCGCCGCCTTCACCCCAGTCGCGCCTCTTCCATTCTCTGATAGTCGAGACAACATAACCGCCGTCTTCAACATGCTCTTCGAGACGAACAGGTACCTGCCAGCACACGTCTGGTTTCCAGTCCATATGGCGCTCGCCGGCTTCTTCAGCAGCGATGTGGAACGCACAACCAGTGCCACCTTCAAAGCCAGGAGGGTTGTGAAAGATACATGCGCCATTAACAACGCGTGTTTTCGATTCACCATCTTTGTTGGTGGTGAACCAGCCCTTGTCTTTTGCCTTGGACTTGTTTTTCCAATGCTTGCTTGACAAACGCTTCACATACTTTTTGACACTCTTGAGATCCTTTTCATCGAGAAAGTGCGCACCAAAGGAGCAGCAACCTTGCATCAATTCGGGAGTTGGGTCGTCGTGAACACCCTGGCAACCTTGGCCGTAAATGCATTTATAACTGGAACGCAAGAAAGTTGCGTCAATCATCCATGTTCGTAGTTCATCAGGATCTTCGAAGCTGATCCATTCGTGGGGTTGTTCTTCTCTTGGCACGGAGACAACGCTACGCCATAGAGGTGGTGCTACGTCGCATCGTTCTGTCTGTGCCATTCTGTTTACCTGTCGGCAACCAAGGAGCAACATGGAAACTGTGGACGAGATCATCAGTCAACTGGAGTCGATTAGTGAATCACTGAACGATTGCGCTATGTCTTTGCTTTCAGAAGCAATACGAGAAGGCCACTCCGAACGTCCACCTATGGAGAAGCGAATCTCGCAGGCTCGACGAGCCGTAGAGAAGGCTCTTCAGCACTTACGCTATGGCTAGAAGACGTTAATTGCGTCTATTAATCCACGTAGATCAGCGAAACCTTTGGGCGTGTACCGAAGACCAATACGTGCCATAGAGACAACATCGTTGTCTTGCACTTCTTGTGGCGTGGCTTCCATTTGGCGAATAACGCCGCCTTCGGCAATCCAAGAGAATTCTTCTTTCACTGCCTGAAATGCTTTTTCAGGTATTGGCCTGTTCATTCGCATAATCAACTCGTCGTCAACGAAACGTATGGAGTGATAGTTCCGATAAAAGCCAGTGATGATCGAGACAGCTTCCGACACGCTGCTCGTAATGGTGTACAGAGACGTGTCCGAAGGCGAGATAAGGCCATGATCGATTAACAGGGGCTCTATTGATTTCATCAGCGGTGTCCAAAATGGTGCTCCAGGAACCTCGAGAAACACAATGGGCACAGGTACAGACTTCGCAGTCTGAGCAAGAGTCAATAATTCGAAAGTCTCATCGAGAGTGCCGAAACCACCAGGGAGACATAAAAACGCATGCGACTCTTTTACAAGCATCAATTTTCGTGTGAAGAAATAACGCATGCTGACGTATTTTTCGTCTCCAGCAATCACAGAGTTCGCGCCCGTCTCAAAAGGCAGGCGAATGGACACGCCGATTGAATTGGCTCGACCAGCCCCGACCATTCCGGCTTCCATGATTCCCGGACCAGCTCCAGTAACGACCATGTAGCCCTGTTCGGCCAATGCAGCGGCAGTCTGAGCAGTGACGGTGTAGATCGGGTTGTCAGCTGTTGTTCGGGCCGAACCAAAGATGCTCACTTTGCGCGTGTCACGATAAGGGGCGAACATTTCAAACGCTCGCGACATCTCATTGATTGCAGAAGATGCAATCTTTATGTCGAGTGACGATGAGTTTCCTTCAACCAAGTCGGCAGTGGTGGACAACATCTGAAGCAAAAAGCGAATGTCGGACTTACTTCTCGTAGAGCTTGAAAGAACCGATTCAAGGCGCTCAAGAATCTTGTCTCTTGAGTCACCTGTAGAAGCCATTAGAGCGTTTCAGCCTTTGCTTCAAGTGCATGAATGAGTTCTTCAAAACTTTGGATAAATGAAGCGACACCTTCGCGTTCCAGCTGCTCAGCAACTTCATCCACATCAATTTGGTTCATTGCCAGTTGCGCCCATTGGCGCCGCGAAGTTGAGAGTTCTTTGTCAATTGTGCAGGCGACGGTTCCGTGGTCTGCGAAGGCATATAAGGTTGGTTCAGGGAGTGTGTTGACAGTGTGAGGTCCAATCAGCTCGTCCACGTATTTAGTATCCGGATAATCAGGATTCTTCGTAGAAGTAGATGCCCACAATGGCCGTTGAACTTGCGCGCCAGCGGCTTTCAGGCGCTCCCAACGTGGGCCACTAAATGTCTTTTGAAACAGCGCGTACGCAAGGCGTGCTTGATTGACTGCCGCTGTGCCAAGAAGTGAGAGCGCATCTGCAGATCCGAGTGCATTGAGTCGTTTGTCGATTTCGTTATCTACGCGACTGATGAAGAAACTCGCAACGCTAGATATGCCGACGGGGGATAAGCCAGATTCAACTCGCTGTTCAAGCCCGTCTATATATGCGTCCATAACGTCTTGATATCTCGACAAACTGAAGATGAGCGTCACATTTACGTTTCGTCCCTCGGCAATCATTTCTCGAATCGCAGGAATTCCATCCTGAGTGGCAGGAATCTTGATCATTACATTCGCGCGATTGACGACCTCATGAAGACGTCGCGCTGCCGACAAAGTGCCATGACCGTCGTGGGCAAGTCGTGGATCTACTTCAACACTGACAAAGCCATCGCCACCGTTGGAAGAGTCATACAGGCTTTGAAACACATCAGCAGCGCCATTGATGTCTGCAATCACCATCTCCCAATATGCATCAATGGGAGATGTACCTTTAGACAATTCTTCAGCAAACTGTTCGTCGTAATCACTACTGCCTTGAATGGCCTTTTGAAAAATTGTTGGATTCGATGTGAGGCCACGCACGCCACTTTTCACCAGGTCTGCAAGAACACCAGAGGTGAGATACCCACGTTGCAAGTTGTCCAACCACGGACTTTGAACTTGCTCGCTATAGAGCCGCCGCAGAAGTTCGGTCATTTGTTCACAGCCTCGCGGGCTACACGTGCGACATTGTCTGGTGTAATTCCGTATTTCTGCATCACAACATTCCCGGGCGCACTCGCTCCGAATGTGTCGATGCCTACGGAGTGGCTGGCATAGCGCGCCCAGCCGAATGTTGACGCAGCTTCAACGCTGACTCGTGGCAAATGATTCGGCAAAATTTTTGCTTGTTCTTCTTTCGACAAGAGAGCAAAACGATCCCACGAGGGCATCGACACTACGTTGGCAGCAATACCTTCCGCAGACAACAACTCGCTAGCTTGCAAGGCAACGCCAGTTTCGCTGCCGGTACCGACAAGAACCACTTGTGGGTTGGGTACGGAACGAAGAAGCGCCGCACCTGGAGCTACAGCTGAACCATCCGTAATCGCAGGAACCGTTTGTCGAGACAAGATGATCGCAGTCGGACCATCATGAGTAGCAGCGATTAACCATGCCTGTGCAGTTTCGTTTGCATCGGTTGGACGAATTACCTGAAGCCCAGGAATTGCACGAAGCGATGCTAAATGTTCAACGGGCTGATGAGTAGGTCCGTCTTCGCCAACTCCGACAGAGTCATGACTGAACACGAAGACACAACGCGCTTTTGACAATGCGGCTAATCGAATTGATGGACGCATGTAGTCAGCGAACACAAAGAACGTTCCACCCACTGGCAATACGCCACCATGTAGCGCCATGCCGACCATGGCTGCACCCATGGCATGTTCACGAATGCCGTAGTAAATGTGTTTGCCTTCGCGGTGTGATGATGAGAAAGCAACAGTGCCTGAAAGTTTCGAACCCGTATTACCCGTGAGGTCGGCTGCGCCAGAAAGAACGTGTGGCATAACCGGACCAGTCGCTTCGAGAACTTTCTGGAATGCTTGTCTCGTGGCAAGCGACGTACTTGCGTCGAATACCGGCAATGCATTTGCGATTGCAGCTGAATCAGGAGCGTTGGCGGAGTCGTACCATGACGTTTTGCCCGCTGCGGTCTTCTCCCAAGATTGACGAGCATCTGCACCGCGTGACGCGACATGAGTGCGGTAAGCCTCGACAAGTCCAGACGGAGCGTAAAACGCTTCATTGGGTATACCCATCACTGATTTTGCACTGGAGGTGAGTTCGGCATTGAACGGGTTGCCATGTGCTTCGTGCTTGTCAGTCATCTCTGGCGAAGGGAAACCAATGTGTGTGCGAAGCACGACAAGTGTCGGAGCACCAGCATGGTTCTTTGCCTGCAGAAGAACTTTTTCAAGCGCGTCACAATCATTGGCAATCTCGCCAGCCTCAATGACATTCCAACCATATGAACGGAATCGTGCAGCGACGTCATCGCTGCATGTGAGGTCGAGCGAGCCGTCAATAGTGATCTTGTTGTCATCAAAAACACACACCAAGTGATCGAGCTTGAGGTGTCCAGCGAGGGATGCGGCCTCATGGCTAAGTCCTTCCATGAGGCAACCATCTCCAGCGACCACGTATGTGTAGTGATCTACAACTGAAGAACCATGAACTTCTCGCAGATGCGACTCTGCAATCGCCATGCCAACAGCATTGGCAAAACCTTGGCCAAGTGGACCAGTAGTTACTTCAACACCTGCGGTATGGCCTGCTTCAGGGTGTCCTGGTGTGGCTGAACCCCATTGACGGAACTCTTTGAGATCAGAAATCTCCAAGCCATAGCCACCGAGAAAAAGCATGGAGTACTGCAAAATCGAAGCATGACCGTTCGACAAAATGAATCGGTCACGATTCATCCACTGTGGTGCCTTTGGATCATGGTTCATGATTCGGCTGTACAGAACGTGAGCAAGTGGAGCAAGAGACATTGCAGTTCCTTGATGGCCGCTATTCGCAACGAGGGGGGCATCCATTGCTAAACCTCGGATAACCGAGATTGCCAATGAGTCTTGTTCTGGAGTCAAATTGCTAGGCACGTACCGACTGTAATCGGCGGAGGGTCTTGACCACACGAAGCGAGGAATCAAGACCATTGATATCTGCCTGATGACCCACTTGGATGTGGCCAACTGTTGCCATGTTCAGCAGGCGAGCAGGTGAGGAAGTTGCTGCTCGGAGCGCATCTTCTGGAGCCACATTGCAACTGGCTGCAACGTTTTGAACGCAATGCGCCAATGGAGTACAAGATCCGGCCAATGTGCCGTCGGCTAACCGAGGAGCACCGTCGGCAATCCGCACACCATGAGACAACGCCCACGGAGCGTCCCAAGCGATGGAGTCCGACACGAGACACACACGACTAGACGACTTGGCGGCAAAAGCTAGGGATATGGCCGACGGCTGCACATGCACCATGTCGGCGATTATTCCGGCGTATAACTTCTCATTTGTTAGTGCCTCGAGCGCTAGTCCGTAATTGCGATGATGTACACCACTCATGCCGTTGAACAAATGTGTGACCATCTTGGCTCCGTTATGAACAGCGTCGACACATTGCTCTTCGTTTGGTTGAGAGTGACCTAGTGACACAACAATTCCTTGCGCTGTCAGCGTTGCAATCGCCTCCTTTGCATTTCTATTCTCAGCAGCGACGGTGACAAGGCGTACCTCTGGCGGTAACTGCTGGATCCATTCGATATCGGCATCAATGATGAATCGTGTGTCGTGTGCGCCTGGTGATTGACCCAAAAAAGGACCTTCGACGTGTATGCCAATGCATCCTCGCATATGCGGCATGGCGGCAATTATCTGAGAGATCGACTCGGACATTTTGGTGAGTGGACCACTGACGATGGTGGCTAGCCAGGAAGTCGTGCCATGGTTTGCTAGCGCTTCATCTAGCGCCACCATCTCTTCCACGGAAGAGCCTGCAACATCCCATTTGTCAAAGCCGTTCATTTGAACGTCGACGAAACCAGGCACTACGTACGCGTAATCGGCCATACCGTCAAATGGGGCAATACTGCTAATAACCCCGTTGTCATCTACTTCGATGATGCGCGCACCGTGAAGTGTCTCGCCATCGAAGAATTGCTCAGTGGTGAGAATGTTCATAACGAGAGCAATCTTATAAGCCGCTCAGTTGGTGGTTGTTTTGGCACTTGCTGTGAGGCGAATGTCGCTAAAACGCACTGTTGCTAGGCGTAACACCGACAACGATCTGATGACCCACCAGCCCGGATCGATTTGATGCCACTTGTGGGAGAGGCGAGGAGAGGAAGGAGCTGCGTGATGGTTGTTATGAAGTCCTTCACCCATTGTGCAAAAGGCCAGCCATTGCAGATTGGTTGCATTGTTTGCATACGGACGTCGACCAAAGTGGTGGCCAAGGGCATTCACAGCTGCATTGGCTGCAAGGTAGAAGTTTGCGTGAAGGAACGCTGCCAATAAACCAGCGACAGGACCGATGGCAACCATGATGATGGCAATACCAAGTAGTAATCCGGTTTTTTGGTGTCCGAAGAACATGCGATCCCACTTGTCATCCGGGATGTCTTTTGCATATTTTGCGATGTTGACAGGGTCTTGTGCAGCTTCGCGATACAACAGCACGTTCCGTTTCTGAACAGTCCACCAGCCGAGAAGAATTGGCGAATGTGGATCTCCATCAACATCTGTATATGCGTGATGTTTGCGATGTACAGCAACCCATTCTTTGGGCTTGATTCCTGTTGTAAGCCAGATAATGGCGCGAAAGAGGAAAGCAGCAGGAAAACGAACGCTCAACGCTCTGTGACTCAGTGCGCGATGTAAATAGACCGTTGTACAGAGGTTTGCAGCTGTTGTGATGGCTATTGCGGCCAATACGGAAATTCCGATAGTCGATAAGAATGTGGTCATAAGGGCACCCTAACCTGCTACCTACCAGTAGGTAGGCAGTTTCACGGGATAAATTGTCACAGTGTCGGAATTGCAAGAAGAATCATCTCGTTCTACTCGAGACCTCATTCTTGACGAGGCTCTCCATTGTTTTGCTGAGCGCGGATACGAAGGAACCAGCCTGAATGACATCGCAGCCGGAGTAGGTATTCGTCGGCCAAGTTTGCTGCATCACTTCGCCAGTAAAGAAGTGTTGTACGGAGATGTCTTCGAGCGCCTGTTGTCCGAATGGCTGGAACGTCTTGATACAGCGATTGCTTCACCACAAGCCGGATGGGCAAAAGCAGAGTTGGTGTTGCGAGCAGGGTTTGATTTGTTTGCTGACACTCCTGACTACGTACGCATCATGCGACGCGAGGCGCTTGACGGGGGCATCCACTTAGGAATCGACCTATCAGCTACTTTGCGTCCGCTGTTCGATAAAGCCTGCGATTACTTTGACGAGCAGATGGATCAAGGAACTTTTCGTCGACACGATTCTCGTCATCTGTTGATTACTGGTTATGGAGCCATCCTCACGTATTTTTCAGACGCTCCGTTTATCGATGGGCTTTTAGACGAAGAAGCATTAACGCCGAACAACATTCGAGACCATTGCGAGCACGTTGTCGGGTTCTTTAGGGCAGCCCTACTCACTGATTAGTTCAGGTATCTCTTCGGTTATCGTCTTCGAATGGCGATCTTTGTACGGAACAATCGAAACATTGGATACAACGTGGCAGGAGATGGTGCACCAATCCTTGCCTTTCACGGCACCACACAGGCGGGCAACGCATGGGACCAAGTACGTGCTGCGTGCACACCGTTGCAGTGGGTGAACTTTGAATTTCCTGGTTCTGGCGAATCTTCAATGCCCGAAACACCTATTGACCTAAACGCAATGGTGGACGACGCAGTAGCACTGATGGAGTCGCTAGGACATTCTTCATTTCACGTCACTGGATATTCATTGGGAGCAGTGGCCGCCCTTCAAACTGCTTCGCGTCACAGCGACAAAGTACAAAGTGTCACGTCGTTGTGTGGATGGGCAGTTACTGATGCTCGCATGCGACTCACATTTGATGTCTGGCGTCGACTCATAGAAATCGATCCATCGTTGTTCATGCGTTATGCACTTGTTGATGGTTACACCGCAGCGGGTCTAACAGCAATTGAGCCAATGCACCAAATGGTCATTGACATTGCATCTGCTGCAGTCCAGCCTGGCTCCGATGCGCACTTGGAATTGGATGTACGAATCAATATCGATGACTCTTTGTCGTCGATAACCGCGCCATGTCTTGTGATCGGTGGCATAGAAGATCGCTGGGTTGATATCTCTCATTCGCGTTACCTCGCAACTCGAATTGCCCATGCAACTCTTCTAGAGCTTCCAGCTGGACATTTGGTGATTGGCGAAATGGCAGAGGCAATCGCCGGAGCCATGTCACATCACATCAACGCACTGAACTGAGTTCGCAGCACCTCTGGTTAGGGGTTTGCCAAGTACCGTATATACCTATGTCCCAGCACCTGACTGCAACCACCTTGTCCGAATCCGACTCAAAGAGCTTGCTGAGCTCCTTTGGGGTGCCCTTTGCGGCAGAGCGAAAGGTCTCAACAGGGGTAGAAGCAGTGGCGGCAGCCAAAGACTTGGGTTATCCCGTTGTGGTCAAACTGGGCGGAGACAAGATTGCGCATAAGACCGAACGTGGTCTAGTGCGCTTGCGCTTATCTAACGAAGAGTCTGTATTGAGAGCTGCCAAAGAGTTGCTTGATGCAGCAGTCCGGGATGATGGCGAAGTTCATCTTCTTGTGGCGCCAATGATCAGTGGAACACGGGAGCTGATAGCTGGATTGTTGGTGGACCCGCAGTTTGGACCAACAATCATGGTGGGCGTTGGTGGAGTGATGGCTGAGGTGATCAAAGACGTTGCTTTCCGACCAGCACCGGTTGACGAAAAAATGGCGCGGGAGATGATCGCGTCTCTTCGAATGCAGGATCTTTTATTGGAGTATCGCGGTGAGGCTGCGGTCAACATTGATCAACTGGTCGCAACAATTGTGGGTCTGTCAAATTTCTCAGAACAACGACAAGACGTTGTCTCAGTAGACATCAACCCACTCATCGTGCGTGAGACTGGCGAACTTGTAGCTGTTGATGCCTTGGTCGAGATTGGAGTTCGCAATGTCTCCAACGTTTCTTCTCGTACGCCGTACACAGATAGTCAATTCCGTGCGCTATTTGAGGCACGAGGAGTTTTGGTAACTGGTGCGTCATCCCATCCAGGCAAATTTGGTTTTGTTTCTTTGCATAATATTTTGGCCAGCGGATACGCCGGTGGGGTGTATGGCACAAACTTGAGTGGTGAAGAAGTTCTTGGCATTTCCACCGTTGCAGACATCGATCAACTGCCTGACAATGAAATCGATCTTGTGTTCGTGTGTACGCCTGCGTCGGCAAACCCAGATTTGTTGCGGGCTTGTGCGCGCAAAGGCATTCGTGCAGCGTTTCTCACCTCTGCTGGTTATGGCGAAGCAGGAGATGAGGGCAAGAAACTTGAAGATGAACTCATCCAGTTAGCAGATGAACTTGGAATTTTGTTGGCCGGACCAAATGGTCAAGGTGTTGTTTCAACTCCATCGAACTTGTGTGCTCAGATCGTTGCGCCTTATCCACCAGCAGGCCACATTGCTGTTGCCAGCCAAAGTGGAAACTTTGTTTCCAGTTTCTTGAACTACTCAAGACAAACTGGAGTGGGCATTAGTCGTGCCGTTTCTGCAGGCAATGCTGCCGCTCTCGGCGTGGCGGATCTGATTCAGTGGTATGCAACCGACACAGCGAGCAAAGTTTCGCTTGCTTATGTCGAAGGCATTGTCGATGGACGCGGTTTGATGTCCAAGTTGGCTGCAGTGACGAAAGTAAAACCAGTAGTCCTCGTTAAAGGCGGCGCAACAGACAAGGGCGCGCGTGCTGCTGCAAGCCACACCGGTGCACTAGCTGCAAACGATTCCATTTTCGATGGGGCATGTCGTGCTGGTGGAATCACACGAGCTGCAACAGTAGAAGAAGCTTTTGAAGCCGCCGCTACATTTGCCACTCAACCATTGCCTAAAGGACCAAACGTCATCATCTTGACAACAGCTGGGGGGTGGGGAGTGGTGACTAGTGATGCAATTGCTCAAGATGGGTCACTTCAGTTGATGGCATTGCCTGAAGACCTTCAGGCAGAGATTGATACGAAGTTGCCACCGCGTTGGAGTCGAAACAACCCAGTCGACTGTGCAGGTGGTGAAACACGCGACACGATTCCCGAAGTGATGGAGATGATTGCGCGCCATAAAGATGTAGATGCTGTGATCTATTTGGGTCTTGGAATCCAGGCGAACCAAGCGCGTCTCATGCGAGAAGGTGCGTACTACCCAGATCACGGTCTAGAAAGAATCGTGGAGTACCACGAACGGCAAGACGCGCGCTTTGCGGAAGCTGCACATGCTTTGTCAGTGTCAACTGGGAAGCCCATTCTCGTAGCAACAGAGCTAGCGGTAGCAGACCCTGACAATGCGGGAGTGCGAACTGTCCGTGAAACCGGACGCCTGTGTTATGCGAGCGGCAACCGAGCTGCAGTTGCCCTCGGACACATGTACCGGTACGCCGTGCATATTGGTCACGCACAGAGATAGAGACACAATGTCGCGCCGAGCTCGTAACCCTCTCTCCGTGGTCGTCACAGC
This sequence comes from Actinomycetota bacterium, assembly GCA_026393575.1. GTDB lineage: Bacteria > Actinomycetota > Acidimicrobiia > Acidimicrobiales > Ilumatobacteraceae > UBA2093. The sequence continues at coordinate 14,119 of JAPKZX010000004.1, forward strand.
CGCAGGTATAGGTACAGCTCTGCTGGTAGTTGCTTATTTTTATGTGAATGGTGTTGCACACCGTGTGGACCCGCAGTCTGAAACCGCAATTACTGTTTCTCCGCGTGTTCCTGTTCTTTCAGCACGGCGCGCACCAAACACGTTGTCGACCATCACCCGTATAGACCGGTTAGATCGCGCATTGACGACTGTCGAAGGCCGGATACCGAATAACGCTTGTCTGGCAGTGAATTGGATGGATAGATCCATGTTGGATGTGCGTGCAGACACTGCGTTTGTGCCTGCGTCGAGTACCAAGTTGGTTACAGCCGCAGTTGCGCTAAAGGTTCTTGGTAAGGATTTCACGTACACCACAAATGTGCATGCGAAAATGGATGCAAGCGGCACCACCGGAGACTTGTATTTCGTAGGGGGTGGAGACCCAAGTTTGATTCGTGCTGAATACCCGTCGCTTGAAAAGTATGCAACTACCGCAGGAACGTCCCTTGAAAAACTGGCCGACGCAATTGTTGCTAGTGGTGTTCGTCAGATTTCAGGATCAGTTGTCGGTGTAGATACCCGTTACGACAACATTCGTTTTGTCGCTGATTGGCCGACGTCGTTCTATATGACAGAAGCTGGACCACTCGGTGCACTGTTTGTGGATGATGGAATGATCCTCGGACAGCAGTTCAAACCAGACAATCCTGCTCTCGCAGCTTCCCAGGAGCTCACCAACCTTCTAGTCGCTCGAGGCGTCATCATTGCTGCTGCGCCTCGACATGAACCCTTGCCGGATGATGTTCCAGTTATTGCTTCCGTGACCTCCGCACCGCTCACATCGGTTTTGAAAGACATGCTTGTGAATAGCGATAACAACACGGCAGAACTTGTTTTGAAAGAGATCGGTTTTGCCGCAAAGAAAACTGGTTCCACGGTTGCTGGATTACAAACTGTGCAAGAGGTCCTCGCTAAATGGAAAATCAAAGACGTTGTGATGAATGATGGATCCGGGTTGGCATCTAGTAACCGAATATCTTGCTCTGCGTTTCAGAAGATCCTTTCACAAGAAATCGATGTGTTTCCTTCTCTTCTCGCGATAGCCGGAGAAACAGGCACAATCCGAGACGCCTTCACAGACTCGTCGGTTAAGGGCAGCCTCGTTGCCAAGACTGGCACTTTGTCGGGAGTGAAAGCACTGACCGGATACCTCACTATTCAAAATAGTGAGCCCGTGATTTTCTCGCTAGTCATGAATGAATCTGGTATCGATAACAAAAGTGCGTATCGCCCAGTTTGGTACGCCTTGTCTGATGCACTGAATCGTGCCAAAAGCACACCGTCGCTAGAGCAGTTGATTCCGTAATCATGTCTACGCCTGTGTTTCCATTAGGAACTGCTTATTTGCCCGGTGAAATTGTGGTTTTGAATATCTTTGAGCCCCGCTACCTGGAACTGTTTCACAATCATTGCAATGTCAAAGATGAGTTTGTGTCTGTCCTTATTGAACGGGGAAGTGAAGTTGGGGGCGAAGATATCCGTTGCCAACATGGAGTGAGCATTGTGGTTCACGAGATTGTCGATGTCGACGACAGGCTTGTTGTCTCGGGCGTGGCACATTCCATTGTTGACATCATTGAATGGTCGCACGAGTTCGACTTTCCCTCAGCAAACGTCATCGCACAATCAGTAGATGACATTGACATGCCTGATCGTTTCGATGTTGCGTCCTCGCTATCGCTTCTCGCGCAAAACGTCCGTCGAGTTCTCGCCATGTTGCGCGAGGCTGGCGTAGTACAGCCTCAGCAAAATCCGGGGGTAGCACTGGAGACAATTGCTGCCGGTAGATGGTGGGATGAACGCGTGACACAAGATGACTTGTGGAGAGCGTTGTGGCTCGTGGCGCGACATGTTCCATGCGGGCCGATGGACCGATACAACCTGCTTCGTCCTGGCTCATTGATGGAAAGGGCCGAACGACTTCGGCTCAACGTGGATCATGTGACAGAGATTGCCAATTTTCGCTTCTCGGAGTAGCCCCTGTACAAGGCCCACAAAAGGGCCGTAGAGTGGTCTCCCCATGACCGAGACATCACCATTTCGTCGTCGCATAAGCACTAGCGACCAAGTCAGTGACATTGTCGACTCCGTCAAGCAGTACGCACGTCAGGAAACCATTGAACCCATGAAGGGCGCCGCTCGTTGGGTGGCAGTGGGGACCATTGCAGCACTTTCGCTCGGCATCTCAATTGTGTTTCTCACACTCGCAGTACTTCGCCTCAGCCAAGACCTCGGTGGGAACACACTCGACGGCTCGTGGTCATTTGTCCATTACTTCATCACTCTCGCGGTGGTGTCTGTTTTGGTGGCATTGTCCTTCTCGCGTATCTCACAACGAACACTTGCTAAAGGAACAGCATCATGACAGAAGAGAAGCGTATTTCTCGTGACGACCTCGAGTCGAAGTTTCGTGCACTTCAAGCCGACATTCAAGGACGCACCGCCGACAAGAAACAGTCACTCATTGCCGCTGGTTCAGCCATAGCCACTGTTGTCGTAATTCTTGCGTATCTGTTCGGTCGGCGCCGTGGTCGCCGTCGTGCATCACGTGTTGAATTTCGACGTTTCTAATCTTCATGATCGCACTAGTTCGATTCATAGGTCGCAGGCTCTTTAGTCGTCAGCTTTCAAAGAGCAGATGGGCAGCTCGATTAGTTACAGCAATTGCACTGTGGAGATGGCTTGACCGTAAGTTCATTTCAACCAAACAATTTTCTTTGAAGAAGAACGAATCAATGGAGATACGTGTGACAACACAAAAAGGAAACCTCCAATGAGTGGCGTGTTCAAGGAAGGGGAGAAGGCTCTCTTTATTGACTCAAAGCAGCGCCGATACCTCGTGCAACTTAATGTCGAGGGCGAGTTTCATAGCCACGCTGGTTTTGTAGCGCACACTTCGGTAATCGGTACTGCACCTGGTTCTCCAATCGAATCAACCAAGGGATCTAAATACATAGTCCTACGTCCAACACTTGAAGATTTTGTTGTAGAGATGCCCCGTGGTGCACAAGTGATTTACCCCAAAGATCTTGCGCCAATGTGCATGATTGGTGACATTCATCCTGGCGTTCGTGTCTTTGAGACCGGTGTCGGTTCCGGAGCCCTTTCGATGACGATGCTTCGATATGGGGCACACGTCACCGGACTTGAACTACGCGAAGACTTCATGAACCGTGCAAATACAAACGTGAGGTCGTTTCTTGGCGAGGAAGCTCTCAGTCGATACAAAGTCTCACTAGGTGATAGTTATACGGAATCCCCAGAGGGCGAGTTCGATCGCGTCATGCTCGATTTGCCTGAGCCATGGCAAGTAGTTCCTCGCACTGAACAGATGCTTGCCCCGGGTGGACTGCTTGTTGCGTACACGCCTTCTATTACTCAGGCAGTGCAGGTGCGTGAATCAATGGGCAAGGGCTGGGTTGATCAACGAACTCTAGAAGTGCTTCACAGAACGTGGCACATTGAAGGCATGGCAGTACGACCTGACCATCGCATGGTTGCGCACACTGCGTTCTTAACAGTTGCGCGTTGGATTGGCGCCTAAGACTTAGGGCTCAACAAAGATGCATTCGCCGGGGCATTCCTCGGCGGATTCAAAAACAGCTTCGGCGAATTTGTCGGCGAAATTTGCAAGGCCTTCTGCGCCTTGAGCATTTCCCTTTGCGGTGGCGTACACAGTGTCGCCTTCCTTCACGTAGGCGAGACCATCATCAAGGAGGGTAAACACGTCGGGAGCAATCTCTTCACAGAGTCCGTCGCCGGTGCACAAGTCCTGGTCGATCCACACTTTCATTTGGGAAATCCCTTCGTCATTAAACCGATTCATTCGGCTTCGATGTTCCCCTGGGGGGTGTCACCATGTTACACAGGAGCCCTCTCATCAGGGGTATGGGTGGGCCATGAATTCTCTATAGGGTGAACATGTGGACACGCATGAACGCGACGCCCTTCTCGCTGAGATAGAGGACCTTCGAGGCAGATTGTCTCGTGCGCCTCTTGAGCGCCGTGAATGGGAAGAAAAGTTACTCACCGCCAAGGGGCAATTGTCACAAGCGGAGAACCAGCGGCAGCAACTTGCGAATCTCCTGCGTGATGTCCGTGAGCAGGTCGAGTCCTTACGCAGCGAGGTGGCCCAGTTATCGGCTCCGCCTTCGGGATACGGGGTTCTGCTCGATGTGAACCCAGACAATTCGCTTGATGTATTTGTCAATGGACGCAAGATGCGCGTATTGGCCTCTCCCCAAGTGAAAGTCGATGACCTCTTTCGCGGTGCCGAGGTTGTTCTCAATGATTCCTTCAATGTTGTGGCAGTGAGAACGGCAGATCTCACAGGCGAAGTGGCCACTATTGAAAAAATTTTGGAAGATGGCATACGTGCTGTGGTTTCCACACGCGGGGATACCTCCGTCGTAGTGACGTTAAGTGATCTGTTGCGCGGTTCGGTATTGAGGGTAGGAGACACCTACCGCCTCGATGCCCGTGCTTCAGTATTGATAGAGAAACTTCCCCAACCGGAGGTTGAAGACCTACTTCTCGAAGAAGTTCCAAATGTTCGTTACAGCGATATCGGTGGACTTGATTCACAGATTGAACAGATTGCCGATGCGGTGGAGCTTCCGTATCTACACCGCGAACTTTTCAGCGAGTACCAACTGCCTGCGCCAAAGGGCATCCTTTTGTATGGCCCGCCAGGATGCGGCAAAACACTGATTGCGAAAGCGGTGGCAAATAGTTTGGCCCAGAAGGTGTCAGAACGAACTGGCACGGATAAAGGTCGTTCGTATTTCATCAACGTCAAAGGACCCGAACTGCTCAACAAATATGTCGGCGAGACAGAGCGGCACATCAGACTCATCTTTCAGCGTGCGCGTGAAAAGAGTGAGGAAGGTTGGCCCGTAATTGTCTTCTTCGACGAGATGGATTCCATGTTTCGTGCTCGTGGCACGGGCATTTCGTCGGACATGGAGTCGACCATCGTTCCCCAATTGCTGGCCGAGTTAGATGGCGTTGAAAGTTTGAGCAACGTCATTGTGATTGGTGCAACAAATCGCGAAGACCTCATCGATCCAGCGATTCTCCGTCCTGGGCGTCTGGACGTGAAGATTAAGATTGAGCGCCCAAGTGTTGCAGCAGCACGACATATTCTTGGTCTGTATATCACTAGCGACATTCCGATTGATGAAGAACTAGTCATGGAACACGGCGACGTTGATACTGCCATCGATAACTTGATCTCTGAAGCTTCGGAAGCAATGTATGCAACCACCGAGGAAAACGAATTCCTCGAAGTTACGTATCAAAACGGCGATAAAGAAACTCTGTATTACAAGGACTTCTCAAGTGGTGCGATGATCGAGAATATCGTTCGACGAGCGAAGAAGAATGCGATCAAACGAGTTCTTGCCAATGGCACTGCAGGACTGAAGGCAGATGACATCATCCAGTCCATTCGTGATGAGTTCCATGAAAACGATGATCTTCCGAATACCACTAATCCTGATGATTGGGCTCGAATCTCTGGCAAGAAGGGCGAGCGAATCATTTTTATCCGCACCTTGTCTAAGCCTTCGCCAAGCAATGAGACGAATCTTGGTGGTAAGGCCATCGAACGTACGGTGTCGGGCCAGTATCTATAACTCATGTCAATTCCAAAGATTTGCGGCATAGAGACCGAGTACGGCATTCATGTTCGTGGATCAGATGTCTCCGCTGTCGTTGCATCGTCGATGCTTGTTAACGGTTATGGCATCGATACCGACGGTGTGCGGGCTTGGGACTTCCAAGATGAATCTCCTGATAAAGATGCGCGCTCGGGCCAACGTCCCGAGGCAGATTTTCCAGTAGTCGAGACTCTGATGGCCAACACCATCCTCACGAACGGTGCTCGGTATTACGTGGACCACGCTCACCCCGAGTATTCGTCTCCCGAATGTGCGACTCCTCTTGAAGCCGTGTTGTACGACCGCGCAGGAGAAGAAGTCGTTCGACGATCAATGATTCGAGCTAACACTCTGCTCGATGACGGCGTTGAACTCATCGCACACAAGAACAACTCTGACGGCAAAGGCAATAGTTATGGCTGTCACGAGAACTACCTTGTCGATCGCAACATGCCGTTTGGTCGACTTGCACACAGTGTGATGGCACATTTTGTGAGTCGTCAGATTTTTTGTGGCGCCGGAAAAGTCGGCGTTGAAGCACAACGTGAAGGGGAGCCGTGGGTTCCCTTTCAAATTTCGCAGCGTGCTGATTTCTTCGAGGAAGAAATTGGTTTGGAGACAACTATTCGACGACCGATTGTCAATACGCGCGATGAGCCTCACTGCGACGCAGAGAGATGGCGCAGGCTTCATGTGATCGCGGGAGACGCAAACATGTCAGAGGTTGCCACTTATTTGAAGCTGGGAACAACTGCGCTCGTGTTAGGCCTCATAGAGGACAAGCAGTTTCCGATGAAACTTGTACTCGAGGATCCGGTGACATCAATTCGTAAAATAAGTCATGATCCCAGCTTGCAACAGACCGTTGCGTGTGAAGGTGGCAAACTTCTCACTGCACTCAATATGCAGATTGCACTGTATGAGGCTTGCAGAAATTGGTTTGAGTCAATTGATACTGACCCAACTGGTGGTTGTGGTCATGACGTCCTAGAACGTTGGGGACAGGTACTACACGATCTGCAAAACCTTGATCCGCGTCTCTCGAAGACGGTGGACTGGTGGGCAAAACTTCAAGTTGTGCAGGGCCTGCAAGAGAGACACCAATTACCTGATGGTGATCTCCGACTCAGAGCAGTTGACCTTCAATACCACGACATGCGGTCTAGTAAGTGTCTTGCACAGAAAGTCGGCTTAGAGACATTGGTAACGCCCGATGCTGTTGACCATGCCGTGCATCACGCCCCTCGAAGCACACGAGCCTATTTTCGAGGAGAGTGCATTAGCCGATGGCCTCGACAGGTTGTTTCGGCGAACTGGGACAGCCTTGTCTTTGATG
>JAPKZX010000091.1 GCA_026393575.1 Actinomycetota bacterium
AGGTGCAGTTTCCCCATTTGTGTATGCCACACCGAGCCCACCACCAAGCGTGAGTTCCGGCAAATCAACAGAAAGAAACAGATTCACCATTACTGCGCACGCATCAGCAAAATTGGCCACCGACAAAACATTGCTACCAATGTGACAATGAATACCCACTAACTCAACTGCAGTAGATGCCTGAGCACGTTGAATGGCGCGCATTGCATCACCATTGTTGAGATTGAAGCCAAACTTTGAGTCGTCTTGGCCCGTAGCCACATAATCATGCGTGTCTACATGCACGCCTGGTGTGATGCGTAGTTGTACTCGTGGAGCAGGCAAACCTTCCGAGTGAAGTTTCTCAATTCGATCTAACTCATCGAAGCTGTCAACAACGATGTGTTGCACTTGCGCTGTAATGGCTGCTCGCAACTCTTCTACTGATTTGTTGTTTCCGTGTAACACGCAACGTTCGCCTGGAACACCAGCGTGAAGTGCAGCAAAAAGTTCGCCACCCGTTGCGACATCCAGTAGGAGTCCTTCTTCGTTTGCTAGTCGTGCCATGGCACCACACAAAAATGCCTTTGTTGCGTAGATGACTCTGTCCTTGCCAAATGCAGCCACAGCTTCGCGACACCGATTGCGCAAGTGCTCTTCGTCGTACACATACAAAGGTGTGCCGAACTTCTCTGCCATCGCTGCAACAGTTACGCCACCGATGCTGAGAACACCAGCGTCGTCCACTGTTGCGGTACGCGGCAACAATTGGGAATCGATGATGCTCACATTTGCTCCGGTGATCGAATGCCGAGCAATGCAAGGCCTTGTTCCATAACGCGAGCTGTTGCATCACATAGTGCAAGGCGTGACTCACGAGTGTCTTCGTGTCCTGTCTTCAATACTGGACAGTGCTCATAGAACGAAGTGAAATCTGTAGCCAAGTCAAACAAGTAGGTGCACAGTTTGTGTGGGCTCAACGTGTCGATTGTTTCCCACACTGCAGAATCAAATCGAAGCACACGCAATGCCAATTCACGTTCTTGTGGTTCTCCGATGTGAGGCACTACAGAACGAACCGAGGAACGCTCCACACCTGCGCGGCGAAAGATGCTGCAGATTCGTGCATGGGCATATTGAAGATACGGAGCCGTATTCCCCTCAAACGAGAGCATGCGATCCCAGTCGAAGATGTAATCCTTCACGCGGTCTGTGCTGAGGTCTGAATACTTCACAGCACCAATACCAATCATGCGCGCAACGTCAGAACGATCCGCGCTCGACATCTCTGGATTCTTTTCGGCCACGGCGACTTCCGCACGCTCCACTGCTTCGTCTAACAATGCAGCGAGTTTCACTGTTTCGCCACCCGAGCGACTCTTCAACATTTTGCGATCGGATCCGAGAACACTTCCAAACGAAATGTGATTCATGGTGGAACCTTCGGGCAGCCAACCAGCCTGACGTGCCACGGCCTCCACCATCTGTAAGTGCTGCGCTTGCGGTGCGCCAACGACATACAACATGGATGTTGCCTTCAACCGCTCTACACGATCGATGACACATGCCAAGTCCGTGGTTGCATAGTTGTAGCCACCATCACCTTTTCGAATAATGAGCGGCAGTGGTTCATTCTCACGATTCGTGAATCCATCAGCAAAGACAACCTCTGCCCCATCGCTCTCCACCAACAAACCCTGCTTTTGCAAGCGTTCGACAACTGGTACCAACAGATGGTTATAGGCGCTTTCACCCATGAGATCATCGTCTGTGAGCAGCACATCAAGTTGCGTGTATACGCGATTGAAATACTGAGTGCTTTCACTCACAAGCGTTCGCCAGAGTCGCAACGTGTCTTCATCGCCACCTTGCAACAACACAACTCGGTGACGAGCACGATCTTTGAACTCGTCAGAACCTTCGAACTTGCGACGTGCTTCTTTATAGAAACCATCAAGGTCGCCAACACTCAATTCATGAGCAGCATTTTGTTCACCCATGTCGATGAGGTGCTCAATCAACATGCCAAACGGCGTTCCCCAGTCACCAATGTGGTTCTCGCGAAGAACTGTGTTTCCAACAAATTCAAGAACACGCACAATGGCATCGCCGATGACGGTGGAACGTAAATGCCCAACGTGCATTTCTTTGGCAACGTTTGGAGCTGAGTAGTCAACAACGACTGTTTCAGGTCGTGCTGATGCGCGCACGCCTAAGCGATTACCTGACGTTGCCTCGAAAAGTTGTTGCGCTATAAACGAGTCTGAAAAAACAAGGTTGATAAAGCCGGGTCCAGCGATTTCTGTAGACGAAAGAATGTCTGATACATCGCCAGCTGCTTCAAGAACTTTCTGTGCCACTTCACGCGGCGAGATTCCAAGAGATTTCGCTAAGGCAAGTGCTCCGTTGGCCTGGGCATCTGCCCTATCGCTGGGGCGAACCACAGGGTCGCAGGCCGAGCCAGCCACTGCAGCAAAGGCAGGGGCAAGCCGTTCAGCAACGGAAATAAATGGATCAGCCATGGGGCTCTATTCTGCCTCGCCACGGGGTTCCAACGGTGTTCCAATTACTAGTGCCATAGACTGAGCCAAGTGTGATGCTTCACATCATGCTCACGTAGCTCAGCGGATAGAGCACTTGCCTCCGGAGCAAGGGGTCGCAGGTTCAATTCCTGCCGTGGGCGCCAATTGCCGCAGGGGCTATGAAGTCATTCCTTGCAGGCCCACAAATGCGCGAGCAAGTTCAATCTCTCCCATGTGACGAAGACCGTGTTGGTAGAGCCAGCATTCCACTCCGTCGAGAACTGTGATGCCTTCTGGCCCAGCTACACGAGCTGAGAATGTGTTGGCAACCTGTGGACCAAATGGTCGAGGCACAACAAGACGATCCAAGTCTTCTGGCTTCAATGTTTTGAGCCATGTCTCAATGCGCGCAAACACCTTGTTCATGTAATCGATGAACGCGTCGTAATCGCCAATTTGTTGCACGTCCATCTCATCAACGGTCTTGTGCTTGCCATGGTCACGAATGGCTGGGTTAATCGCATCGAGAATTTCGTCGTTGCACAAGAACAACTCGCCAGTCAACATCATCATGGAAGCATCAATCATGTTCACGTAGTGAAAGAGTGAAAAAGCAATTGGCATCACCTTTTCTTTTTCACGATGGTTCACTTGTTCAAGAGTCATCGTTGCAGTTGCATCTTCATACAGTGAGAACAATGCACGGAAGCGGCGCTGCAGTGAATCGAGAATGAGTTCGTTAGACATGGTTAACCCCTTGAGTAGCTAATGAAGCGGTAGGGACATTCTGCCCCTACCGAGAGGCGTCGCGTGCCCCAGAAACGAGTGCACTGAATTTTTCAGTATCGAGAAAGACAAAAACAGCCTCGGCACTGGCAGTTACTTGACCTTCATGCAGAATCTCGCCGCTCACAAGGAACTTACGGTCGAGAATCTCCGTAATGCGGGCATGCACCGTGAGATCAGCATTCAGTGGCGTAGGCCTCTTATATGTGACGTTCAACGTTCCGGTGACACAGTTGCGCCCTGTGAGATGCCTTGTGCGACCAAGGACATCATCAAGTAACGCAGCCACTACTCCGCCGTGCACACATGCAGGTGGGCCTTGGTACCCCTCATGAAATCGCACTGTGCCAGTGACACTGCGTTCTTGATATTCAAAATTCACTGGAGGGGCCATTGGGTTCATGGAACCATTCAGGGGGTTGCGAGTGTGTCGTTCGAGAGATGGTTGACCGAGTCCCATGGTTCCGGCATCACGTACAAAAACTTCTAAGGCCTCAGCTGTTGCAGCAATTGCTTCGTCGTCATGTGTGGGATGTACGTGATAGATGGCCTTCAACACGTTGCGTAGTGCGCTCACCGTGCGCTGCATAGTGGAAGACACCGGCGAAATATCTGGACCCAAGTATTCGCTCATTGTGCGAGTGCAGATTTCACCAAGTCTGCGATTTTTGAACCATCGGCAGATGAACCGACCTTCTCGCGAACAGCCTTGACAACAAGACCCATCGCTTTCATTCCCGAGTTTCCAGCAGCGGCCGCAGCTGCCACTTCTTGTGCCACCACAGCGGCCAATTCAGAATCGCTCATGGCAGCGGGCAAATACTTTGCCAGCACTTCTGCTTCTGCCTTTTCTTTTGCTGCTGCTTCAGCACGACCGTTTTGTTCATAGATCTCAGCCGACTCCAGGCGCTTCTTCGATTCGGCTTGCAAAACCTTCACAATCTGGTCGTCGGACAATTCCACTACTTCGTCGCCCGCAACTTCAGCATTTGTGATGGCACTTAAGGCCATTCGCAATGTTGACTTGGTGAGATCATCACTGGCTTTCATTGCAACCGTGAGGTCAGATTTCAGAGTCTCTTTAAGTGAAGTCATAGAGAACAGTCTGCCCGAATGAATGTCTCCAACGTCAACTCATTGCGCTAGTTGCCCTGTTAACCCAATACATAACACCTACCCGCGACTGCGAAACCTCCAATAATCGGGGCTCTTCTACCCTTGGAATCGTCGCCGCATTGCTCGCTCTGTCACAGTATTTGCCGTGGCATCACGCGATTACTTCCCCGCAGCACCAGTTGGCGCTGAACTTATTCATACTCGTAACTATGAAGTGCGTACATACAAACTCAGTCCCGACAAGTTTCTGTTGCGTGGAGTGGTGTGCGATGAGAAGCCTGCAGGGCTGTACATTCCAGAAGATCCTGAACCATTATGGGTGCACCACATGGTGGTCGACTTAGAGATCACATTCCCCATGTTTGAAATTGTCTCGGTGCATGTTGAGTTCAAGGAGCGCCCTCATACCCATTGCACAGATATCGAGCCGGACTACCAGAAACTGGTTGGCCTCTCTATTGCGCGTGGATTCAACAACAAGGTGAAAGAACTCTTTGGTGGCCCACGTGGATGCACTCACATTGGTGCGCTTTTGGCTGCAATGGCACCCGTGGCAATTCAAAGTGGCTGGTCAATGCGTGTCGGTGCAGCAATGGGCACACAAGATGCACCAAATATCTCTACTGAAGAACAGCGCAAGCGTTCCTATGCAATGAATCTCAACACGTGTCATATCTGGGATGAGAATGGCGACATGGTTCGTGGCATCGAACAAGGCGTTCCTATGGAAGTTCCGTTGTGGATCTCGAAACGGTTTAAAGAACTTGGTCGCGAAGACTCAGATTGGGATAAGTTCCGCGGCTAAACCGGCGGAAATTTACTGACCCACTGTTGTCAGCACAAACAGTGCCGACAACGACAACATCACCAACGCAGGGAATGTCTCTTTCAATGAATCCTTCACCCGTGTATGCGTGGTGACAGCTAGTGCGAAATACAAGCACAGGCACAGACCAGTTATCTCTGCGAGTCGAATGTTTTGAAAACCAACAATGAGTCCGGCGACTGCAAGCAATTTGATTCCTCCAAGAACCGGCAATCGCTCTACTGGAACTTTTAGTTTCCTCATCGATTCAACAACTTGTTCTGATTTCCGAAAATCCATGATTGCTGTTGCCGCGCACACGAGAATCAATATGACGGCCAATACATTTGCAACATTGCTCATGTATGCAGACTAGACAAACAAACGTTTACGAGTCGGCGATGACGCTTCGTTCGTGCTGCAATAGCCACTGCTTCACGGCGATTCCGCCACCAAAACCAGTGAGCGAACCATTTGCCCCAATGACCCGATGGCACGGCAGAACAATGGCAACTGGGTTCCGACCGTTTGCTCCGCCCACCGCGCGCACCGCTTTCGGCCGACCAATAGATGCAGCTTGCTCGCCATACGAAATAGTTTTCCCATACGGAATCTCAGCAAGCGACTTCCACGTTGCGACCTGAAATTCAGTTCCGTGAAGATCGAGCGGAACATCAAAGGCAGTGCGCGCGCCATTGAAGTATTCGCCAAGTTGATCAAGAGTGGATTTGACCACAGGGTGGCGAGGGTCGACATGAATGTCTATGTTGCTCAACGGCTTCGGATGCGCATCTTCAGAGAACATGACATAACGCACGCCAAGATGTGAAGCGACAACAGTGACATCACCAAAGGGTGCGGTCACTACGCCAGAGAAATAAGAAACATCACGTGTTGCCACGGACGAAAACTACTTGTTGCTTGGCTCTTTTGGAAGACCGAGAACGCGCTCGCCCACGATGTTGCGCTGAATCTGGCTTGTTCCGCCCCAAATGGTTTCGGAACGAGAGAAGAAGAACGCTGACATCATGCCGCTAACTGGGTAACCCTCGCGACGCTTTTCACGCGCGGTGCCTGGCCAGTTTCCGTCGCCCATTGCATAATCAACAAGCATTGCGTCTGCGCCACAAATGTCGAGTGCAAGTTCCATTGCTGCTTTGTGCATTTCGGTCCAGAACATTTTGTTGGTTGCACCAAGTGCCGCCATGCTCGGGTCCTTCTTGCCCATCAAGGTTGTTGACAATGAACGAAGTCCGTTGATTTTCAGAATCTGGATCTTGGTGTAGTACTCCATGAGACGCTGACGAATTTCAGGATCGTTGATCTTGCCATTCTCTTTCGCACCACGAACCATTGCCTTGTATTCAGACTCGAAACGGCGGTATCCGGTGGTTGCACTCATGCCGCGCTCGAAAGCGAGGGTGGAGTTAGTAACAATCCAACCGTTGTTTACACCACCAACAACATTGTCTTTCGGACAACGTGCATTGTCGAAGAACACTTCACAGAACTCTGCGGTTCCATCTGGCTGAACAATTCCGCGAACTTCAACCCCAGGCTGCTTCATTGGCACCAACAAGTATGAAATACCTTTGTGCTTTGGTGCATCTGGATCTGTACGTGTGAGAAGGAAGCAATAGTCAGCGTGGTGACCTTGTGTTGTCCATACCTTTTGACCATTAATGACCCATTCGTCACCGTCAAGAATTGCAGTTGTCTTCAAGCTTGCAAGGTCTGAACCGGAGTTTGGTTCCGAGAAACCTTGGCACCAACGCATTTTGCCATTGAGGATCTGCGGCAAGAATTCTTTCTTCTGCTCTTCAGTTCCCCACTGCAACAAAGTTGGACCAACAAGCGTGTCTCCAAAGAAGTCTGCACGCATAGGAGCTTTTGCATTTGCGAACTCTTCAGCCAACACAACGCCTTGCATTGTGCTCAGACCTTTGCCGCCGTATTCGGTTGGCCACGTCGCGCAGATCCAACCGCCAGAGAACAATTTGCTCGGCCATTCTTCGTTGAATTTGTTGCGTGCATCGTTTGACATTTCGAAGCCTTTGTCGAACCAACCCTTTGGCAAGTTCTCCTGCAGCCATGCGCGAATCTCCGCGCGAAATAGTTCGTCTTCGGGGGCGTAGGTAAGTTCCATGAATTGCAATTCTGTCGGAACAACACCCAATTCCACCCATTGAGACGGTGTGTCCGTTCACACACCGTTCACAGAGGGCTGACACCCCCGAAAAATGCACTCCATATGGTCGGTACATGGAATCTGCCAGCACTCCCCCCGCTCAGTGGCCGACTCTGTCTCAGACCGACTGTGGCGTGTTGCGCGTGCTCCTCAGTCAACACGGGCGCATTATCAGTAGGGACACCATTCAACGGATGGCCGGGTTGGACAGCGTCTCTACCCGCCGAGTCGACGCATCCATTGTTGTCGTGCGTCGCATCTTGGGAACTGAAGCCGTCATCACCGTGCGCCGCAGGGGTTGGATGTTGGCAGACGACGCCGTGCCAGCGACCGAAGAACTGCTCGCCCATCAGATAGAAACTGTGAAGTGATTTCTTCTGTGCTGGCCTCCGCAGGGGCAATTGATTATGGAAGGGTCTTTGCAGACCTTGCGATCATCTTGATTGTCGCCAAAGTGGCATCCGAATTGTTTGAACGAATTCACGTTCCCGCCGTCCTCGGCGAGATTGTTGCAGGCATCGTCATCGGGCCGTCCATGCTCGGCCTCATTGACCCGAGTGATGCCATGCGCATTTTGGCTGAAATTGGCGTCATTATTTTGCTCGCAGACGTGGGCCTTGAAATGGACCTCAAGGAATTACGCCGAGTTGGTAGAGCGTCCATGCTGGTTGCGATTCTTGGCGTGGTTCTACCTATGTCTTCCGGTGTGCTCGCAGGTTCATTACTTGGCGAATCACTAAATGCATCGCTGTTCTTAGGTGCAGCACTTGCAGCAACAAGCGTTGGCATTACGGCACGTGTTTTTGGTGATCTACGAGCACTGTCTTCTACGGAAGCACGAATCGTTCTTGGCGCAGCCGTTGCTGATGACGTGCTTGGCCTCGTCATCCTTACGGTTGTCACACGCATCGTTGTGCAGGGATCGGTTGACGTCGCTGGCGTTATCTCCACAATTGGCTTAGCAGTGGGCTTCCTAATCATTGCCGGAGCTGTTGGCCTCACACTTGTTCCACGTTTACTTGCTTGGGTGGGAAACCGTGCTGTGTCGCCAGCAACAGTTGGGGTTCTTGCTGCGGGAATCACTTTTGGTTTTTCGGCCGCTGCAAGCAGTGCACAACTTGCTCCAATCATTGGTGCATTTGTTGCAGGCACTGCTTTGGCCCGCACAGACCACCACGATCGAATTGCGCGCGACTTCAAAGCACTTGGAAGCATCTTCATTCCAGTTTTCTTTTTGCAGATTGGTATTGACACCGACGTCACGAAGTTCTTCTCAGGACATGTACTAATAGTTGCGGCCGTTCTGACCGTGATTGCGATAGTTGGAAAAATGCTCGCAGCCGTCGGAGCGTGGGGAACCAATACAGACAAACTCCTCATTGGCATCGGCATGGTTCCACGCGGTGAAGTGGGCCTGATCTTCGCCACCATTGGTGTTTCAGTTGGCGTATTTCAGG
The DNA here is from genome assembly GCA_026393575.1 of Actinomycetota bacterium. Lineage (GTDB taxonomy): Bacteria > Actinomycetota > Acidimicrobiia > Acidimicrobiales > Ilumatobacteraceae > UBA2093. The sequence continues at coordinate 8,854 of JAPKZX010000091.1, forward strand.
AAGACCTCTATGCCGTTGTGCTTCTAGTGGTGCTACTCACCACTGTGATTACCCCACCATTTCTTAAATGGCGCTTGTCATCTAACGACAGCGCGAGTGCTGAACCAGAAGATGAAAACGTCACCGAAGAGCCTGTTGGTGGCTGGGTGCGCGTCATCAACGACGAAGTGCAGCTACATGGCGTACCGCCGAGCCGCTTAGTGCTTCCATTGGCACTGCAATCTTCACTTCATGCTGCAACTGCACAACCAAATGATGCCCTTTTGGATTGGATGCATACTCACCGAAACTCCACACTTCAATGGGATGAAGAGACAAGTCAGATGTTCCTCGACGTGCTCATGCGCGGTAATGCCCGTTCGTGGAGATTCCTGGATGTCACAAGTGTCATCACGCGAGCTTTACCTGAGGTTTCTACTGCTATTCGTGCTCGCCGCGGTGACGCATCGGAACTGGACCCAACTCATCTAGCGCAGATGCCAACCGTGGAAGCACTACGAACAAAAGTTGGTCGTGCCACACTCGCTGACTCTTCGCTCTTGTTAGCGGCATTCATCTACGACTTCTCCACTGATCGATCAGTTGTATCCCTTGTTGATCGTTTGTCTTTGCCGCCTTCAGTACGACACGAAACTCGTTCCTTGTTGTCTGCATCGGCATTGATGTACGCAACGTGCACCACCGAACCATACGAAACCAACACTCGTGTGCTTGCGCAACTTGCAGACTTCTTGGGCTCGCCACTGATGGTGGAACGATGCCGACTTCTGACAGAAGCACGTGGCGACTTAGAAGATTGGCAATTCTCCACTTTGATTGAGATAGTCACCGGAGTACAAGAACTTCTTGCTCACCCTGAACTGATTGAAGGACTTGAGAATTCTCTTGAAGCAGTGCGTCGTCGCGATGCGATAGCACTCACTACAAACCCATTAGTGATTGACCGCATTGAACATGCAGCTGCTGTGTACATCTTGGCGCACGAAGCGGACGTTTTGGTGCGTCACGCAACGTTGGTGGAACCAGCGCCTCGTTCACGTACGGCTCGGGTGAGCGTGCATGAGACAAATACACCGCACGAGTGGGAGATAAACATCGCTACGCGCGACATGCGTGGGCTACTTGCACGTATTTGCGCCGTACTTGCGGAACGTGGATTGGAAATCATCAGCGCAGACCTTGCAACCTGGCCAGACTCGGCAGTGCTCGACTCTTTTATTGTGCGCTCCGTGGCAAAACCAAATGCCACGCAAATTGCTTTTGAACTTGAACGCAAACTTCGGTCACGCCTTGAGAACCCACGACGCCTGATGCAGTCGGTAGATGCACAATTGAATGTGCGCTTAGACAACGATGCTCACCCGTGGCACAGTGTGCTCACAGTGACTGGCGCGGATCAACCCGGGTTGGTGCAGGCCGTGGCCACAGTGCTCGCAAAGGCCAACATCAACGTTCACCATGCTCGAATCACAACGAAAGACAATGCTGCGGCCGACCGATTTGAAGTCTCAACCCGCCACGGAAGAAAAGTGGGCGATCAAGCCCTGCAGAAGGTGATCTCTTCGCTTTCATGAGTTGAAAAACGGCGTTTACACGGCGTTCACACACTCACACATTCGCCACATTCCCGAAACATTTGGGCGACAGGCTGGAAATCTCTTGTCTCTATGGTGTCTTGCAAGTTGCAATAGCAACCGTAAGAACGTCGCAATGCGACACCTAATAAAGGACAAGATTAGTGAAGTTAATCACGACAATCATTAAGCCGTTCAAGCTTGATGAAGTGAAAGACGCACTGAAATCAGCTGGCGTGCAAGGCATGACCGTTTCGGAAGTCAAAGGATTTGGTCGCCAAGGTGGCCATACCGAGACGTACCGCGGAAGTGAATACGCCATTGATTTCGTGCCGAAAGTACGCGTGGAGCTCGTCGTAGACGACTCTCAAGTTGACAGCGTCGTCGACACAATCCGCACCGCGGCGGCTACCGGAAAAATTGGTGACGGAAAAATCTGGATCACCGATATCAGCAGACTTATACGCATTCGCACAGGAGAAGAAGGCACAAATGCAATCTGACGTTCAATTACTTGGTACTCAAGTCAACCTTCTTTGGGTTGTCCTTGGTGCCGCCATGGTTGTTTTCATGCAAGCCGGTTTCGCGCTTGTCGAAACAGGCTTTACACGCGCAAAACACGCGGCTCACGTTGTGAGCACAAACTTTGCAATCTTTGGTCTCGGCTTTATTGGGTTCTTCCTCATCGGGTTCCCTCTTGCCTTCGGCGGTTTTAGTTATTCCGCCTTTGGCATGGACAACGCCGTTGGCGAAGCACTTCTTGGCAGTGGAAACTGGATCTTCCTTTTCAAAGGTGGCTGGGCAATGTCGGGTGATGGAATCACTCCTGCAGTACTCGGTTTCTTCTTGTACATGGTTGCGTTCATGGACACTGTTGCCACAATTCCAACTGGCTCTATGGCAGAGCGTTGGAAGTGGAGCAGCTTCACGATTTGGGGTGTGTTCTGTGGAGCCATCTACTACCCACTCTTTGCTGCGTGGACATGGGGCGGCGGCTGGCTCGCCAAGACATGGGACACCATGAGTCTTGGTGCTGGTTATGTCGACTTCGCAGGTTCAGGTGTTGTGCATGCAGTGGGTGGCGTTGCTGCTCTTGCCGGTGCAATTGTCCTTGGGCCACGTATTGGGAAATTCGGTGCAGACGGAAAGCCTCGTGCAATTCCTGGTCACCACATTCCAATGGCGATGCTCGGAACGTTCATCTTGTTGTTCGGCTGGTTCGGATTTAACGCGGCCAGCACATTTGCTGCAACCGATGTTCAGTTTGCAACTGTTGCTGCCAACACGGCGATTGCCGCTGCATTCGGATCTATCGCAGCAATGGTCTACATCACAAAGCGCACAGGTAAGCCAGACCCAGGAATGATGGTCAACGGCATGTTGGCCGGCCTCGTTGCAATCACTGCACCATGTGCATTTGTTGCACCGTGGGCAGCCGCAGTCATCGGAATCCTTGCAGCAATTTTGGCTATCGAAGCTGTGTTCTTCATCGAGCGCAAGATGAAGCTTGACGACCCAGTAGGCGCAATTGCGGTTCATGGCGTCAACGGAATCTTCGGTGTGCTCGCAGTGGGCATCTTTTCGAATGGCAGCTACGGCGCCGGATGGAACGGATCTGCATCCAAAGGCGTTGAGGGAATCATCAAGGGCGATTGGGGTCAACTAGGTGCACAAGCACTTGGTGTTGCAGTCATCTTGTTGGTCATCTTCCCTATCGCTTACGGATTCTTCACAATCCAGAACAAAGTAACGAAGGGCGGCATTCGCTCTGCTGAGGAAGACGAGATCAATGGTCTCGATGTTCCTGAGATGGGTGTCAAGGCATACCCCGAATTCACCTGACCAATTCTTAGGTTTCCCCCTATAAACGTTGCGGCCCGCATCGCCACTCTTCGGAATGGTGGTGCGGGTCGTTTGCGTTGTTCCCCCTTTCACCGACACGAAACATTGTCGAAACAAACCCTTTTTAGCGTCGTTTTCAGTTATTCAACCCCTGAGAGGACGCAATGTACGCATCAACTATCGACCAGGGTGCAACAGCATGGGTTCTTGTATCCATCGCACTTGTCGCATTCATGACACCAGGTCTCGCCTTCTTCTACGGCGGCATGGTCAGAGCAAAGAACGTGCTCGGAATGCTCATGCAAAACATATTTGCCATGGGCCTCATTAGCGTGTTGTGGGCCGCAGTCGGATTCAGTCTCGCTTTTGGCGGCACCGGCAAGTACTTCGGCAACTTTGATTTTGCGCTCATGAAAGATCTCGCAACAATCGAAACTCTGCCCGGATACACAGGCGACTTTGCATTGGTCATTCCAATTGTCGCCTTCTTCGCATTCCAAATGATGTTCGCAGTCATTACTCCGGCGCTCATCACAGGCGCTACCGCAGATCGTTTGAAGTTTTCTGCGTACGCGATCCTCATCGGTGTGTGGGCAGTAGTTGTCTACCCCGCCGTTGCGCGCTGGGTGTTTAGCCCCAACGGTTGGTTGTTCCAACGTGGAGCTCTCGACTTCGCTGGTGGTGCAGTTGTGCACATCAACGCAGGTGCAGCAGCACTCGCTGTGATTCTTGTGTTGGGCAACCGTAAAGGGTGGCCACGCGAAGCAATGCCACCGCACAACCTTCCGTTCACAGTTCTTGGAACAGGAATCTTGTGGTTTGGCTGGTTTGGATTCAACGCTGGATCTGCGCTTGCGGCAAACGGCCTCGCTTCTCAGGCATTAGTGAACACACACTTAGCTGCAGCATCTGCAATGTTGTCGTGGTTGTTGGTTGAAAAACTTCGTGCAGGTCACGCAACAACATTGGGTGCAGCATCGGGTGCAGTTGCTGGTCTAGTAGCAATCACACCATGTGCCGGATTCGTTGGCGGCATGGCACCAATCATCATCGGCCTCACAGCCGGCGCAGTTTGTTACCTCGCACTTGCCCTCAAGAATGCATTCAAGTTCGACGACAGCCTCGACGTCATTGCAGTGCACCTTGTTGGTGGAATTCTGGGAGCAATCCTTCTTGGATTCTTTGCCGATACGAAAGTGAACTCACTCGGCTTTGACGGTGTGTTCTTCGGTGGCGGCTCAAAGTTGCTGGTCAACCAATTCATCGCAATCGGCGCAACATTTGCCTTCTCATTCATTGTCACCTACGTGGTTGCCCGCATCATTGATGCAACAATTGGGCTTCGCGTGAGCGCTGAGGACGAACTAGTTGGCCTCGACCAAAGCCAGCACGCAGAAGCTGCATACCAGTAATTGTCACCCACCACTTTTCAAGAAGGCAGAATAGAAACATGAAACTCATCACCGCCATTGTGAAACCATTCAAGATCGACGACATCAAAGAAGCTCTCAAGGCTGCCGGCGTTCAAGGCATCACGGTTTCCGAAGTCAAGGGCTTTGGTCGTCAAGGTGGACACACCGAGACATACCGCGGGTCTGAATACCAGATTGATTTCGTCCCGAAGTCTCGGGTGGAGCTCGTAGTGGAAGACCACAATGTGGAGTCCATCATCGACGTCATTCAGAAGTCTGCAGCCACCGGCAAAATCGGTGACGGCAAGATCTGGGTGACCAATGTTGAACAAATCATCCGCATTCGCACGGGCGAGCACGGAGCAGACGCCATCTAGCCCCTAGTCTGCTTGCATGACAATGACGGCAGATTCCCCCGCCAAAGC
>JAPKZX010000104.1 GCA_026393575.1 Actinomycetota bacterium
CGGCTGAGATAATGCGTGGCTACACCTTGACGTTCAAGATCAATAATGAGTTGCGGCACATCGGCATGGCTTGCCACAGTTCGTCGTCACTCATGCGACCTAGAAACCACTCGCGCATGGCTTGCCCAACTTTTGCGATGCGTTGTTGCACGGCCGAATCCGAGATGTCTTTCACGGTCATTCCGGCGCTAGCTGTTGCAGCAAATCCGGATAACGCCACCGCCAAGGAAGCAGGCAAACGCTCTGATTCTTTGTAGTCAGCCAACACTCCACCGAGCATGAAACCAAGAATGAGTGTGACACCAGTAATGACGGAACCAATTTCAGCAAATGTGGCAACTTCACTCACATTGAAGATTTCTTGGATGACAAACCGTAGGAGCAGAACCGCCGCTACGAATGGCAGAGACAGAATGAGTAGACGCAATCGTCCGAAGAGATGCGACTTTGGCTTCAGGATTTGTTCATTTGACACGCGTAAAAATGTAGTCGTTCACGCATGGTGACAAGATGAAGCTCGGGCCTCATGAAGAAGCAATTGGCAGCCCCAACGGGATTCGAACCCGTGCCGCCACCTTGAGAGGGTGGTGTCCTAGGCCACTAGACGATGGGGCCAAGTAGCGTTCAAACTCTACCCATCGCTAACGCATTTGCGAACGAGTAACCGTTCAGGCGTTCTTTATTGAGGTTCGCGGGGCAAGCCCAGAATTCGCTCACCCAAAATATTGTGCTGAATCTCATCAGTTCCACCAGCTATGGATTGCCCCGGAACAGAGATCAGAACTTCTGCCACCATGCCGTTCACAGGCGTATCGGCACCGTTCAGCATTCCCATTGCACCTGCAATACGACCATGTTCCATCGAGGCCAAACGAGCAATCTCGCTCATTGCCAATTTTCCAACTGAGCCCTCGGCCCCTGGTGGATGACCTAACTCGCGCGCAGTACGCGCACGATCAGCAGTCCAGCCACTCACCTTTTGCATCGCCAGTATTTGTGCAACACGTTGACGATGAATCGGGTCCTCATTCAACTCTTGTTCGGTGAGTTGCGGAACCAACAGATCTACTCGGCCTGCGCGTTGCGGATACCACTTATAGGTCTCCATGTATTCGGTGTACTCGTGCAAAGCCTCTTGCACCGCTCGACCGCCCGTCACAACTTTTGGTCGCGACACAATGTTGCCAAATCTACGTTCGTGCGCAAGCGTTGCTAATGCAACAGTCCATCCGGCGTTTGCATCGCCCACTACGTTCTCTGCAGGAATCCGCGCATCTGTCATAAACACTTCGTTGAACGATGAGTGATAGTTCATTTGTTTCAGCGGACGCACCAAAACACCGTCTTGTTTCATGGGCATCACGAAATAGGTAATTCCGTGGTGCTTCGCAGCAGAACTATCGGTACGCGCCAGCAAGATTCCGTAGTCGGCGTGATGAGCACTGGTGTTCCACACTTTTTGACCATTAACGATCCACTCTTCACCATCGCGAACTGCTTTGGCAGAAAGCCCAGCTAAGTCTGAACCAGCTCCTGGTTCACTGAACAACTGACACCACGAAAACTCACCTGTGAGCGTGGAGCGCAAGAATCGTGACTTCAGGTCATCGGTTCCGTGTTCCAAAATTGTGGGCGCAGCAAGAGACATTCCCACGCCAGTTGGCAGACCAGGTGCACCGACTCGATGAAGTTCTGTAGAGATAACTTTCTCACTCCACGCAGGCAACCCTTTACCCATCCATTGCGACGGCCACTGCGGTACTGCCCATCCGGAATCAACAAGTAGTTCACGCCACTCGCGCAATGAAAGTTCCGGATTCCAATTCTCTGACAACCAGAGCGCACATTCAGCCTGCACTGATTTTTGTGTGGCCACAGAAGTCATTAGCGCTACAAACCAGACGGATCGATTGCCATGCCAAAACGAAGTTTGTTATTGGCGTGACCGAGATGTTGTAGCGAGAACGCAGCACGCATGGCGGTGTATTGGCCTTGCGCTTCCAAAGCTTGATTCACTGATTCCTTTGCAAGCTTCAAGGCAAACCCTGGCTTCTTTGCGATAGTGGCTGCCATAGCCATAACAGAAGCATCAAGATCAGCAGGAGGAACAACCCTGTTCACCATTCCCAATTGCATTGCTTCCTGAGCCGTAAACGAATCACCGGTAAACAACAACTCTTTAGCTTTACGCGCACCAAACTCCCAAGGGTGGCCGAAGTATTCAACGCCATTGACACCGAATGCGACAACGGGGTCTGAAAACGTGGCATCTTCGGCAGCAACAATGATGTCTGCAACCCACAACAGCATGAGCCCACCAGCAATTGTCATTCCTTGCGCAGCAGCGATGACAGGCTTTGGAATGTTGCGCCAACGCCAACACATGTTGAAGTACACCTCTTCTTCATGCGCCATCATTCCCTCTTGTCCCTCGCCAGTAAATCCAGACTGAGGGAACACTTGGGGGAAATCACGATGGTCAGATTGATCGCGCAAATCATGGCCGGCAGAAAAATGCTTTCCTTCAGCGCGCAATACAATGACTTTGACACGATTGTCTCGGGCTGCGGCGTCGTAACACGCATTCAGTTCATACGTCATGCGATTGTTTTGCGCGTTGCGCTTGCTGTCACGATTCAGCGAAATAACGGCGATGCCTTGATCGCCGGGATTTTCGACACGGTAAGAAACCGTCTCAAGGGAGTTGATGTCAACGTCCATTTGGTTGGGGAACAAGGACTCGAACCCTGAATAACAGTTCCAGAAACTGCTGTGTTGCCAATTACACCATTCCCCAGTGCGACCCCTACTTTATCGCTCGCAACGGCCAACTTCCACAGCCAAATTACGAAACACGAACGTGAAACACCCGTCGTTTAGCCCGTAACTGAATAGAGGGTGTCAAAGCCCATTAATCGCCCAAAGGAAATACCGAGCAATTCTTTCAGTGCCTTCGTTGTCCATGAAAGTGCTTCGGTATTCTGCGGCACTGGCGAAGTTGACGCGTCGTAACCAAGTTGCTGCAAGATGAGGTCTGCTCTCTGCACATGCCAGTAACTGCTCACCACAATTGCGGTCTCAACACTTCTGTCTCGAAGAACTGGATCTAGTTGCGACAATGACTGCCACGTTGATCGGCCAACATCTTCGCTCACAATTGCCTTTGCTGGCACACCCCTATCGGTCAGCCATCGCCTCCCGGTTGCTGCTTCAGTGAATCGATCACCGGCTTGTTTTCCGCCTGTCAATGCAATCAGTGGCGCACGGCCGTCTTTCCACAGATCAAGACCCTGCTGCAAACGCATCTCTAACAAGTTCGAAGGCACTCCGTCATATTGTGCAGCGCCCATCACAATGATGACATCTGCAGAACCTTTCGCTTCATGTGACCATGAGGCGCGATACGACACCGCTGTAACCACAAAGTAAAGAACAAAAGAAATTGCAACAGCACACGCGATGCGCATGAATGTACGCGCAATCAGTTTCACAATTGACTACCCAAGTCGCGACAGAGATTTCTGAAGGCGTCGAATTGTTTCATCGCGGCCAAGAATCTCAATGCTTTCAAACAACGGTGGGCCAACTGTGCGTCCAGTCATTGCAACTCGTATTGGTGCTTGAGTCTTTCCAAGTTTCAATTCTTTTGCCTCTGTCCACGACTCAAGAATTGTCTTGAGAGCGTCGTGATTCCACTCACACGAAGCAAACTCACTCATGCAATGCTTCAGGACGTCTGCAGCAAATTCAGCCGCCATGGTTTTGTCCCATGCTGCTTGATCGATTGCGGGGTCTTCGAGAAACAAGAAATCGACCATTACTGGCACTTCAGACATTGTGACCACTCGCGTTTGTACAAGTGGCGCAATCTTCTCGTACACCTCGGCCGAAAATCTGCTCGAGGGCCACGCATCGGTGGCAGCAAGTACGGGGAGCGATGCTGAGACAAAATCTTGCAGTGACAATGCGCGGATGTAATCACCGTTGAACGAGGCCAACTTCTTAATGTCGAAGAATGCTGGTGAATGGTTGACATCTTCCAAACGGAACTCTTCCACCATCGAAGACCACGGAACTATCTCGGTATCACCGGCAGGCGCCCAACCAAGTGTCATGAGGTAGTTCACCATCGCATCAGGCAAGATTCCCTCTTCGCGATACTGCTCTAGGGCTACTTTGTCGCGGCGTTTAGACAATTTCTTGCGTTGCTCGTTTACAAGCACCGGCACATGAGCCCACTGTGGTGGCGTGTGCCCCAATGCATCCCACAACATCTGCTGCTTTGGAGTGTTCGGCAAGTGCTCTTCAGCTCGTACAACGTTGGACACTTTCATCTCAATGTCGTCCACCACGTTGGCCAATAGGAACATTGGACTTCCATTGCTACGCAGCAACACAAAATCTTCAATCGTTTCGTTGGCAAATTCCACTTCACCGCGCACAAGGTCGTGCACCACGGTGGAACCAGTGGGAACTCGGAATCGCAATACCTGACCAGGGCCACCGGTTAGGCCGCGATCGCGCGAATATCCGTCGTATCCCTGCTTGCCAGTCTCTTTTGCACGTGCCTGAATTTGCTCGGCCGAAAGATCGCACCAATATGCATTGCCTTGTTCAAAAAGTTTGTGTGCTGCCGCCACATGCAGTTCTGCGTTCTGACTTTGAAAGTACGGACCTTCGAATTGAGGGTGTGACGAATCAATGCCCAACCATGAGAGCGCATCAATGATGCCTTGTGTCCACTCGGGGCTGTTACGCGATTCATCTGTGTCTTCAATACGCAGCACAAAGGTGCCCCCGGTGCGTAACGCCAATGCCCAGTTGTAGAGGGCCGTGCGCGCGCCACCCACATGGAAAAACCCCGTGGGTGATGGAGCGAAGCGATAGCGAGGGACATGAGTCATACATCTTCAGGTTAGTGGCGACAGGCGTGGAGCCTCGTGAGGGCTAGGTTGATTTCATGGATGGCTTTACACAGACCGATCAGCTGAATGTTCTCGGAGAACGCTTGCAAACATGTTGCACGTCTCCTCTTACTGGTTATTACCGCACTGGCTGCTGTGAAGTAGGTGGCGATGACACTGGCGTCCATGCAGTGTGCGCGATCATGACAGATGAGTTTCTTGCATTCTCAAAAGATGCGGGAAATGATTTGTCTACCCCGATGCCTCAATACGGCTTTGCTGGTTTGAAAGCCGGAGACCAATGGTGTCTGTGTGCACCACGTTGGCAAGAGGCCTACGAAGCAGGAAAAGCACCTCAGGTAAAATTACACAGCACCCACATGGCTGCTACAGAGTTTTGCGACATGGACGCGTTACGCGACCACGCAATTGACTTGTAACTAGTTCTGACTATTTAGCGCTTCAACGATTCGTGGGTAAAGCCCATAAGAAGTGCACCATCACCAGTGATTGATGCACCAATGCCATGAACAGCAGGAAGTAGTTGTTCACAGAAGAACCGCGCTGTCGCCACTTTGGCAGCAACTGTTTCTGCGTCGATTTCTGTTGCTTCAAGAACTAAGAGTGCCGATTCTGCCAAGACGTAGCTACCAACAAGCGTGGATAACTGACGAAGGTATGGCGTTGCACCAGAGAGAACTGCTACCTGATCTTTGCCGTGCTCGAGCAACCACTGCGTCGTGGTTCGCGTTGCCTTCAATGCACTCATCAATGATTTGGCAGTTTCAGACAACTGCGAATGCTTGGAAAGACGCGAATCGATTGCAGCAATTTCATCGAACAAGCCGGCGACGACTGCGCCACCTTTCATGCCCAACTTGCGACCAACGAGATCCATTGCCTGAATGCCGTTCGTACCTTCGTAGATGGTGGTGATGCGGGCATCGCGATAATGCTGTGCAACACCGGTCTCTTCAATGAAACCCATACCGCCATGAATCTGCACTGCAATACCAGTGAGTTCAACTGCCATGTCTGTTCCCCAGCCCTTTGACAATGGTGTGAGAAGAGCTGCCATGTCGGAAGCTTTTTCACGCTCTGCAGCATCTGGGTGATGCGCGGCAGTGTCGAGACATCCGGCATTCCAATAAATGAGTCGACGCAAAGCTTCAATAGTGGACTTCATCGTCACCAACATGCGCTTCACATCTGGATGATCGATGATTGGCGACGATTCACCTGCGGGCGCTCCGGGTGCGCGTCCTTGGCGGCGCACGACTGCGTAATCAAGTGCCTGCTGGTACGCACGTTCTGCAACAGACAAACCTTCAAGACCCACGCCAATGCGCGCCTGGTTCATCATGGTGAACATGTACGACATGCCGTGATTTTCTTCGCCGATGAGATAGCCGATTGCACCGCCATCATCACCAAACGACAACACACATGTGGGGCTTGCCTTGATGCCGAGCTTGTGCTCGATGGAAACACAATTGACATCGTTGCGTTCGCCGAGTGAGCCGTCTGCATTGAGAAGGAACTTCGGAACAATGAAGCACGAGATGCCTTTTGTTCCTGCTGGCGCATCGGGAGTACGCGCAAGCACCAAGTGAATGATGTTGTCGGCCATGTCGTGTTCACCAAAGGTGATGTAGATCTTTGTGCCAGAGATTGAGTATGTACCGTCGGCGTTCTTCACAGCCTTCGTGCGCACAGCACCAACATCGGAACCAGCATCGGGCTCGGTGAGGTTCATCGTGCCTGTCCACTCGCCAGAGATCATCTTTGGCAGGTACGTCATGCGTTGCACTTCGTCTCCGTGATGCATGATTGCGTCGATTGCACCTTGCGTGAGCAACGGCGCCATAGCGAGAGCCATATTGGCTGAGTTCATGATTTCCTGAATAGCGATATTGACAACCCATGGAAATCCACCGCCGCCCAAGCCGGGATCGAAGCCAACTGCTCCCCAACCAGCTTCGACATATGCCTGATATGCCTCTTTGAAACCTGGCGGAGTGGTGACCGAGCCATCAGCATTGCGGTGACTACCCACTTTGTCGCCAACTGAGTTCAGCGGAGCGAATTGATTCTCAAAGAAACGAGCTGCTTCAGAAAGCATCTCACCCACAACCGAAGTATCGACGTTTGCGAAATGCGGCAAAGAGGTGATGTCGTTAAGACGACAGAATTTCTCTAGAACAAAATTAATGTCGGCAAGTGGTGCTGAATAAATGGTCATTGTGCAAACCCCGTTAGTACAGGCCACTGAGTAGCGAATTGTGAAATCACATCTTCAGGCGACATACGCAGAGTTGATTCAGGAATCATGTCGGCGATATCGCGGCCTTCTTTGTAATGGTGCACAGCATTTCCCACACCATGAAATAGTTCTTTACGAACAGATACCAAGTCACTCGGTGGAGAGTCTGAGAGAAATCCCCACATGGCAAGCGCCAAGTTGAGGTCGTGCACCATTGGCGCGCGGCCGAACAGTGAAGCGCGACGCAATGCAATCAATGAACATCCACGCAACGCATCTTCTTTGTGCTCACCCGCAGCAACACGAATGCGTGATTCTGCGCGCTTGGCCAACGTGATGATGTAGCCCTGATCTGGACCCTGATACCCGAGACGCTCTCCTGTTGGCTGACGACCCTCAATCTCACCAGGACGACCTGGCGACCAGCCAGCCGGAGAAAAGTCGGGAGACTCATATGACCTCACCGTTTCAACGGGAGGTACTGGGGCAAAGCGAGGAGCTGACATAGGTAAAAACTCTACGCCGAGCGCACGGTGTTATGCCGAATGAAGCAGCCCGTACACCAGGGATTCTTCAAGGGCTCGCCATGAGGCCTCGATGATGTTGGCAGATACACCGATTGTGGTCCACGAACGATCGCCATTTGTGGCGTCGATGAGCACACGAGTGACAGCACCAGTTGCGGTGGCGCCGTCCAAGATGCGCACTTTGTAGTCGGTGAGGTGAACTTTGGAAAGTTCTGGATACCGCGAGAGCAACGCTGCACGCAGTGCGGCGTCGATGGCGTTTACGGGGCCATTTCCTTCGGCTGTTTCCACAAAACGATCATCGCCCACCCACACCTTGACGGTTGCTTCGGTCGTGAAAGTGCCATCAGCAGACTCGTCGGTGATCACTCGCATGGATTCCACGTTGAACGCTTCTTGCTTCCACCCTGAGGCGCGGCGCATCAACAATTCAAGAGACGCATCTGCTGCTTCAAAATGGAAACCTTCGTGCTCGAGACGTTTGAGGTCATCGATCACTGAATTCACTGCAGGACCATCAAGAGACAATCCCAATTCTTCAGCTTTCACTTCGATGGTTGCACGGCCTGCCATTTCGCTCACAACAAATCGGGTGCCATTTCCAACTACAACAGGGTCAACATGCTCATACGCATCTTTCGCACGCTTGATTGCCGAAACATGCAACCCTGCTTTGTGTGCAAACGCAGAAGAACCCACGTATGGAGCCTGCGGGTTCAGTGGCCTGTTCAAAACCTCTGCAACGTGGTTGCTGACTGCAGTGAGACGGTCAAGGTTTCCTTCAGGAAGGCAACGAAATCCCATCTTTAACTCAAGGTTTGGAATCACCGTGGTGAGGTTTGTATTTCCGGTTCGCTCGCCAAGACCATTCAATGTTCCTTGCACGTGTCGTACCCCGGCCATAACGGCAGCCATGCTGTTGGCGACTGCACAACCAGTGTCGTCATGGCAGTGGATTCCAAGCGTTGCATCATTACCTACAAACGCCTTCACCTTCGTAACGATTTCTGCAACTTCATGCGGAAGTGAACCACCATTGGTGTCGCACATCACCAAGTGTGTTGCACCCTTCATTACTGCGGCTTCAACAACACGCATTGCAAATTCCGGATTGTTTTTGTACCCATCAAAGAAGTGTTCAAGATCCACCATGACTTGACGGCCATTGCCATGCAAGAACTCCACTGAATCCGCCACCATGAGTGCGCCCTCTTCGAGAGTTGTCTGCAATGCATCGGTGACGTGATAGTCCCATGACTTTGCGACAATGCACACAGCAGATGTATTGGCGTCGAGCAAGTTGCGCAGGGTTGCATCGTCGTCCACTTTTCCTTTAGGACGACGCGTCGAACCAAAGGCCACCAAAGTTGAATGCTTGAACTTCAGTTCTGTGGCAGCGCGTGCGAAGAATTCAATATCTTTCGGGTTGGCACCTGGCCAGCCACCTTCAATGAATTGCACGCCGAGATAATCCAATTGTTCGGCAATACGGAGCTTGTCTTCAACAGTGGCTGAGACGCCTTCTACTTGCATGCCGTCACGCAAGGTGGTGTCGAATGCTTCAACTAGTTCGGGAGCGGATTGTGTGTTCATGATTTCTTCTTTGGGGGTCAACTAAACGGAATGTGGGAAATGAAAAAGCCGCCCTGTAGGCGGCGGGAACGCGCACGTCGGAGGCCGGCGTGCGCTAAAGAATAATGATGATGGCTGCAACCGCGCCGCAAGGGCGTCCAGAGGTGCGTGCGTTCAACATGGCTTCAGTCTCGCCTGTCCACAGCACTTCGTCAACCCCTGTGGGCAAATCTGTGGAAAACCCATGAGGCCCACCAGGCAAGGGAAATCTCTGTGGACAACCACCTAGGCCTTGGGGCCCTTACGGCTCCGGCCTCTTCGGGTAATCCGCGCCCAGATCTTTTGCGCCATGGACCAATTGAGGAACGGAAGGCTCACCCGATAGACCAACCCGGGCACTACAACTGACTTACCCTTCTGAGCGCCACCAACCGCAGCACGCACCACGGTGGAAGCGTCAATCCATAGCCATCTCGGAACTCTTTTTTCCAAGTGATCCAATCCTGCGCGACGATGAAGGTTCGTATGCACATACCCGGGACACACTGCCGTGACCTTCACCCCAGCAGGGCCCACTTCGCGCGCCAGGCTGGAGACATATCGCGTGGCAAAAGATTTTGATGCTGCGTACACCGCAGAATTTGGCATGTCTATGAGCGACGCGATACTCGACACCACAATGATTGTCCCCTCGCCTTTGCGCACCATGGAGGGAACAACACCTTCGATCAACTGCGCCACACCAGTTCCCAAGAGAAAACTCATCTTCTCTAAATCGTTCCATGGCGCCGTTCCTGCACGACCAGCCATGGTGATTCCAGCGTTAGCAACAAGAACGTCTGGACTGTTGCATTCATTGAGAACTTGGAGAATCCCGTGAGTATTAGAAAGGTCTGCTAACACCCAATTGCTTGTTGACCCGACTTCTTCAATCTCTCGCGACACATTCTGAAGGTCAAGCGAGTTTTGCCCGACCATACATATATGGAATCCGAGGCGTGCGTAATGGAGAGCAAATTCTCGGCCGATGCCCGACGACGCACCTGTAATGAGAGCAACAGAAGGCGACATCAACGTTGAGCCTTAGTTGCAATTCGCGATCAGATGTCGCGGTCCTGGATCTCTTTCATGGTTGCCATACCAAACAAGGTGGCCCCAGTGAAGACAATGATGAAGATGACTGCACCAAATGAGAAAAGAACTCCCTCAGACATTTACTTCTCCCGACCGGCAATGAGAAAAGCGCCCAAGCTCAGAATGGAAGGCACCCAGACTCCGACGTAAATTCCGTTCAGTTTGTCAACATCTGCATCACCTGAGAAGTAGAGCGAAATGCTGAGCGCAAGACTTGCCGCAGCAGCAACAAGAACAGAGACTTGCAAAATCAATTTTGGTTTCATGTATTCACAGTACCAGATTTTAAAAACAAAAGGGCGCGATCATTGCTGACCGCGCCCTTCCGTTTTAGGTGAATTGTGATTAGTGCGAATCGCCTGAGCGAGCCTTAGCAATATTCAAGATCATGAGTCCAAATAGACCCTTGGCTGTGATGTCAGCAATTGTGTATCCAATTTGACGAGTTGCTTCGATGCCATCGGTTACGTCGAAAATGACTGGGAACAAGTAAGCGATTGGATAGACCAACCATGTCACCAACAACACTGTGGTGGCGCTCTTAATTGCCTTTGAAACTTCGCCGGTTTCACGAGATCCTGCAGCCTTTAGTTCTCCGCTCAATGTGAACAAGATGAACAGGAATGGCAACATTGCCAGAATCCAGAAAGTCCACTTCGTGCCATCGTTGCTTGATACTTCACCTGGGTATCCAAGTCCAATCATCAAGACAGTTGCTGGAACCAATGTGGTCATCAGCTTCTTACGACGATCTTTGGTAACACCAAGAACGATGAGAAGTTCAATGACAAGCAATGGAACGGTGATCAACCAGTCGGCGTAACGATAACCCTCGTTCATTGAGCCTTCTGCCCAGCCGCTCCACATTCTGTAGTAGTGGTATCCAGCGATTCCAACAACTACTGCTGATACTGCAACTCCGCTTTGGAACTGCTTTGCAACGCTTTTGATCTGCGTCAAGAAATATACGAATGCACCAAGCATGACGGCTGTACCGAATGAGAGTGCGTTGTATACAAGTTGATTTAGGTCGGCGTCTTTCAGAACTGTTACGTCCATATTTTCCCCCCTTGTAGGTCGTTCATCAATTTGACGAACATCAGTAAAAATAACAGGATTTTTTAGGCTGTCGTGGATGGCTGGTCGAGTGGGCTAAAAGCCCATAATTTCAGCGTTTCGCAGACCTAATTGGACTTTTAGGCCAATTCGCACCAGTTCTTGTACTGGGGAAGCTGACCTCGAACCGCTTTTCCATAAATGTCGGCCACCTGCAAGGTGATGGGGCCAGGGCACGGAACGCTGCGGTCATCCACTGAGTTGATGGCACTGACTTCTGCAGCCGTACCCACACAGAAGATTTCTTCAGCGATGTAAAGGTCGGAGCGCGCAAGGTTGCCCTTCTCCACGTCGTATCCAAGGTCTTCCAAGATCTTGATCACGCTCCATTGCGTGATGCCTTCAAGAGCACCAGCAGATAACGGAGGCGTAATCACTTTGCCGTTTCGAACAACGAAGAGGTTCTCGCCAGTGCACTCGCTCACAAGTCCTTCGTTATTGAGAAGAATTGCTTCGTCGTAACCAGCACGCAGAGCTTCTACTTTGGCAAGCGACGAGTTGGCATAGTTTGCAACTGTCTTTGCTGCAGGTGGCAACATGTTGTGATCAAGTCGCTTCCATGAAGAAATCTTCATGCGAACGCCTTTAGTGAGAGCTTCTTCACCCAAATATGCGCCCCATGGCCAGCACGCAATCGCAACATCAACTGAACACGGCAATGTATTCAAACCCATTTCGCCGTATCCGTAATACACGATGGGGCGAATGTAACAACCAGGCAATCCAGTAGAGCGAACTGTCTCTCGTGTTGCATCAACTATTTGCTGCACTGTGTACGGAATTTCCATTCCCAAAATCTTTGCGCTGCGAAAGAGACGCTCAATGTGTTCGGTTAAGCGAAATACAGCCGGACCTTCTGAAGTTTCGTAGGCACGAATACCTTCGAACACGCCGGTTCCGTAATGCAAAGTGTGAGTAAGCACATGTACCTGGGCCTTGTCCCAATCGACAAGTGTGCCGTTCATCCAGATTTTCGGTGTGGGAACGAGAGTAGGCATAAGAGCTCCTAAAGATGTGCTGGTGAAAGATTACTTGGCGGATACGAGAGCAGCGATGGCGTTTCCGATTTCCGTGGTGGAACCAGTAGGCGCAGTGTCGCAAGCGGTGCGAATTCGTTCGGCGGCTGCATTTTCGCCGAGGAATTCCAACATGAGAGCAGCCGACAAAATGGCAGCAATGGGGTTGGCCTTGCCGGTACCCACAATGTCTGGTGCCGAGCCATGTGATGGTTCAAACATGGAAGGCCCTGTGCGTGATGGGTTCAAGTTGGCAGACGACGCGAGTCCGATTCCGCCACTGACTGCTCCACCGAGGTCGGTGAGAATGTCGCCGAACAAGTTGTCGGTCACGATGACGTCATAACGATGTGGGTCTTCTACGAAATAGATACATGCAGCGTCAACATGGTTGTATGCGGTTCCTACTTGTGGGAATTCTGCAGCAACATCATTGAAGGCGCGTTGCCAGAGATCACCAGCAAATGTAAGAACGTTTGTTTTGTGTACCAATGTCACGTGCTTGCGTTCACGCTGTGCAGCGAGTTCGAATGCGTAACGAATACAACGCTCTACGCCATGGCGCGTGTTGACACTTCCCTGTGTTGCAACTTCGTGTGGCGTGCCACGACGAAGTACTCCACCTTCACCCACGTACGGGCCTTCGGTGTTTTCGCGAATAACAACAAAATCATGCGGAGTGACATGGCCTGGCGCAACGCCGGCAAATGGTCGTTGGTTGACGTACAAGTCAAGGTCGAAACGCATCTTCAACAACAGGCCACGCTCGATAACGCCTGGGGGCACATCGGGTGTTCCGACTGCTCCCAACAAAATGGCATCGAAGCCACGAAGTTCATTCAGTACGCCATCGGAAAGAATCTCGCCGTCACGCAGATAGCGCATGCCGCCCAGGTCGAAATCGGTGGTGTCGATTGCCACCCCAGTGGCGCGCACTACTTTTACGGCTTCAGCCGTGACTTCTGGTCCGATTCCGTCCCCACCAATGAGTGCAATGCGATGTGCCATAGGGAGACCATCGTAGAAGGCACAGGTAGCCTTCCCTGCATGGCAAAGCACCTTCTCTCAAAAGAGACATACGCGCGACTCGAGGCTGAGATTGCCCACCTAGAGCACAATGTGCTTCCCGAGGTAGCCGACAAGATCGGTCGAGCACGGGAAATGGGCGACCTGAAAGAAAATGGCGACTACCACGCTGCCAAAGACGAGTACGGCATGTTTAACGACCGCAAGAACTTGTTGCTCTCCATCTTGGAATCCGCTGAAATTGCACTTCCGCCAGCAAACGGTGAAGTGGGAGTCATGTCTGTTGTCACCATTCTGTTTGCCGGTGATGACCCAGATGATGCCGAGACATATCTCATCGGCCACATTGAAGAAAAGCGCACAGATGGCGTGAGTGCAGACGTGATGAGTCCCGTCTCCCCCATTGGTGGTGCACTGCTTGGACACAAAGCAGGTGACAATGTTTCGGTCACTCTTGAAAACGGCGCAAAGGTTTCTGTCACCATCGTGAAGGTGGACAACTGAGCGAACACATCGTTCCCGACCTGCCCCCCGGTCATCACGTTCATCTTCCGGGTCGCGGCGACACCTTCTATCGAGAGATGGAAGGTCCTGTTGGAGCGCCCACACTTATTTTGTTGCACGGCTGGACAGCAACTGCAGACCTCAACTTCTTCATGTGTTATCGCGCACTCAGCGAACACTTCCGTGTCATCGCAATTGATCATCGTGGTCACGGGCGAGGCATTCGCAGTAGTCAACCTTTCCGTTTATCTGATTGTGCTGATGATGCAGCTGCTCTTGCTGATCAACTGGGTATCGCCACATTTATTCCTGTTGGCTATTCAATGGGTGGCACTGTTGCACAACTCATGTGGAAGCGTCACGAGCAACGCGTACGTGGCCTAGTGCTAGCCGCCACCGCGGCACACTTCATTACTTCCAAACAAGAGCGCACAGCATTCAATGTGCTCGCCGGGTTAGGCGCCATTGCACGATTCACGCCAAAGTCTGTTCGTGAAGCAATTAGTGACCGCATTTATCTGTCACGCAAAACAATGACATGGGAACCGTGGGCCACACAGCAAGTAGCCGATCACGATTGGCGACAGATTCTTGAAGCGGGTGCTGCACTTGGGCGTTATGACGCGCGTGCGTGGCTTGAAAACATCGACGTACCAACCTCAGTCATCATGACTACCGATGATCACGTGGTGGACCCTGACCGTCAGAAAATTCTTGCCGCCACTATTCGCAACGCGCACGTGTATCAAATTGCTGCTGACCATGATGCTGTCTTTGCACGCTCTCACGAGTTTGTTCCAATGCTCGTTGAAGCGTGCCTTGCGGTACACAACGACGCACTACGCAAGGCAACACAAGGAGACACCTTGTGAAAAAAGCAATCATGCTTCGGTCGCGGTGGCGACGTAACAGCAAGCTGGCCAGACTTGGCGCGCGCGTTGGGCTCGCCCACGCTGGTACCTCTGCCAGAAAAGTATTTGCCAGTGCGGAACGCAAAGAAGAACTCTCTCGCGCCCGCGAACTAAAGACTGCACAACAAGTAGCCACTGAATTAGGCAACATGAAGGGCGCCCTCATGAAACTTGGCCAAATGGCCAGTTATCTTGACGACGGATTACCCGAACCAATGCGCATGGCGCTTGCTCAACTGCAATCACAAGCACCACCAATGGCGATTGAGTTAGTACACGAAGTGCTGCTAGCAGAACTTGGCAAACCCGTAAGCGAACTGTTTGTTGAGTTCGACGATGAACCAATTGCTGCTGCTTCTATCGGCCAAGTACACCGTGCGATTCTCCGTACGCCCGAAGGTGACCGCGCAGTTGCAGTGAAAGTGCAGTACCCCGGCGTCGCCGAAGCAATCGATGCGGATATTCGCACCGCAGATCTTCTCGGAACTCTGCTTGCATTTGGCTTCAAGAGTCTGAACCCAGAAGACATGGTGGCAGAGATCAAAGACCGTCTTCGTGAAGAACTTGATTACTCATTGGAAGCGCAGAACCAACAAACGTTTGCAGACTTCTACCGAGGACATCCGTTTATCCATGTTCCCGAAGTGCTACACAACTACTCAACATCTCGAGTTCTCATTACTGAACTTGTCAGCGGATCTTCATTTGCTGAAGTTCTTGAATGGACACAACAGGAACGCAATGACGTTGGCGAAGCAATCTTCCGTTTCGTCTTTCGCAGCTTGTATCGATTCCGTGCATTCAACGGAGACCCGCACCCCGGTAATTACATTTTCCATAAAGATGGTCGCGTAACGTTCCTCGACTTTGGCCTCATCAAACACTTCACCGTGGAAGAGATGCAGATGTTCCAAGGCATGGTGAAAGCAGCAGTGCTCGATCATGACATGGAGGAATACCGCCGCATCATTGAAGACGCGGGCATGCTGCAGCTCGATGCGCCGTTCACAACAGAAGAAGCCGGCGATTACTTTGCACATTTCTATGCACCTGTGCGTGAATCTCACGAGATGACATGGACAACGGAATACGCAACATCAATTGTTCGTCACACATTTGACCGCACTTCAGCGATTGCGCAATATGCGACAGTTCCAAAGTCGTTCGTCTTCATCCAACGCATCAACCTTGGTTTGTATGCGCTGCTTGGGCAGTTGGGTGCCGCTGGAAACTTTCGCCGTATCAGCGAAGAACTATGGCCAATGACCAATGCTCCAGCCTCTACAACTTTGGGTGAAGCTGAAGCTGCGTGGCTAGCGCTGCGAGATAGCCACCTGTAACCAAAACCCAGATGTCGCAACCTCAGTAATGAGTGCCACGTTGCGCCTATCCTTCAGACATGGTCTCCATGGTTCATGTACTCAAGTACGCGCTCACCGCAGTCACAGTGGCCACCGTTCCCGTGGTGTCGAGCGTGGTGACCGCTCCGCCGACAGAGATCAGGATTGAACAGTCCACGACAACCGGCATTGTGCGTGCGCTCATGACAACAGAACCGCGCGAAGATGGGTCGTCCACACTGGGATACATACTTGATACTGGTCGCAAAAAAATCGAACTGCCCACTAACGAACAGGCGCCCGCAATACCCGGCACGCGCGTTACCTTGAACGGCGGGATCAAAGCAGTCGAGAGTGGCGATGCCCCTGTTGCGGCTGCTGCTGCGGTCACCACTGAAATCTATGCACCGATCGCGGCGCGCAATCTTGTGGTTGTGCCGATCACATGGGAAGGCGCATCCTTCCCAGCCGGGCGTCTAACTGCGATGCAGAGCACACTGGTGCAGCTCGATTCGTGGTGGTCTTCGGCCTCGGCTGGAATCGAAAATCTCTCGATCAGTTCACTTCCGATCACCACTATTCCCGTGCCGTCCAACTGTGACACCAAGGCGATGGAGACAGCGGCCAAGTCTGCAGTAGGAGCCGCTGCGCTGAATACGTGGGCTACGAACATCACGATCATCCTTCCGGAGAATTCCGGGTGCTGGTGGGGTGGTCTCGGGTACATGCCGGGATTCGTGACATGGATCAACTCCATCAACGTCAAGGTCATGATCCACGAACTGGGTCACAACATGGGACTGCCACACGCAAATAGTTGCTTCCAAAAAGAGACAGTGTCGCTGGTCAACATGTGCAACGAGAGTGAGTACGGGGACCCGACGGACCCAATGGGAATGGCGTGGAGCGTCGACCGATACTCCTTCGGGGCTGAATTCTTGACTCGCATCGGTTGGTTGCCGCAGTCGCAACAGAAAACCTGGGCAGGAACCACTGTCTCGTACACGCTCGTTCCTCTCGACGACACCAGCAGAGGCGGTCTTCGGGGAATTCGTATCAATGGACGAGGTGCGCTCGACTCCACTTCACCTGGTGACTATTGGCTCCAGTTCCGTGCATTTGGCGAGAACTCGTCTCCGAAGCCAGGTGTCCACTTAACGGTGTCGCCAACAAAAGAGTTCGAGTTGAGTGCAGCGGGGAAGAACTCTGACCTTGGTACATCAACTTGGCTATGCGACATCACTCCGGGCGATGCACCGTGGGGAACACCTGCTTGGAATTCGTACGGATTTCAATTGAATACTCCGTGGAGCGACCCATCCGGTCTGTTCACAGTCACTGTCACTGCTGTTACCGCCACATCTGCATCCCTCACCATTAAACCTGCCCAAACTCTCCCCACCGCGCCCAGTTCTGTCACTACTGAGATACTGACCAGCGACTCAACTCCAGACGGACGAATCAAAGTGTCATGGATTAGTGCGCTTTCCGCAGCTACGTCAGGATTCGGTGAACCAGTCGCCGTTACTGCCACCATCAATGGCACTACAAACAGTTGCACTGCCTCTGCGCGCACAAAGTTCTGCATCATTAGCGGCGCACCCCGCGCCCAAGAACTCGACATATTGACAGTGAGCAAGAACTACACGGGTGCGTCTGTCAGCACGGCTGCGCGTTCACAGGCAATCCCCGTGACGCCACCAATCGGAACGCTGTCGTCTTCAAGCACCTCGACATCTGCAACCTTTACACTCGCAATCACCGACACCGGCGGGGCACCAGTCCTTTCGACCGGGGCAATTACGTTGTCGAATGGTCAAGCTTGTGCAGTGGGCTCCAATCTCTGCACGATTAGTGGGTTGTTGCCACGTGCCAAATACACCGCAACCAGCAAACTGGAAAACAGCGCTGGCGCGCGAACCATCACCGCCGACATCACGACGCTTTCGCAGAAACCTGCGCCACCGACTGTCACCGCTGTTCTTGTCGACGCAGTAGTGACGGCAACTGTCACCGTTCAGCCAATCGATACATCCAATGTCGATTTCATCGGATTCTGGTGTTCTAACGACAAAGTGTGGCGTCAAACTCCATTCGTGGGTGGTCAGATCACATCGGCAATTCCGAGCGCTGTCTCAGATAACTACTGCTTGGTACACACCGTGAACACAACCGGATACTCAAGTGGCACCCTGGTTCAAATTCGTTCGCTTTCCGACAAGCCAGTCACAATTCCAGGCGAAACTAACACCGACACCAATAACGGTGGAGGCAGTAACTCAGGCGGAGACAACACCTCTCGCCCCACTCCAGTTATCTCGGCCAAAACTACTCGTGTAGCTGGTGGCACTCAGGTGCGAATCACTTGGAAGGTCACCAATGGAGATCTCTCACGCGTGACCGTCAGCAAGATCGCCGGCAGAATCTGTAGAAAGACTGGTCGCAACACCTGTGTTGCCAAAAATGTTCGACGTGGTCGCATGACAGTGACGCTTACCATGCCCGGCGCCAAGAAAATCACTGTACGAACGCCGCGCTAAAAGAACGTCGCAGAACTAGATGATGGTTTGTAAGTCGAGGCCAACGTCCAAGATGGGCGACGAGTGCGTGAGCCCACCAACACTGATGAAATGCACCCCGGTTGCTGCCACATCTTTTGCATTGCTCAATGTGAGCCCACCACTTGCTTCTAACAACACGGCATGACCAGTTGCGGCTTCGTGGCGTTGTGCAATAAGAACAGCCTCAGACATAACTGCAGGAGCCATATTGTCGAGCAACACCACATCTGCACCAGCTTGTATCGCTACAGCTAATTGATCCAGAGTGTCCACTTCAATTTCTATGGGCAGCGTTGCGGCCAATGCGCGTACCTTTTCAAACGCTTCAGATACTCCCCCTGCAGCAACAATGTGGTTGTCTTTCACCAACGCTGCATCACTGAGACTCATGCGGTGGTTTTGTCCGCCGCCGCAACGCACTGCGTATTTTTCTAAGGCACGTAAGCCAGGTGTGGTCTTACGCGTATCGCGAATGATTGCTGTGGTACCGGCAATGGCATCTACCCACTGTGCAGTTGCAGTTGCAACACCTGAAAGATGACACAACAAGTTCAATGCAGTGCGTTCCGAAGTAAGCATGAGCTGCGTTGGTGCTTCCACTTGTGCCAGCACATCTCCGGGCACCACACGATCGCCATCTTTTTTCTTGTACTCAAATGAACTAGCCGACGCGCCGCACACCATCTCAATGACTGCGGCTGCAATGTCTAGTCCCGCTACACAGCCGTGAGCGCGTGCACCAAATGTGGCAATGCTGCGCTGCGCAAGCGGCACAGTGGCTACAGAGGTGACATCAATGCCGCCATCCAGATCTTCAGCAATCGTGTGGCGAATCATGTCGGCTACATATTGTGGATCTAGACCTGCACCAATTAAACGATCTTGTGTTTGCTGAGACATTTCGTGTAACTGCATTAGTCCACCTCTACTCGGCCATCAACAATGCGACACATGAGATGACGTTCCCACGCAGCAAGTGGCTCTGCAAAATCTGTGCGACGATGACATCCACGACTTTCTGTGCGTGCTTTTGCGGCGGCCACTACAGCAGTGGCAATAGTGAGCATGTTCGTGGCTTCAAAAGCTTTGCGCGTTGGTACAACCGCCGCCGAAGCATTATCTGCCAGTGTGCGCAAGATTGCAGATGCTGCTTCTAAACCATCTGGCGTGCGCAATACGCCTACATACTTCGACATTGCATTTCGTAATGCGGCTCGGTGATACGAATCAATCAATGCCCCATCGGCTTCCACTTCTTGTGGCTCCACAATTTCTGGAAGCGACCAGCTGAGTGCGCGACCCACACGAGTGCCAGCAACAACGCCTTCAGTCAAGCTGTTTGACGCCAAGCGGTTTGCGCCATGAACACCAGTACATGCGGCTTCGCCCACTACAAACAGACCCTGCAAACTTGTGGTGCCGTCAAGAGTGGCCTTTACTCCGCCGCACACATAGTGCGCCGCAGGAGACACAGGGATGAGTTCTGTCACCGGATCTATTCCCACGTTTCGACACGACGCCGTAATGGATGGGAATCTTTCTTCAAAGTTCTCAATGCGTCGTGCGTCGAGGTACACATGGTCATCCACACCTGCTGGTGCTTCGGCCATGCGTCTACTAATCGCCGCAGCCACAACATCGCGAGGTGCAAGATCTTCTTGCGGGTGCACGCCTGCCATTACGCGTCCACCTGCTGCATCGAGAAGAATTGCTCCTTCTCCGCGCACTGCTTCACTGATGAGTGCTTGTTGACCAGTTGCTTCGCTACCTACCCACAACACGGTGGGGTGAAACTGAATGAACTCTAAATCTGATGCGGCGACACCTGCTCGCAATGCAAGTGCAATTCCGTCGCCCGTCACTGCAGGCGGGTTTGAGGTGCTTGCATACACCTGCCCGTAACCACCGGTTGCAACGATGACTGCAGGTGCATACACAATGCCCACACTCTCTACGCCGCCATTACTGTCGAGTATCGCTACCTTCACGCCTGCAACAGCGCGTACTCCACTCTTTGTATGACCAATAACAAGGTCGATACCGAAGGCCTTCTCCACCACTTGCACGCCAGCTAAACGCACAGACTCATCGAGCGTGCGTTGCACTTCTGCACCAGATTGATCGCCACCAGCATGAACAATGCGTCGATGTGAGTGGCCACCTTCACGCGTGAGTGCGACGCCTTCGTGCGCGCCAGGATCGAATGATGCTCCGAGTTCCATGAGGTAACGAATCGCAGTTGGTGCTTCGCTTACCAGCGTGCGTACCGCTGCTTCGTCGCATAATCCACCGCCAGCTTCAAGGGTGTCTTGCACGTGGTTTTCGATGGAGTCGTTGGGGTCTAACACTGCGGCCAAACCGCCTTGTGCCCAACTTGTACTTCCAGCTGCAAGAACATCTTTTGTAATGAGCACCACATCACGTACAGGTCTCGCTGCAAGAGCAGCAGAAAGGCCTGCAGCGCCAGAACCCAAGATGACGACGTCAGTAGTGACTGTCCATGTTGGTTCTGGTGCGGCCAGTTGGCGCGGAACAAGATTGTTAGATGGCACGAATTACTCGCCGATACGAGACGGTGTGCCAATGGCAATCATTCGCTCTACCGAGAGGCGTGCTTTATCTGCAATATCTCTAGGCACATCCACAATGTCTGTGCCATGCAGAAGCGAGTGCTCAAGTTTTTCTGGCGTAATCATCTTCATGTACTTACACACAGCAGCCCTATTCACAGCCTGGAACTCGGTGGTGACATTTACCTTGCGTAGTTGGTGCAACATGCCGGTCTCTGTTGCCACTAAAACTTTGCGTGCTGTAGTTGTGCGGGCCGCTTCGAGCATGCCACCAGTAGACAAAATATGTGTGCGCTCTGCTGGCACAACGCCTTCGCTAGCTAAGTACATGGCGCTTGTTGCGCATCCGCACTCCGGGTGAACAAACAATTCAGCATCGGGCTCCGCGGCCACCATTGCTTTTAGTTCAGCTCCGTTGATGCCGGCATGCACATGACACTCGCCCATCCATATGTGCATGTTGTCGCGCTTCAGTTGCCTCTGCACATGTGCACCCAAGAACTGGTCGGGACAAAACAGCACAGGTCTGTCGACTGGAATTGACTTCACTACATCGACTGCATTTGAACTCGTGCAACAGATATCTGTTTCGGCCTTTACAGCAGCAGTGGTATTCACGTAACTCACTACAACTGCACCAGGGTGTTCCGCTTTCCAAGCGCGCAATTGATCAGCAGTGATTGTTTCGGCAAGCGAACATCCGGCGCGCTCATCGGGAATGATGATGGTCTTGTCGTACGACAGAATCTTTGCTGTCTCTGCCATGAAGTGAACGCCACAGAAAATAATGGTGGACTCTGGAACAGTTGCTGCAATTCGAGAGAGGGCCAACGAGTCACCTACATGGTGCGCAACATCTTGAATCTCTGGCACCTGATAGTTGTGCGCAAGAATGACAGCATCTTTTTCGGCAGCAAGTGCCCGAATGCGCTGTGCCCAATCTGTAGTGCTCGCGGAAGTCACGCTTCTCAGGCTAGGTGCCACTAACGCAATATGCGCCATTGTGAATTCATGCACTACCTATGAGTTGGCGGGCAATGTGACCGGCGGGTCAAACCAAAAACGATTGATGGCTTCAGCTAATGATCCGGTTGCAGAACCTGGGTCTGTGACTACTTCATCTGGTTCATCTTCAAAGCGAAGAACGCTCGCCACGCCGTTATCGGCCACTACGACAACAAGCCGCACGCGACGACGTTGCTCGTGTTGACTCGGTGGACCATCAACAGAGCCATCTGCATTGAGTGGCGCAGCCCACCCTGTGGTGACAATGGCGGCAGCATCAAACATGCGCGCCAATGCAGACGACGGCGCATCAAGCAACTCGTACACATCAGGGTGTTGTACCAAGAAACACATGTTGGGTTCATCGGCTGGACGACCGGCACAATTCACTCCGTATAGACGAGCTCCACTTAGTTCAAACGAATCAAGCGATGTGTGTAATTTTGCTTCGACACCGATCGCGATGTCGCTGATGTCGGCAAGGATGTACTGGGTTTCTGGTTGGTCTTCAAGCATGCCGTCAATGTGTGACGACAGATAACCCTGGGGCAACTACGACTGGAAAAACTGAGACAAGGTTTTTGCGCCACGCACTACAACGGTTCCGAACTTTGCACCAGGTGTACGGCTCATTCGTTCAAGTGGGCCAGAGATAGAAATAGCTGCAATCACATGACCATCTGCATCAAGAATTGGAGCACTCACGCTTGCGACACCCTTCACGCGTTCTTCCACCGACTCCACCCAACTTGCAGTTGCAGTCTTTGCAGATAACACCTTTCCGGCAGAACCACGCGACAACGGGAACAATGATCCTTCGGGAACAATCCAACGCAGACCGTTCGGTGATTCAAGCGAGATCACACAACGGCGTCCATCGGTCTCTGCAATAAACACCTGCACGCTTTCACCAGTGCGATCGCGAATCTCGGTGGCAATTTCTCTGGCACGTTCCAGAAATGGAAATTGAACAGCAGCACCACGCCCGAGGCCAGCAAGAGTTGGCCCTAGGCAATACAAGCCTTCGTTGTTACGCCGCACTGCACCATGGTGCTCGAGGGCAGCCAACAACCGATGACACGTTGCACGAGGAATACCCGTGGCTTCTACGGATTCAGAAAGGCTAAGTGGTCGAGCAACTAGTGCATTCAACACCACGAAGGCCTTGTCCAAAACTCCGACTCCTGATACGCTGTCCATTAGTTGGGAATGCTATCCCAAATAATGAGATTCCCAAAGGAACCCCCTATGTCGAAACCGATGACACTTCCTCAGAAAGTCTGGGACCAACATGTTGTGCATGCTGCGCCAGGCGAAGCAGACCTCATGTACATCGACTTGCACCTTGTGCACGAAGTAACCAGCCCACAGGCGTTTGATGGTTTACGTCTTTCTGGTCGCCCATTGCGTCGCCCAGACCTCACGATTGCAACAGAGGATCACAACGTTCCCACTGCAGATATTCACTTGCCTATCGCTGACCCAATCTCAGCAAAGCAAGTACAAGTACTTCGCGACAACGCAGCTGAATTCAAATTCACACTGTTCCCTATGGGTAACGAACGCCAAGGCATTGTGCACGTGATCGGACCAGAACAAGGTCGCACGCTTCCCGGCATGACAATTGTTTGTGGAGATAGCCACACTGCAACTCACGGCGCATTCGGTGCACTTGCCTTTGGTATCGGCACCAGCGAAGTTGAGCACGTCCTCGCTACTCAGACTCTTCCGCAATCACGACCAAAGTGGATGTCCATCACGGTTGATGGCGAAGTCCCTGCTGGCGTTACTGCAAAAGACATCATCTTGGCCATCATCGGAAAAATCGGTACCGGTGGCGGCATTGGCCATGTCATTGAATATCGCGGTTCAGCAATTCGTGCACTGTCTATGGAAGGTCGCATGACTGTGTGCAACATGAGTATTGAAGCTGGGGCTAAAGCCGGACTCATTGCTCCAGACGAAACCACTTTCGAATACCTCAAAGGTCGCGAACATGCACCTAAGGGTGCCGATTGGGACGCAGCAGTTGCAGCGTGGAAAGAACTGAAGACCGATGACGGCGCACAATGGGACGCAGAAGTGTTCATTGACGCTTCAACGTTGAGTCCGCATGTCAGTTGGGGTACAAACCCAGCACAAGTACTGCCAATCGACGGAATCATTCCATCACCTGCCGATGCTCCCGACGAAACAAGTGCAAACACAATTAGTCGCGCACTTGAATACATGGGACTCACCGCCGGAATGAACATGCGAGATGTTCCCGTTGACACTGTGTTCATCGGCTCATGCACAAACGGTCGTATTGAAGACATTCGCGCAGCCGCTGCAGTGTTGAAGGGTCGCAAAGTCACTGTGAAGCGTGCAATGGTGGTGCCCGGCAGTCATGCCGTGCGCGCTCAAGCAATTGCAGAAGGACTCGACAAGATTCTTATTGAAGCCGGTGTCGACTTTCGTGAGCCAGGCTGCAGCATGTGCTTGGCAATGAACCCCGACAAACTTGCCCCAGGCGAACGCGCCGCAAGCACAAGCAACCGCAACTTTGAAGGCCGTCAAGGTCGCGGCGGTCGTACACACCTCGTATCCCCCGCCGTTGCAGCAGCCACTGCTGTTGCCGGTCACTTCGCAAGCCCAGGAGATTTGTAATGAAAGCTTTTCGCATTGTCACCGGCACTGCTGTGCCACTCAAGCGCAGCGATGTTGACACCGACCAAATCATTCCTGCCGATTGGCTGAAGCGTGTTGAGCGCACCGGCTTTGAGGCTGGACTCTTTTCTACGTGGCGCGATGATCGCAGTTTTGTTCTGAACGATGAACGTTATGCAGGTGCAAGCATTCTGATTGCCGGTCCAAGTTTCGGTGTTGGCTCGTCACGTGAGCACGCAGTATGGGCAATTCAGCAATATGGATTTGACGCAGTAATTGCTCCAAGTTTCTCAGACATCTTCCGTAACAACTGCACAAAGAATGGTCTTGCACCTGTGGTGTTGTCGCAAGCAGCAGTTGATCAACTGTGGGCATTTATAGATGCGAATCCAAAAGTGGAAATCACCGTAGACATGGAACGCCTCACCGTGGAAGTTCCTGCAGAAGGATTCAAAGAGTCCTTCCCGATGGACCCACCAACGCAACATCGTTTCTTGAACGGTCTCGATGACATTGGCATCACAATGACGCATGCAGACGAGATCAATACCTTCGAAAAGAATCGTCCTGCCTGGTTGAGTTAATTAGTGAGGCGACCTACGAGTCGCCGCCACTAACTGATAATGATCTTGACGATGCTTCGGGTTGTCTTTGGCTTAGTGACGGCCTTTGTCTTCTTCGGTGTAACAGCCACTGTCAACGTGCAAGTTCCTTTGGCAAGAGCCCTCACCGTGCGGTTACCCGAGACTGAACACTTACTCTTTGACGAGGAAGCGACGGTGACCGCTACTTTCGCGCCTGTTGGAATCTTTACGCCATTCTTCTTGGCTGCAGCCGTAACCGAGATAGTTCTGCCCTTCGTCACCTTCGGATAGATCTTCGACAGTTTCACCTTGACGGTAGGAGCCGAATGCGTAAAGCCTGAAGCTGAGAACTTAAACCAGCCATCTTTGAATGTGAAAGCTGTAGTTGCGGACTTAGCTTTGCCATCTTCGCCTGTTACAGAAACAGTGGCTTCAGAGGCGCCATCGGAGACCCCGTACAAGCAATTTGCAATGTCGGAACGAAGAATGAGGTCGTACCGGCCATTCAAGACAGTGGTGCCATCTTTTTCATAGTGCGGAGCAGCCACCTTGTAATTCAGCGTGGAGGTTGCACTGCTATAGCTCGGCGGGCCTTCTGCATACGCCGAAGCATTGGTTGCCACA
>JAPKZX010000033.1 GCA_026393575.1 Actinomycetota bacterium
AAATAGCCAAGAGATTTGCCTGTACCAGTACCTGCTTGCACGATGATGGAACGTCCCGAAGCCAAACTTTCGGCAATGGCTGCGGACATGTCAATTTGTCCCTGACGTTCTTCGGCGCCGTCGAAAGAACTAGTGACCTTACGTAATGCCTCGACTGCTGCACGTGCAGTTAATAATCCACTCATGCGATGGAATGCTCTTCATAAGACGACAAAGCCTTAGCAAACTCATTGGCGTCGAAGTCTGGCCAGGTGCGCTCGGTGAAGTAAATGTGTGAGCCGGTGATTTGCCATAAAAGAAAATTTGAAATACGCGTTTCGCCTGATGTGCGAACAAGTAGATCTACTTGTGGCATCTGTGGGTCGTACAAATTTGCTTCGATTGATTGCGGTGTGACTGGTCCATTGGCCATGGCACGTTTGGCAGCACGCACTAGTTCTGCTCTGCTGCCGTAGTCGAACGCGACCGTGACATTAAGTCCAGAATTACTATCTGTGTCGGCGATTGCTTTTTTGATGGCCTTTTGCACATACACGGGCGTGCGTGCGCCAGGCTCAGAGAAGGGACGACCGATCCACTTGGTGCGTGCATTATTGGAATTCATCTCATCGGTACGTGAGAAGAGTTTGCGGTGCAACGACAAAATGTGACGCACTTCGGTGCGAGGTCGCACCCAGTTCTCTGTAGAAAAACCAAAGACTGTCAGCCATCCGATGGATCGACGAGCTGCCTGTCGTACGACTTCGGCCAACGCCTCTTCACCAGCGGTGTGGCCATCGGTACGGGGCAGGCCCTTGCGGCGGGCCCATCGGCCATTGCCATCCATGATGCATGCCACATGCAAAGGGGGTGTTGGGGTGACATTCATGGCAGTAGCACCCTAGTTACTCGCTGTGTCGCGAGTGGTGCAACGGGCTCTATAGGTGTGGCGTGAGAGACTAGGGGCGTGCCGAATACTGCTGACTTTCCTGAAAATGGTCTTTCGCATGTGGTGGTGTCTGGCGGTACGCCGAGTGAATGGCTTGAAATGACCACGGCTGAATGGCAGGGACGTTTGAAGGCGTTGTCGGACGGTGCTGCCGCTGGTGGAGCACATTGGGTCACGTTGCTTCCTCATCATGGTGAAGATTTTGACGCTTCAGAAAAAGTGAGATTCCGTGATCTTTTGGAATCAACTGGAAAAATTGTTGTTGCAGAAGTTGGCCACGGTGAACGTTATGTGTGGCACCGCGACAATGGAGTCAATGTGATCGTGGACTGCATGGCAAGTGGTCATGATCGTTTTGCAGCCAATGTGGAAGCAATGCGTATGCGCGGAGTGTCGCCAGACGATATGTCTGAAGAACTGTTGTCACAAGAGTTGTTACAGCCAGCAGAGCAAGAAGCGGATTTGGTTGTAGTGATGGGGCCACCGCATCGAATGCCTGAATCAATGGTGTGGGAACTGGCGTACAGCGAACTTGTGTTTCTCGACATTGCATGGTCCGATTTGAACTCAAGTCATTTGGAGTTAGCGATCGATGATTTCAATCGTCGTCATCGTCGTTTTGGTGGTCTTGACTCGTGAGCACGTATAGAGACCATGCTGTGGTGCTTGGCTCATACAAATTCGGTGAAGCGGATCGCGTTGTTGTGCTGTTGACTGAGAACTACGGCAAAGTGCGTGCCGTTGCTCGTGGTGTGCGCAAAACGAAATCATCAATCGGTGCACGATTGGAACCCATGAGTCATGTCGACATTGCGTTGCGCAGTGGTCGTGACCTCGACACCGTGGCAGAAGTGAAATTGGTGCACACGCATTCTGCGTTGCGTATGGACTTTGATCGTATGAATCAGGGCCTGTCGATGTTGGAGGCCGTAAACAAACTGACTCCCGACCGCGAACCCGTTCCACATCTGTACGCCGTGTTATCACGCGCGTTGCATGCTCTGAATGAGCGCGGGTCTCCACTTATGCTCGGTGCTTTCTATTGGCGACTGCTGGCAATTGAAGGCCATGGTCCCCAGTTGGATGTCTGCGTCCGCTGCGGCGAGGAAGGCTCTATCGCCACATTCGATGTGCAGGAGGGTGGCGTCCACTGCTCAGCATGTCGGTCGGGGGTGCCCATCTCGGCTGCTGGTATTTCGTTATTGCGAATGATTCTGGGAGGCCAGATGAGCGAAGCACTGAACATGGAAGAAAATCCTGCCGTCACCGAGGTGAGTCAGTTGGCAATGGAAGCCATGGAGA
This sequence comes from Actinomycetota bacterium, assembly GCA_026393575.1. Classification (GTDB taxonomy): domain Bacteria; phylum Actinomycetota; class Acidimicrobiia; order Acidimicrobiales; family Ilumatobacteraceae; genus UBA2093. The sequence goes on from JAPKZX010000033.1 coordinate 2,231, forward strand.
GTCATCTCGAGCGAAAGCTTCGAAGTCTCGGTGTGTTCGACCGCCACTTGTAGGCTAGATACCTATGCCCGCTAAAGACCTTGAACAGATTGTCAATCTGTGTAAACGCAGAGGGTTTGTATACCCCAGTGCCGAAATCTACGGAGGCTTCCGTTCCTCGTATGACTACGGCCCACTCGGCTCATTGATGTTGCGCAATGTGAAAGACGCTTGGGTGCGCACCATGGTGCAGCAACGAGATGACGTTGTGCTGATTGATGCAGCAATTTTGGGACCACCACAAATCTTTGAAGCATCTGGTCACTTGGCCAACTTCTCTGATCCACTGGTTGATTGCACTGTATGTAAAAGACGTTTCCGTGAAGATCACATTGAGACGCGCGATTGCCCTCAAGGTATGAAGGGCTGTCAGTTCACTGAAGCTCGCGCTTTTAACTTGATGTTTAAGACCACGGCCGGCCCGGTTGAAGCTGCGGGTGCAGATGTGTATTTGCGTCCAGAGACAGCACAAGGCATGTTTGTGAACTTCTCAAACGTTTTGCAAACAAGCCGCAAGAAGCCGCCGTTCGGTATTGCTCAAGTCGGAAAGAGTTTCCGTAACGAAATCACACCCGGAAACTTCATTTTCCGTACTCGCGAATTTGAACAAATGGAACTTGAGTTCTTCGTTCCACCAGCCGAGGGTCCGAAGTGGTACGAGTACTGGTGTCAAGCACGTATGGATTGGTATGTCGAACTGGGTATCCCACGCGAGATGTTGCGTATCAGGGCTCACGATGCAGACGAACTCTCGCATTATTCAGCAGGTACTAGCGATGTTGAGTTCATGTTCCCGTGGGGATGGGGAGAACTTGAAGGAATCGCTCAGCGCACCGACTTCGACCTCACTCAACACTCAAATGCATCTGGCCAAAAGTTGGATTTCTTCGACCAAGCAACTAACGAGCGTTACATCCCGTATGTAGTGGAGCCTGCTGCCGGCGCTAACCGCACGATGGCTGCATTCCTATTGGCTGCATACGATGAAGACGAAGTGAACGGTGAGGCTCGCACTGTGTTGCGCCTTCACCCGCGCCTTGCGCCGTACAAGGTGGCAGTACTGCCGTTGTCAAAGAAGGACACATTGTCGCCAGTTGCCAAAGAGATCTATCAGCAACTATCAGAGCGTTATATGTGCGAGTACGACGAGACGCAGGCCATTGGTCGCCGTTATCGCCGACAAGACGAAATTGGCACGCCGTTGTGTGTCACTGTCGATTTCGACACACTCGAAGACGACGCTGTGACAATTCGTCATCGCGACTCCACTGAGCAAGTTCGTGTACCTATCGCGGATCTGCAGAACGAGATTGTCCGCATCTTGGGCTTTTAAACCACGCGCGTTGGCGTGTAGTTTGGTGAAGCGCACCGGTGGTGTGCATTGGAAAGTGGGGACACCATGAGCAAAGTCGTAGCAATTGTGAAGTTGGCAGCAGCGCCAGGCAAGGGAAAAGAATTGGCAGCAGCCATGGATTTTGCGCTTGAAAACGTCAAAGCCGAATCTGGAACTCGCTACTACATCCTTCATGCCGAAGTAGGCAATGAAGACAGCCTCTGGTTGTACGAAATGTACGACAGCCAAGCAGACATGGATGCGCACTTGGGTTCAGAGTGGTTCAAGCAGCTCGGTGGGAAAATGGGTGGACTCTTGGGCGGCGCTCCTGAGTTCCATGTCGCTACACCTTTGGGCGGTAAGGGCCTCTAAGCCCTTTCAAGGTAGTTGCATGAGTCGCACCTACCTCGACGACATATTGCTGTGGCATCGTCAGCGTGCGCAGAGAGATTCGCGTGTCTTGACCGAACTCATGGATGTTGCGCGCCGTAGCGCGCCTCCGCGGGGATTTGGAAAAGCAATCATAGATACGCCTCATCTTTCAGTGATCGCTGAGATTAAACGCCGATCACCGTCCAAAGGCGATCTGAATGAAGGTTTGAAACCAGAACTTCTGGCGCGCGCTTATCAATCTGGTGGAGCATCGTGTCTCTCTGTGCTGACCGATGAAAACTATTTCGGTGGTTCTGTGAGTGACTTGCAAACCGCACGTGCAGCGTGCGATGTGCCGGTGTTGCGCAAAGATTTTACTGTTGATCCGCGTGATGTATGTGATGCACGCATCATGGGCGCAGATTGTGTTCTGTTGATTGCGGCTGCGTTATCTCAGGAAGAACTCGCTCGTTGCATGGAAGTGGCACGCTTTGTGGACATTGATGTCCTGGTTGAAGTGCACGATGAAGCCGAATTGGATCGAGCACTTCAAGTTGATGCAACGATTATTGGTGTCAATCAACGAGACCTCGTGACCTTTGCTGTAGACCACGACCGAGCGGTGCGCATGGGGTCACTCATGCCGTCACACGTCGTGCGAGTTGCCGAGTCAGGCGTTCGCGGGCGAGATGATGCTTTGTCGCTGCGGTCTGCTGGCTACGACGCCGTGCTTGTAGGGGAGCATCTGGTGACTTCATCTGACCCTGCCACCGCCCTCACCGATTTGTGCGTTGAATAGGTTCATCTTCTTGGTGTGTACGCGCACTACCGTACGAGTATGTTCGTAAAGATTTGTGGCGTCACTAATGAAGATGATGCCCTTCTTGCTGTAGCGCTTGGTGCTGACGCCATCGGCTTTGTCTTTGCACCCTCGGTGCGCCAAGTTGCTGCACAACGCGTATACGACATTACGCGGCGATTGCCGCCAGAAATTCTGACGGTCGGTGTCTTTCGGGATGAACATCCGAAAAGGGTCATCGAGATAGTGAATGCCAGTGGTGTGCGCGCAGCCCAACTTCATGGCCACGAACGGCCCAGTGATGTAGCTGAGGTATCAAAACACGTTCGTACGGTATTCAAGGCAGTAGCTGCTGGTTCCACAGATGCTGCTCATGCCCAAGACTTCGGAGTTCGCACCATTTTGTTAGACGCTCCTGAACCAGGCTCGGGCAAGGTATTCGACTGGACTCTTGCTGGCAATGTCTCGACCAGTGTGAATGTGATTTTGGCAGGAGGCCTCACGCCAGACAACGTGGTGAGTGGAATAGAGATCTGCCACCCGTGGGGTGTGGATGTGAGTTCTGGTGTGGAGTCGTCGCCAGGCCGCAAGGACCCCATGCTGATGAAAAGGTTCATTGACGCAGCCCGTTCTGTGGTGCTTCCGGAATACGACGGCGGAGATAATGGCCCCTATGACTGGATGGACCAGTAAGCGTCACATCAATCGGTGATGGTATTTGGTTCCATTCGTGGTGGAATCTAGGAATGTCAATCATGGTCACCCCAGGCTCGGACGGTCGCTTCGGCGACTTCGGTGGACGCTTCGTTCCAGAAACTCTGGTTCCCGCTTGCCAAGAATTAGAGGCTGCGTTTCAAGATGCGTGGGCCGACCCCATGTTTCGATCTGACTTGAGTGACTTATTGCGTGAATACGCGGGGCGTCCAAGCATCATCACCGAGTGCCACAATCTCAGTGAGCAGTTGGGTATTCGCTTGATCTTGAAGCGCGAAGATCTCAACCACACGGGTTCCCACAAGATCAACAATGTTCTCGGACAAACTCTTCTTGCAAAACGAATGGGTAAGAAGCGAATCGTTGCAGAGACTGGCGCTGGACAACACGGTGTTGCATCAGCGACAGCTGCTGCGTTGCTTGGTCTTGAGTGCAAGGTGTACATGGGTGCAGTGGATGTTGCTCGTCAGGAATTGAACGTCTTTCGCATGCGTTTGCTCGGCTCTGATGTAGAAGCAGTGACGTCGGGCAGCCAGACGCTGAAGGATGCTGTGAACGAAGCAATGCGCGATTGGGTCGCAACAGTAGAGAGCACCCATTACTGCCTTGGTTCGGTCATGGGGCCACATCCTTACCCGTACATGGTGCGTCAGTTTCACAGAGTCATTGGTGATGAGGCATTTGAGCAAACAAATGAACTGCTTGGCACATCTCCAGACGTAGTTGTTGCTTGCGTTGGTGGCGGATCTAATGCAATGGGAATTTTCTCTGGCTTCGTTGATACACCTGCGCGTTTAATTGGCGTAGAACCTGCGGGCGGTGCGGCCGTTACTCGCGGTCAACCGGGAGTAGTGCACGGCATGAAGAGTTACCTCATGCAAGACGAGTACGGGCAAGTCGCTGAAGCGCACAGTATTTCTGCTGGCCTTGATTATCCGGGCGTTGGTCCAGAGCATTCGTATTTGGCATCAATCGGAAGAGCTGAGTATCCGACCGTGAATGACGACGAAGTTGTTGCCGCATTCCAGTTGATGTCGCGGTCTGAGGGAATCATTCCTGCCTTGGAATGTGCACATGCACTCGCGTGGATCGTGCGTGAGGCTCCGTCCATGAAGGGCAAAACAGTATTGATGAACTTGTCGGGACGCGGTGACAAGGACGTTGGTCAGATGATGTCGATTCTTGGCGGATTGCAGTGATCGGAAGGCTCGAAACAGTCTTGAGTGCCCGTATCGCTTCGGGCGGTAAGTGTTTGGTGCCGTACATAACTGGTGGCTATCCCGGTTGGGTCGACGCAATTCGTGCGTGTGCCGCGCAAGGTGCAGATGCAGTAGAAATTGGCTTGCCTTTTTCTGACCCTGTGATGGACGGACCTGTTATTCAGGCTGCATCTCAGATTGCTCTTGAAGGTGGTACCGACTACATAAAGATTCTGCATGAGGTGCGAACTCTGGATGTAGGTATTCCGCTTGCTGTGATGTGTTACTACAACACCGTTTTCCATGCAGGACACGAACGTTTTGCATCCGACCTCGCTGCAGCAGGTATTAGCGCAGCGATTGTTCCCGACCTTCCTCTAGAAGAATCTGGTGATTGGTGCGCTGCTGCAGTCGCGGCTGGAATTGAAACGGTCATGCTTGCCGCACCAACAGCGCCCGATGACCGATTGCCTCGCGTTGTTGAACGCGCGCGTGGTTTTGTGTACTCGGTCGGATTACTTGGTGTCACGGGGGAGAGAACTTCGTTGGCGCTCACGGCAACCACGCTTGCTGCACGAGTCAAGAAGGTCACAAACAAACCTGTACTGGTTGGCGTTGGAGTTTCGAATGCCGAGCAAGCGGTGGAAGCAAGCAGGGTTGCAGACGGAGTCATTATGGGTGCCTCAGTTGTGCGTCGCCTCATGGAAGGCGGAGCCGACGCAGTGGGGGCATACGTACACGAAGTGCGCGAGGCGCTCGACTCGGCACAGTGGTAGTCACTCATGAGCATCTTCGGTGAAGGCAATTGCGAGTTATGTGAAGCTGCGCGAATGTCGGAGTGGTTCTTCGAGGACGAAGAATGCTGGATAGCAGAATGCGAGAGTTGCAGTGTGCCCATGGTGGTGTGGCGCGAACATGATGCATCACCGGATGACGAAGTAAAACAACGTTTACATCAGAAGCTTGAAAGTGTTGTGGCTGCCCATTTCACTTTTGAGATGCGAATAGATGACAATATGAGAACAATTCCGGATCATTATCATGCCCACGCGCGACCAAAGGGTGGCTTCTACGGACATGGCATGCGCCGTCCCTCTGCGGACTCGTAAACCGTTGTACCTTGGTAGGCATGCTCGCTGAAGGATCTGCTGTTCCAGACATTGAATTGCTTGACCAAGATGGCAAGAAATTCTCTTTGTCCAAAATGGGAAAGAAGAAAGTGCTGATCTACTTCTACCCAAAGGCCGACACGCCTGGATGCACAACACAGTCCTGTGGGCTCCGCGACATCAAAGACAAAATCGGACGGACTGTGATTGTGGGCATTAGCCCAGACAAGTCTGAAAAGCAGAAGAAGTTCGACGATAAGTACGAGCTTGGTTTTCCATTATTGGCAGACACAGAGAACGTTGTTGCGAAAGCATTCAAGGTATGGAAGAAGAAATCTATGTACGGCCGTGAATATATGGGCATTGAGCGTTCAGCGTTTCTGGTGCAAGACGGAGTTGTGTTGCACGCCTGGTACAAAATTTCTCCCGCAGACACTCCGACGAACTTGTTGAAGGCGCTCGGCAAATGAGCGACTTTCCAGCCCCAATAGATGTGTTGCCACATCGTGCACCTTTCTTGTTTATCGATTCCATTTCGCAGCTCGAGATTGGTGTCAGCGCTACCGGTCATTGGAAACTCACTGGTGATGAATGGTTCTTCCCTGGTCACTTCCCTGGTCGACCCACGTTGCCTGGCGTGTTGATGTGTGAAGCGATTGCACAGCTTGGTGCCTATGCGTTGCTGTCTGACCCTGCTCACCAATCACGCTTGCCATTATTTGGCGGGCTCGATGCTGCTCGTTTCCGTCGGCAGGTTTCGCCTGGTGATGAATTGGTCCTCGAAGCGACGTTGGGACACATCAGCTCTCGCGGGGGCAAAGGCACTGGTAGGGCGCTGCTAAATGGCAAAGTCGCATGCGAGTGTGAATTGATGTTTGTATTGGTCGACCGATAACCAATATGTCGCCTGTGAGAACAATCTCGCCTGCACCATCTGAGTTACATGTCGGCGACTATGTAGTTCGTAGATACGAAACAAGTGATGCACCTGAGTTAGTGCGCGCAGTGACGGAAAGCCTGAGTCATCTTTCGCCATGGATGACATGGGCCAAGTTTGAGCCACAGTCTGTTGAACAAAAAGAAGAACTCATCAGATGCTGGTCTGCCGAGTGGGACGCAGGTGTCAATTTCACTATGGGCATTTTTCTTGGTGAACGTGTTGTTGGCGGGACTGGTTTACACCTTCGCGGAGCCGAGAACACTGTGGAGATCGGTTATTGGGTGCATGTTGATTTTGTGGGTATAGGCATCGCGACAATGGTGTCGCAATCACTCACTGAATTGGCTTTTGCTATCTGGCCAGAGATTGACTTTGTGGAAATCCACCACGATGAGGAGAACGTTGCTTCGGGCAAAGTTCCACTTCACTTGGGCTTTCAACATGTACGAACCGTGGAGCGTAGTCCCGAGGCTCCGAGCGAGAGTGGCGTTTTGTACCACTGGGCTATGGCCCGAAATAAGTAGTTATTCTCCGGGGCCGATGATGACGGAACCGTTGTGGCCGCCAAAACCAAAGTTGTTTGAAATTGCTGGGGCTGGAGTCCATGCGCGAGCAAATCCTGTAACAAGATCAATTGTCATTGCCGGATCTACCTGTGTAGTTCCTGCAGTTGGCGGAATGAGTTTCTTTTCCATCGACAAAAGAACTTGAGCAGCTTCGAGTGCGCCTGCTGCGCCCAATGCGTGTCCGGTAACACCCTTGCCACTGGTTACTGCAACGCCGCGTGCACCGAAAACATGAGTCATCGCCTCTGCTTCAGCGGCATCATTCAGTGGGGTAGATGTTCCGTGTGCATTCACTAATGAAATATCCGATGCGGAAAGCCCAGCATCTTCAAGTGCAAGATTCATACACGCGATTGCACCAGTTCCACCAGGTGCTGGTGCAGTGATGTGATGCGCATCGGCATTGCTTCCTGCTCCAAGAATCTCACCAAGAATTTTGGCACCACGTGCTACTGCTAGGTCGTAGCGCTCGAGAATGAATACGGCGGCACCTTCACCCATGACAAAGCCATCACGGGTTGCATCGAACGGCTTTGAAGACCCAGTAGAAGAAAGCGCTGTCATATTGCTGAAACCAGCAAGAGAGGTAAGCGTGGCGGCACATTCAGAGCCACCCGTTGCAACTGCGTCACAACGACCCCACGCAATTTGACGTGCTGCGTACCCAATGGCATGAGTTCCGGCGGCGCAGGCTGTACAAATGGTTTCGTTCGGGCCTTGCAATCCGTAACGCATGGAAATGGCAGCGCCTGAAGCATTGGCCATCATCATGGGAACAAGGAATGGCGAGACGCGGCGCTCACCTTTTTCCACTCGGATGATCACTTGCTCTTCGAGTGTGTGTAATCCACCAATACCGGTAGCGAAAATTGTTCCGAACCGAGATGGCTCTACGTTCAATGTGCCGGCTTGCTGAAATGCTTCTTGTGCAGCGGCTAATGCAAATTGCTCGACTCGGTCGGACCGGCGTGCATCTTTTGCGCTTTCGAAGTAGGGCAGTGGATCCCATTCGGGAATCTCGACAGAACGAGTGCCTGTGATGCCTGGACCTAATAGTCCATTCCAATAGGCCTCTTTACCGATACCGCATGGCGCAACAACGCCGTATCCGGTAATTGCGACGCGATGACCGAGTCCCTGCATAAAAAGTTTTAAAGCTTGCTTACAACAATGTCGAAGGCTTGGCCGACAGTTGTCACTTCTGCGAGTTCTTCTTCTGGGATGTTCTCGGACAAACCGAACTCTTCTTCAAGGGCCATAACGAGTTCAACAACGTCAAGAGAGTCAGCATCAAGATCTTCTTTGAAGCGAGCTGCTGGTACAACCTGTGCGGCATCTACCTTGAGAGTGTCTACTGCGCACTTGACGAATCGGTTGAATAGTTCTTGGTCCATGGGGTTCTGTCTCCTTGATCGGGTTCTAGTTTCTCACACCGATGACGCATACAGCGCATCATTGGGGCTATTGACTAGTGACCCATGCCCAGTCCGCCATCCACTGGGATAACAGCACCGGTGATGTAAGCAGCTGGTTGGCTGGCTAGGAACGCAACGACCCCAGCAACTTCCTCGGGGGTGGCCATACGTTGAAGAGGCACAGACGAGGTGATTGTCTGCAGTTGCTCGGCCGTTAAGGCGGCGGTCATGTCGGTCTCAACAGGGCCAGGAGCTACGACATTCACAGTGATGCTGCGTGATCCAAGTTCGCGTGCAAGTGAACGCGCAAAACCCACGAGACCAGCCTTGGAGGCCGAATAGTTCGCTTGACCCGCAGAGCCCAATAGTCCGACAACCGACGACATCAGAATGATTCGTCCTGAACGGGCCTTGAGCATTCCAGGAGTAGCGCGCTTCACAACACGAAATGCCGCTGTGAGGTTTGCATCAATCACTTCAGCGAAGTCTGCTTCCTTCATGCGCAGAAGCAGAGTGTCTTTTGTTATTCCAGCATTTGAAACAAGTACTTCTACTGTGCCGAAGTGTTCTTCTACCGCTGCAAACGCCGCATCTACTTGTGCTGTGTCAGTGACATCGCACTTCACACCAAAGAACTCTGGTGGCGGGGGAGTTGAGTTGTAGGTAATCGCAACTTTGTCTCCGAGGGCAGCGAATGCTTTAGCGCATGCGAGTCCAATTCCCTTAGAGCCGCCTGTGATGAGTACTACACGACTCATTGTGCGTTCCACCGAAGAATTGCACTCGCTGCAGTCATGCCCGCACCAAAACCAACAAGGAGGACTATGTCGCCGTCTTTTGGTTTGACTTGTCCAAAATCACCGAATAGCGCAAGTGGTATTGAAGCCGACGATGTGTTGCCAGTTTCATGAATAGAAATTGAGGCTTTGTCCATTGAGATGCCCAAACGATCGCATGCCGCAGAGATGATCCGAATATTGGCTTGATGGGGAACAACGATCGAGATCTCTTCGGTTGTGACACCGGCTGCTGCCATTGATTTTTGAGCGCTATCGACCATGATTCGAACTGCACGCCTGAAAACTTCTTTGCCATTCATCTGAATGGTTGACCCAACCTCGGCAAACAAAATCTCTTCGGCGCTTCCATCTGCATCAATATCCCAGCCAAGTAATTGTCCGTGGCCTTTGGTGCTTTGAATGATTGCTGCTCCAGAACCGTCAGCGAACAGGGGGGCAGTATTGCGGTCGGTCCAGTCAACAATGCGTGACAACGTGTCTGTGCCGATGATCATGATTCGTTCGGCACCAACTCCGATGAGTCCGTGAGCGACAACTAGGCCATACACAAAACCTGAGCAGGCTGCATTGACGTCGAATGCTCCACACGCCAAGCCCAATGCGTTTTGAACTGTTGCAGATGTAGCGGGAACTGTGCGGTTTGGGGTGGTGGTAGCGAGAATCAATGCGTCGATTGATTTTGGATCGATACCAGCCATATCAAGTGCGGCCTTACCGCTTATGGTGCTGAGCTCAGCGGTAGAACCACCGACATGTCGACGGTGAATTCCCGTTCGCTCACGAATCCATTCGTCATTTGTGTCCATGGACGCTGTGAGTTCATCGTTCGTCACAACTCTGTTTCCGAGTGAGGTTCCCCACCCGATGAATCGCGCACCACGCGCTGAACTAGGAATCTGCGGCATAGCGGTCCTTCTTACGGCGTCCGAAGCCAAGCAATTGGTTGACGAGACGTGACTCGTTCGCCTTCAACAGCGATGTAGCTCTGCACCACTCCGGCAAACGGAGAGCGCACTTCGTGATCTCCAACATGACCAAGCACTCGTCCGACAGCAATCAGCATTCCATTTGTCACGTCACCGATTGGGGTGAAGACGCCAGCTGCGGGACTCACTACGAGCCGTTCAATGGCGAACAGATGCTCGCCTTCAATTTGTCCTGCAGTGATAGGGGCAGATGCGTCAACCCATTCGATCAACTTGTCGAGTTCGTCTGGTGTAGCGACGCTGATGGTGCGAGAGTTTTCTACAGTGCGTTTTGCCATACCAGTGAGAACGCCACCAGGCCCCAGTTCGACGAACCCAGTAACTCCTTCAGCGGCAAGAGTCAATAAACAGTGCTTCCAACGGACAGGGTTGGATAGTTGTGCTGACAACAGGGACGACCATTCATCTCCCGTTGCGTGTAGCAGTGCATCTACGTTTGAAACAACGGGGACTTCTGTATCGCGAGGACTTGCAGCGGTAATTGCAACGCGCAATCTGTCGCGGGCTGCTGTCATAAATGGTGTGTGAAAAGCGCCAGACACTTGAAGTGGCATCACACGCTTAGCGCCAAGTTCTTTTGCAATGTCAGACGCTTTCGCAACTCCTTCGGGTGAACCGGCAATAACTATTTGTCCTGGAGCGTTGAAGTTCGCTACCCAAACATCACTGTCTGCACGTCGACATGCAATCTCAACATCGTCATCGTCGAGTCCAAGAACTGCGGCCATTGTTCCTGGCGCAGCAAGTCCTGCTTCGTGCATTGCATCAGCGCGCTCTACTACTAGCCGCACTCCATCATCGAATGACAACGCGCCCGTCGCGACGAGCGCTGTGTATTCGCCCAAACTGTGGCCAGCACAAAAACTTGGTTCGATACCGAGACGTTCTACGGCGTCGAGAACCATAAGGCTTGACACAAATGTTGTGAGTTGAGCATTGCGAGTATCTCGCAGTTCTTCTGCGTCGGCGTCGAGAAGTAAGGCTGCTACGTCGCGGCCGGCCACATCTGAGGCTTCCTCGATGAGTTCCCAGCTTTCGTGTCCTTGCCAAGGGCGACCCATGCCTGGTCTCTGGGAGCCTTGTCCTGGAAAAGTAAACGCAAGCATGGTGCAAAAACCTTAGACGGCTATGTGTCTTCACATCGTGCTACTCGTAGGTAACGCTCATTTTGCCTATCTAGCGATACGCTCTCTAGCCCTGGCCCGAGTGGCGGAATGGCAGACGCGACGGACTCAAAATCCGTTGTTCGTAAGGACGTGTGGGTTCAAGTCCCACCTCGGGCACCCAGGTGACTCATACACTCGTTGTATATGGGTCAACGACTATTGCAACGGCGTCTTGCGCAGACTGCTGCTCGTCTCAAGGAGCTTCGTCTTGAGTTGCTCGTCGTATCTGACCAAATGAGCCACATGGTGGACGATGCCAATGATTTATCCCTCAGGGCCTTGGTCTCAGAAACTCCTTCCGCGGAATTCGAATATCGAGAGTCCAAGAAGCATGCCGACGTGATTGTGCGTCATCATGGACAATTAGTAGCTGAGATTGCAGACCTAGAGCGTCGCATGAACGATTTATTAGACCGAATGAAGGAGCACAGCTCATGAGTATCCGTGTAGTCATTGCCGAAGACGAAGCAATCATCCGCTTGGACCTGAAAGAAACTCTTGAAGAAGAGGGCTACGACGTAGTGGGCGAGACCGGCCGAGGCGACAAAGCAGTTGAACTGGTCCGTGAACTTCGTCCCGACATTGCGATTCTCGATATCAAGATGCCAGGCATGGATGGCATCGAAGCAGCACGACACATTACGAAAGACCGGATATGTGGTGTTTTGGTGTTGACAGCGTTTAGTCAACGTGAAGTGATTGAAGAAGCTCGCGATGCCGGTGCTTTGGCATATCTTGTAAAGCCATTTCAAAAAACAGACCTCATCCCTGCAATCGAAGTTGCGATTGGTCGTTTTCGTGAGATGCAAGCACTGAATGGTGAAGTTGATGCGCTCGAGGAGCAACTTGAGGCGCGCAAGTCAATAGACAGGGCCAAAGGAGTTCTGCGCGATACACATGCGATGACGGAGAATGACGCATACGGTTTCATTCAGCGTGGCGCGATGAATCACAGAGCAACCATGAAGGCTGTAGCCGACATGATCATCTCTGGTGAACTTCGACCCGAGTGATCTGAGGAACAAGTTATGAAACTGATGGCGTTAGACGGTAACTCGCTCGCATACCGAGCCTTTTACGCTTTGCCAGAGGACATGACTAACGCGAGCGGTCAAGCCACCAACTCTGTGTATGGCTTCACCACAATGCTGCTGACGTTGCTACGCGAACACACTCCGGACGGAATCATCGTTGTATTCGATCGCTCTGAGCCAACCTTTCGTCATGTTGCTATTCCGGAGTACAAGGCACAACGCGAGAAGGCGCCAGACACTCTGTACCAACAACTTGGCATGATTCGTGAATTGCTCGACGCCATGGGAGTCATGTGGCGCGACATGGCTGGTTTTGAAGGGGACGACCTGATCGCCACCATGGCCGAGCGTGCTGAGCAAGACGGTGACGATCTCATCGTTGTCACTGGTGATCGAGACAGTTATCAACTAGTGCGTGACCCACACATTCGTGTGTTGTACAACAAACGCGGTGTGAGCGATTACGCGCTGTACGACGAAGCAGGAATCTTCGAACGAACCGGAGTGACGCCAGCGCAGTACGCCGACTATGCAGCATTACGCGGTGACCCAAGTGACAATCTCGATGGCATTCCAGGCGTTGGCGAAAAGACTGCAGCCAAGTTAATTAATCAATACGGGAATATTGATGCAGTGATTGCTGCGGCAGAGCAACAGACTCCAAAGTTGAAGGCCGGTTTGCTAGAACACGGCGAGCGCGTCCGACGTAACGCTGAAATGATGGTTCTGCGTCGCGATGTGCCGTTAGACATCGATAAGAGTGCCCTTGTTCCACACCCCGATTTTGTTGCCACAGATCGCATGTTCGAGTTTCTTGAATTCAAGACGATGGGGAAGCGCCTACGCGAAGTTGCCAAGAAATTGCAATGGGATGTTGATTCAAGTGTTGATGCATCGCTACAAGGAGCAACGACTGTCGCTTCTGTAGCAACTCTTCAACAGGCGTCAATCACGGTGTTTCAGAACGGAAAAGATGCAGCAGCAATGTTGTCGTCTCTCGCAACCTGGACAATGGCCGCAACGTTTGTTGGCGACACTGGTAGGTCCAACATTGATTCGCTAGCAGTGGTTATCGACGAGAGCGCGGCAACAGTTGGTGTTATGTCTCGGTCTGTGGTGATGTCGCCTGAGGTGCGTGCTGCTTTTCAGATCGCACGCCCAGTGGTTGTTCATGACGCTAAACCGCTCATGCGCTCGTTGCTTGCCGATGGGGTAGACGTCACTTCGCTTGAACTTGATACCGCTATCGCGATGTACCTCATCAACCCATCGAGATCTAGTTACACGTTGGCCGCCGTGTGTGCAGACATATTGGGCCAGGAACCGCAGGCGAGCAATGAATCGTCCGGCCAATTTGATTTCGGTGGAAATGAAAATTCTGATCAATTGGTCGCTGACCAGGCACTGTTTGTGGCTGCACTTGCTCCGGTGTTACGCCAAGGTCTAAAGGAAATCGGCAACGAAAAGTTGTACGAAGAGATGGAAAATCCTCTTGTCCGTGTGCTCGCCAAGATGGAGCATTTTGGAATTGGCGTGGATCGTCAGGTTCTGACCGCAATCCGTGATCGGTTAACTGAGGAAACTGTTTCGCTCACAAAATCTTTGCACGAGATTGCAGGCCGTGAGTTCAACGTGAACTCCCCAACGCAGTTGCGCGAGATTCTGTACACAGAACATGGGTTGACGCCGGGAAAGAAGACAAAGACAGGTTTCAGTACTGATGCGGCAACCTTGGAGAAACTTCATGATGCGTGGCCAGAGTTCATCGGGCCTTTGTTGCGTTTTCGCGAAGTTGAAAAATTGCGTTCTACCTATGGTGAAGGTCTGTTGTCGGAAGTCGCGGCGGATGATCGTATTCACGCCACTTTCAATCAGACTGTCGCACGAACAGGCCGTCTCAGTAGCGACCAACCGAACCTGCACAACATTCCCGTTCGTACAGATGAAGGTCGGGTGTTTCGTACAGCGTTCACTGCGGGCGATGGGTGTTCGTTGTTGGTGGCCGACTACAACCAGATTGAGCTTCGATGCATTGCGCATCTTGCCGCCGACCCAGGGTTGATCTCTGCTTTTGCTGCAGGAGAAGATATTCATCAAGCCACGGCTTCGCGAGTGTTTAGCGTGAAGGCAAGCGATGTATCTCATGAACAACGGTCGAAGGCAAAAATGGTCTCGTATGGACTTGCATATGGCATGGAGGCCTACGGGCTGAGTCAGCGTCTTGCGATCGGTGTCGATGAAGCCGCCACAATTCTGAATTCGTATTTCGCTGCTTTTCCCAATGTGAAGAAGTACATGGACGACACCATTCATGCGGCTCGACAATCTGGGTACACAGAGACATTGTTTGGGCGTCGTCGTCAGATTCCTGAGTTATTGAGTGACAACTTCCGGGTGCGGCAAGCAGGTGAGCGTCAAGCAATGAACGCCGCTATTCAAGGCTTGGCTGCAGATATTTTCAAGATCGCTCTTGTTCGTCTCGATGCAGAGATAGAAAAACGACAATTGAAGTCGCGCATAGTTCTTCAGGTTCACGACGAAGTCATAGTTGAGGCTCCGGATGACGAGAAAGTAGAAGTTGAGAATCTTGTAATTGAAACCATGCGTAATGCCGCAGATCTCAGTGTTCCGTTCGAGGTGAATGCGGCATGGGGTCACACTTGGGCTGATGCAAAAGGATGAGATGAACTCGCACGGCTCACATTGGTTTGAGCAAATGGCGACTCACATGGGTTCTGCGTACCTGCGGTATTCATTCACAAAGGGAACTTCGCAAGAAGTTGCGTTTATCATCAACCGACTTGGCATAACTCCGGGAATGAGAATTCTTGACGTGGGTTGCGGGCCAGGCAGACATGCTTATGAATTAGCAAAGCTTGGTTTTAGCGTGCATGGAATAGACATCAGTGAGGCTTTCATTGATATTGCTAACAAGGACGCGCCGCTAGGAGCGACCTTTGAGCGGATGGATGCTCGAGAGTTGTCCTTTTCCTCAGAGTTCGATGCAGTCATCTGTTTATGTCAGGGTGCCTTCGGTTTGATGACGGCATCCGGAGAAGACTCTGAGGTGCTTCGCGGTATTCGCAACGCCCTGCGTCCAGAGGGAAAGTTGGCGCTATCCGCGTTCAACGCCTACTTCTCGGTGAAATACCACGAGGACGCAGAATTCGACGCGAATACAGGGGTCTCGCACGAGAAAACCGAGGTACGTAATACGGCAGGCGAGCCACTGGCGGTCGACTTGTGGACCGGTTGCTACACGCCGAGAGAGCTACGCCTGATGATGGAAAAAGCAGGGCTCGAAGTGGAATCCATACTCAGTGTCGACCCGGGGAATTATCAGGATGCCTTGCCGTCCTTGGAGAGTTCCGAATTCCTGGTGATAGCGTTTGCTTCGCCCTTACGCCGTGAGGGTGGTCGGTAACCCGACCTCATCGATACCAACTATTTATCCATCTCGAAAGACCAATTCCTTGTCCGATACTTCTCTTACTTCCGCCGCTATGGGCTCCTTCGACGCGGAAGGCAATTACACCCCTCGACAAATCACTGAACGTGATCTCCCCACCAGTTTCGCAGATGCCATTGAAGGCACCATGGTGGAATTAAAGGATGGCCAACTTGTCACTGGCACTGTTGTCAAGATCGACCGCGACGGCGTCTTGCTTGAATTTGGTTACAAGACAGAAGGCGTCATTCCAACGCGTGAACTTGCAATCAAGAATGACGTCAACCCGCACGACATCGTTTCTCTCGGGGAACGAATCGAAGCACTCATTCTTACGCTCGAAGACAAAGAGGGTCGCCTCGTTCTTTCAAAGAAGCGCGCCACCTACGAAAAGGCTTGGGCCGACATTGAGAAGAAGAAGGAAGAAGACGGCGTCGTGCACGGTGTCGTTATCGAAGTTGTCAAGGGTGGACTCATCGTCGACATCGGACTTCGTGGCTTCTTGCCTGCGTCACTCGTAGAACTTCGTCGTGTTCGTGATCTTCAGCCATACATTGGCCAGACCATCGACGCAAAGATCATTGAGCTCGACCGTCAGCGCAACAATGTTGTGTTGTCACGCCGTGGATTCCTCGAAGAGAATCAAAAAGAGACTCGCGACGATTTCCTGAACAATCTCAAGCCTGGCGAAATTCGCACCGGAAAGATTTCTTCTGTTGTTGCCTTCGGTGCATTCGTGGACCTTGGTGGCATGGACGGACTCATTCACGTGTCCGAACTTTCATGGAAGCACGTTGAGCACCCATCACAGGTTGTTCAAATCGGTGATCCAGTCACAGTTCAAGTTCTCGAAGTCGATTTCAGCCGCGAGCGCATCAGTCTTTCTCTGAAGGCAACGCAGCAAGATCCATGGCAAGAGTTCGCTGGCAGTCACGAAGTGGGCCAGTTGGTCTACGGCCGCATCACGAAGCTCGTGCCATTCGGTGCATTCGTTCAAGTGGGCGACGGCATCGAAGGTCTCGTGCACATTTCCGAGTTGTCGGCACATCACGTCGAGTCAGCCGAGCAGGTAGTTGCTCCGGGTGAAGAGTTGTGGGTCAAGATCATTGATCTCGACCTTGCTCGTCGTCGAATCTCAATCTCAGTCAAGCAAGCTGCTGAAGGTGGCGAATTGGCTGCTGAGTACCAGGGTCAGTTTGAAGTAGATGAGCACGGCAACTGGGTTGGCGGCGATGACACAGAGCGTGAAGCAGCATGGGCTGAGTACTACAAAGAGTACGGCCAGCCAGGCGAAGAAGGAGCCGTTGCTCCCGAAGCAGCCGCTCCTGAAACTGCAGCTCCAGAAGCCGACCAGGCTTAATTCCTTCGAGCAACAATGATCCTGCTCGGACTCACCGGCGGGATTGGCTCGGGTAAATCAACTGTTTCTGGGCTTCTTTCGAAGCGTGGGGCAGTGATTGTCGATGCCGATGCAATAACACGCGAACTGCAAGCACCTGGTGCTCCGCTTCTTCGTGTCTTGGCCGATCGCTTTGGTGAAGAAATTCTCGACTCCGACGGCGCGCTCATTCGACCTGCTCTTGCTTCGCTTGTCTTTAGTGACAAGGACGCCTTGACGGACCTGAACAAAATTGTTCATCCTGCTGTTGCTATGGAAATGGATCGTCGCATGAAGGATGCCGATGCAACTCCATGGTGGGCGCGCGTGCTTCCGTTTCTCAAGCGACACAAAGTGGTGGTGCTTGATATTCCGTTGCTGGCAGAGAATCCACGCAAGGGTCTTAGTGGAATCATCGTTGTTGATGTTCCCGTAGAGATCGCCATCGAACGCTTAGTGACCATTCGCAACATGGATGAGTCTGACGCGCGCGCTCGGATTGAGAAGCAGGCAACTCGCGAAGCTCGTCGAGCGATAGCCGACCAAGTCATTGATAACTCGAGTGATTTGCGGAGTCTCGAAGCACAGGTTGAAACTGTGTGGCGTTGGGCGGTTTCGTTACCTCCTGCAGCAAAGGATGCCGGAGAACGTACTCCTGCAGTCTGAGCCGCATTGTCGGTACTATTTGAGTTGTGCCTGCGTTTCAAGTTGTTTCAGATTTTGAACCCGCAGGTGACCAACCGAAAGCTATCGCTTCACTTTCTGAAGGCATCGAGCAAGGTGAACGATTCCAGACACTCTTGGGCATTACAGGTTCGGGCAAGTCGGCAACTATTGCGTGGACTATTGAAAAGACGCAACGTCCTACTCTGATTCTTGCTCCTAACAAAAGCCTCGCTGCACAGTTGGCACAAGAGATGCGCGAGTTCTTTCCACACAATCGCGTGGAGTTTTTTGTTAGTTATTACGACTACTACCAACCTGAGGCCTACATACCCTCCAGCGACACGTTCATTGAGAAGGATTCATCCATCAACGAAGAGATTGATCGTCTTCGACATTCAGCAACTGCAGCTTTGCTTACTCGGCGAGACACCATCGTTGTGGCCAGTGTTTCTTGCATTTACGGCATGGGTGACCCGGATGAATACCGTGGTCAACTATTGGAGTTGCATGTCGGGGTTGATTACGACCAACGCAGCGTTCTGCGACGTCTTGTAGATCTTCAATACGGAAGAAACGACATGACACTGGGGCGTGGCAACTTTCGGGTGCGCGGCGACACCGTAGAGATTCACGCTGCCTATGAAGAGTCTGTTGCGCGCATCGAGATGTTTGGTGACACCATTGATCGCATCACGATGATTGATCCGTTGACGGGCGAGACATTATCTGAACCAACAGAGATAGTGATCTTTCCTGCAACCCATTATGTAACTGGTGAAGAACGCATGCGACGGGCCGTCGTTGGTATTGAACTCGAACTGCAGCAACAACTGGCATTATTCGAGAAGCAAGGAAAGTTGCTCGAAGCTCAGCGCCTTCGAATGAGAACGTCGTATGACTTAGAGATGATGCAAGAGATGGGTTATTGCAACGGCATCGAGAACTATTCCATGCACATCGATGCTCGTTCCCCGGGAGAGCCCCCGTTCACGCTTCTCGATTATTTCCCGAAGGATTACCTGCTCATAATCGATGAAAGTCATGTGGCTATCCCACAGTTGCATGCGCAATATGCCGGTGACCGCAGCCGTAAAAGCACCTTGGTGGAGCATGGCTTCCGTTTGCCGAGCGCAATGGACAACCGACCTCTTCGTTTTGAAGAAACGATGGAGAGGATTAGTCAGGGCATTTTCATGTCTGCGACTCCAGCCCCATTCGAGTTAAACAACAGCAATCGTGTTGTTGAGCAGATTGTTCGTCCTACTGGCCTTGTCGACCCCGAAGTGATTGTCAAGCCAACCAAGGGACAGATTGATGATCTCATCGAGATGATCAAGGAAAGAATTGAAATTGGTGACCGTATTCTCGTGACGACCTTGACTAAGAAAATGTCTGAGGATCTCACTGAGTATCTCTTAGAACAGGGTTTGCGCGTTCGTTATTTGCATTCAAACATCGACACGATGCAACGCATCGAAATTCTGCGTTCGTTGCGCCTTGGCGAATTCGACGTTCTGATCGGTATCAACTTGCTTCGTGAAGGGTTAGACCTGCCTGAGGTTTCCTTGGTGGCAATCCTGGATGCCGACAAGGAGGGTTTCCTGCGAAGCGAAACTTCTCTCATTCAGATGATTGGTCGAGCCGCTCGAAATGTGGCAGGTCAAGTCGTCATGTACGCAGATAAGACCACTCCATCCATGGAGCGTGCTATCTCAGAGACTCGCAGGCGGCGCCAGGCACAAATTGCCTACAACCTTGAGCATGGAATTGATCCGAAGACAATCCGTAAGGCTGTTGGCGACATCTTGTCTTTCTTGAATGGATTCGGCGATGACTCTTCGGCCATTCCGGGTAAGGGTGGCCGTAAACAGCGTGAACGCGACAAGGTGAAGCACGACCTGAAGTCGCTTCCACAACAAGAACTAGGACGACTCATCCAAACATTGGAAGACGAGATGCATGAGGCTGCCACAGACCTCAAATTTGAATATGCGGCGAGACTTCGTGACGAAATCAATGATTTGCGTCGTGAACTTCGTGACGCTCGATAGACACTCTGTAACCTTGCAACGTGGCTGAGAAAATCATTGTTCGCGGTGCCCGTGAGCACAATCTAAAGAACATCAGCATCGACCTGCCACGCGACAAGCTCATCGTGTTCACCGGCTTGTCAGGTAGCGGTAAGAGCTCATTGGCCTTTGACACCATCTATGCAGAGGGTCAACGTCGCTACGTTGAAAGTTTGTCGGCATACGCTCGTCAATTCCTCGGCCAGATGGATAAGCCGGACGTTGATGTCATTGAAGGTCTTTCTCCGGCTATTTCCATCGACCAGAAGTCAGCTTCACGTAACCCACGGTCAACTGTCGGCACCATTACAGAGGTGTACGACTATCTGCGTTTGTTGTACGCACGCATTGGTATTCAACATTGTCCGAATGATGGCACAAGGCTTCAACGCCAGACACCACAACAGATTGTTGATCGAATCATGACGTTGCCTGAGGGCACACGTTTTCAGGTGTTGGCGCCTGTTGTTCGTAGCCGTAAGGGCGAATACGACACATTGTTGAGTGATCTCGCAGCCCAAGGGTTTGTGCGTGCTCGCATTGACGAAGAAGTTCGTGACATTGCTGAATTTCTGGCGTCAGGCGAGAAGTTGGCGCGCTATGAGAACCACTCCATTGACATCATCGTTGATCGACTGGTGCGACGCGACGACATTGAACGCCGTCTGACGGATTCTCTTGAGACCGCTCTTCGAATAGCTGAAGGTGTCGCTGGAGTCGAGTTGATGGGCAAGGACGGAGAAACGAACGAGACCTTGACATTCAGTCAACATCTTGCTTGCCCTGAGTGTGGCTCTAGCTTTGAAGAACTGGCCCCTCGCAACTTCTCGTTCAACTCACCCTTTGGTGCTTGCGAAAACTGTGACGGACTAGGAACGAAGTTCGAAGTTGACGCAGAGTTAGTGATTCCTGATTCATCACTGTCATTGCGGGCTGGTGCAATTTCTCCCTGGCGCTCAGCTCATACTCAGTATTTTCATCGCATGCTTGTTGCTCTTGCCGAGCAGGAGGGCATCGACCTTGACAAACCATGGTCCAAGGTTCCCGCAAAGCATCAAAAGCTTGTGCTGCAGGGCCAACAAGGAGCCATGCAGGTCAAGTATCGGAACAGGTTCGGCAAGGTTCGTCAGTTCAGCACTTCTTACGAGGGTGTCATTCCGTGGATTAAGCGACGTCACGTTGATGCCGAAAGTGATTGGACGCGTGAACAATTCGAAACGTACATGCGTGAAGTGCCGTGTCCAGTGTGTGAAGGTGCCCGTCTTCGCCCTGCGAGTCTGGCTGTAACCATTAACGACAAGCACATTTCTGCTGTGTGCGATATGTCCATCGCAGATGCTGCTGACTTCCTCGGCGGGCTGACACTGAGTGATCGTGACGCGATGATTGCGGAACGCGTTACCAAGGAGATCAATGCACGCCTTGGATTCTTGCTTGACGTTGGACTCGATTACCTGACGCTTTCTCGTGCTGCTGGAACGTTGGCTGGAGGCGAGGCGCAACGTATTCGTCTTGCGAGCCAGATTGGTTCTGGGTTAGTCGGAACTTTGTACGTATTGGACGAGCCGAGTATTGGTCTTCATCAGCGTGATAACCGCCGTCTCATCGAAACTTTGCTGCGTCTTCGTGACCTTGGAAACACAGTTCTTGTCGTGGAGCACGACGAGGAAACCATTAAGGAAAGCGACTGGATTGTCGATATCGGACCAGGCGCCGGAGAACACGGTGGGGAAGTCGTTTACAGCGGTCCAGTTTCAGGTATTTCAAAAGCAAAAAACTCTGTTACCGGAAATTATCTAACTGGTAGAGCTTCCATACCTGTTCCAAAGGTACGCCGTACGCCTACACGTGAAGCTATAACGGTTCGCGGTGCACGAGAACACAACCTTCAAGACATCGACGTAGAAATTCCGCTTGGTTGCTTTGTTGCAGTGACTGGTGTTTCGGGAAGCGGCAAGAGCACACTCATCCGAGACATTTTGTTGCCGGCCATGATGCAACACCTGCATAAGAGCAAAGATGCACCGGGCCGACACCGCACAGTTGAAGGTCTCAGTGCAATCGACAAAGTGATCGACATGGATCAAAGTCCGATTGGGCGTACTCCTCGTTCGAACCCAGCCACTTACACGGGTGTATTTGATTCCGTTCGTAAGTTGTTTGCAGCAGCGCCGGAGTCGAAGGTTCGTGGTTATCAACCAGGTCGTTTTTCTTTCAACGTGCAAGGTGGTCGTTGCGAGGCTTGTTCGGGCGATGGAACCATCAAGATTGAAATGCATTTCCTTCCAGATGTCTATGTTCCATGTGAGGTGTGTAAAGGCGCTCGCTATAACCGTGACACCTTAGAGATTCAGTTCAAGGGCAAGAACATCGCTGAAGTGCTGAATATGCCAGTTACAGAAGCGCTTGATTTCTTTTCCAATCAGCCATCTATTGCGCGGCACATGCAGACGCTTGTAGATGTTGGTCTGGGATATGTGCGATTGGGTCAATCAGCTCCCACTCTTTCAGGCGGTGAAGCGCAGCGAGTGAAACTGGCAAGTGAATTGGCCAAACGCTCCACTGGTCACACCATGTACCTTCTCGATGAACCGACGACTGGTTTGCACTTTGAAGACGTTCGTCGATTGTTGACAGTGTTGTCACGCCTCGTCGACCAAGGGAATACGGTTCTGGTGATTGAACACAATCTCGATGTCATCAAGACTGCTGACTGGCTTATTGACATGGGGCCCGAGGGAGGCAATGGGGGTGGCACTGTGATTGCGGAGGGTTCGCCCGAGACTGTGGCTCAGACCGAGGGCAGTTACACCGGTTTCTATCTTGCTCCCATGCTTGGATTGAAACAACCGTCGATGGTTCGCCCTGTGGCCAAGAAGAAATCGGCGTCTAAGTCAACTGCAAAGAAAACTATTGCAACGAAGACTACGGCCGAGGCAGTTGTGAAGAAGGCGGCCGTGAAGAAGGCTCCTGCAAAGAAGGCTGTAGCTAAGCGCGCTACCAGCAAGAAGTAAGTCGTATGGTGCAGCGTCCACCAGCCGGTTCCATCCCCATTAACCCGGGTTCCTACCAGTTTAAAGATAGCAATGGACGCGTCATTTACGTGGGTAAAGCAGCAAATCTGCGATCACGTTTGTCTAGTTACTTTCAGGACCCACAACAGTTGCACCCGCGCACCGCGGCGATGGTTGCTGCGGCAGACACTGTGGAATGGATCGAAGTTCGTAATGAGGTGGAAGCCCTCATGCTCGAGTTCTCACTCATCAAACAGCATCAACCTCGATTCAATGTGCGCCTTCGTGATGACAAGAGCTATCCGTTTCTTGCAGTGACAGTGGACGATGCGTTTCCGCGTGCTGTTGTTATGCGTGGCACCAAGAGAAAAGGCACGCGTTATTTTGGCCCGTATCCGCACGCATGGGCCATTAGAGAGACTTTAGATTTGCTATTGCGCACCTTTCCTGTGCGTACTTGTAGCGAGGGAAAATTCAATCAACACAACAAACTTGGAAGAGCCTGTCTGCTTTTCCCTATCGAGAAGTGTTCTGGGCCCTGTGTAGGCGAGATCTCGCAGGAGGATCACGCCGCATATGTCAAGCAGTTGTGTGACTTTCTAGATGGTGATACCGACGCGGTCGTAGAACAACTAGAGACTGAAATGAAAGAGGCTTCAAAAGCTCTTGAATTTGAAAAGGCAGCAAGACTTCGGGATCGACTACTCGGAGTACAGCGGGCTTTAGAAAAACAACAAATGGTGGGTGAGCGAGA
>JAPKZX010000127.1 GCA_026393575.1 Actinomycetota bacterium
ATTCCTTTGGCCATGACACACACATATAGCCAGCTTCGGTCAACTTCTTAACCCACTCTTTGCCGGCGGCGGTCATGTTGCCGCGCGCAAGAGACTCCGCCGACACGCCGACCAGTTCTTTCGGAACGTTGGTCTTCAACCATTCACGAAGTTCAGTACGAAATGCCTGTGCAGCAGGTCCTAGGTCTAGTTCTAACGGCATGTATCCCCCAAAGGTGTTGAGAGACCAGTATCTCAGTTAGTCGAGTGCTGCCAAGAACTGGACAATGGCCTTGTTCACAGGCTCGGCGTGAGTCATGTTTGCCGCATGAGGCCCACCGTCAATCGGCACCAATGTGGTTGGGCCGGCAATGCGGTCGCGCAGGACTTCGGCTTTTTCGATGGGGATAGCCATATCTGCTGTTCCGTGGACGATGAGAGCCGGGCAAGTAATTTCACCAAGACGCTCAGTGACGTCGTCACGATGCATCAGACAATGAAATGCCTTTGTGAATTGGTCGGGCACCATGGCCCCCCACTTCGTAAACCATTCATTCCATTCACCTGGTCCAAGAATCAGGCTCGATATAACGTCCTGAACAGCAACGGCTCCGTGTTCGATCCATGCAGCGTGTAACTGGTTGTATGGCTCCACTGTTGCAGGGTCTTCTGTACCAGCTTGTGTGTCGAGGAGAATCAAAGCCTTGACTCTCGACGGAGCAGTTAGTGCGACGCGAAGAGACAGGAACCCACCTTGCGACATTCCGCCAATAACAGCGGATTCAATTCCGAGGTGATCCATCAGACCAAGAACATCATTTGCAGAATCCCAATATGTGAATTCACCTGTGGCCAATGTTCCGCCAAAGCCGCGTTCGTCCCATGTGATGACGCGATAGGCCGGCGTTAATGCCGCAACTTGCGAGTCAAACATTGTGTGGTCCATAAGAAAGCCATGACTAAGAATGACCACCGGACCTTTGCCGCCCGAGTCCTGGAAGGCGAGATCAATACCGTTGATGTGAGCTGTTTGCATTTCTGAACCTTACTTCGGGATAACGGGCATGTCAGACGAGACGCGTGAACGCCACTTTGGGGCACGTTTTTCGAAGAATGCACGCACTCCCTCACCTGAATCAGGAGCAGCAGTGAGACCCGGCAAAAGTTTTCCTTCAGTCATGATCATGTGATCAACGCTCGTGTTCATTCCGTCCCACATCAATTGCTTGGCTAATGCGGCTGAAACTGGCGAAACATTGACAGCGATATCGCGCGCCATCTCTGTAGCCACTGCGAGAACTTGGTCTGCAGGCACCGCTCGTGAAGCGAGACCCATCTCCGCTGCTTCCGTACCCATGATGAGGCGACCAGTCAGCAACAAGTCTGCCGCGCGTGAAAACCCAATTACACGTGGCAACAAAACATGCGACCCAAGCTCTGGCAAGATACCGCGACGCACCATTGCATATTGAATCTTTGCTGTCTCAGACACAATGCGAATATCGCACAACATTGGGTACGTAATGCCGACACCAACAGCATGACCATTGATCGCAGCAATCACAGGCTTACGCACTTTGTAGGGCATCAGACGGGGCCCTTCTTGAGCGCTCGCGCCACCAGCAAGAAATCCACTTTCCCCTGCACTTAAATCGGCTCCGGCGCAGAATGCCTTACCCGCTCCTGTCAGCACAACTGCGCGCACGTCATCGTCTGCATCGGCTGCCCCCATCGCTAATGACAATTCATCGCTTAATTGTGGAGTCCATGCATTCATGGCATCAGGTCTGTTCAACGTAACGGTGGCAACACCATCACGAACCTCGTACAACACTGTTTCTAAATTCATACGCCCCCCAGCAGATTCGGATTACCCGAACCGTAGCCGCTTTGAAGAAGAGCCAGAATGTCGGAAGTTCTTAGCGTTGGGCCAAATACTTCTCGACTGGTTCCAAATCAAAAGGAGACCCAGTCATGACAATGAGATGGTCAGCGCCAGCATCTTCATAAGCAGCCGCATCAACTAGGTCTTTGGCGTTGATGCCAACAGTGCGCTCAATTTCACGTGGGTTTCGACCCAACTTCTCACACCACTGGTCGAGCACTTGCATCTTGTGGCGGAAGTTATCAACTGGTCCGAATGCGTTATGGGCATCGGCATATTGTGCGGTCAACTTCAACGTAACTTTCTCACCGCTTCCACCGATCATCAACGGAATGTGACCCTTCACAGGTCCTGGAGTCAACTTCGCTAAACGTTCCTTGATGACAGGGAGACCTGCAGCAAGAAGCTTCAGGCGCTCTGGAGCCGTACCAAATTCGTATCCGTATTCGGTGTAGTCACGCTCGAACCAACCTGAACCAATACCGAGAATGAAGCGGCCGTCAGAGATGTGATCAATCGTGCGAGACATGTCTGCAAGCAACTGCGGATTTCGATAAGTAAAACAAGTAACTAACGCGCCAACAGTTGCATGACATGTATCAGCAGCCATGGCAGCAAGAAGTGTGTACGCCTCGAAGTGCGGTGCTTCTGGATCTCCGTACAGAGGATAAAAGTGATCCCAGACCCACAATGAATCAACGCCCATTGCATCTGCTGCGCGCCAAGAATCGCGCATTGCTTTAACTGTTGTTGCCTGGGGATGAAGTTG
>JAPKZX010000081.1 GCA_026393575.1 Actinomycetota bacterium
CTAAAAGTTCACCTGCGTGTTACTTGATTCTGTGACTACGGTGGCACTATGCCTATTTATGTAGTTCGCCACGCCAAAGCTGGCAGCCGCTCCGCATGGACAGAAGACGATTGCATTCGGCCACTCAGCGAGAACGGATGGGAGCAAGCCAAAGCATTGGGTCAACTGCTTGTTCGTCTCTCGCCCAGTGTGTTGTTATCTAGTCCCTACTTGCGTTGCATTCAGACATTGGAGCCATTGAGCGAACTATGTGGGCTTCCCGTTGTTGTGGAGCCGCGCATCGAAGAAGACTCCCCGCTTGAAAAGTCGTTAGCTGCACTTGAGGACGCGCCCGACAATGCTGTGTTGTGTAGTCACGGTGACGTGATCCCCGATGTGGTGAATGGTTTATTCCGTCGCGGTATGGACATGACTGATGTGCCACGCGCATTGAAGAAGGCAAGCCTGTTTGTGTTGCACCGCGAAGACGGCGTATTTGTTCGCGCCGAGTATTGGGACCCACCAACGGTGTAGTTCGTGGCCAGAAAGCTATTCGCCGCGCTTGACGGCGTCGTCGACTTCCTTCACGATTGCCTCAACAAACGCCTTCACTTCTTTTGGCGGGTTCTGCACTTGACACACTTGCAGTTGTTTCTGTGCCAGACCCGCGTTGTCTAAGAAACGGAAATACACAATTCCTAGGAAGCAATGTGCATCTGGGTATTCCGGATCGGCTTTTTGTGCGCGCAATAGATCTGTAACTGCAGTCGCCAGTGCTAATTGCTTTACGCTTCCTGTTGCATTGCGTGCTGTCAACGCAAGAATCCACGACCGGTACGTCAGTGCCTCTGGATTATCGGGTTCTAGTTTTAAGACCTCGGAATAAATCTCTATTGCTTTCGACGGATCAGAAAAATTCAGTTGCCGCGCATTGGCCAGCATTGTTGCCGTACTTTGCTCGATGCCACCAGTTGCAGAATCGCCCGGCAAACGTTGACCAGAGCTACGTGCCACCCACATGCCAGCGCCCACACCAATTGCAATGACTACAAGTGATACGAGAAATCGCCGAGCCCAGCGACGTGGTTCCACGGCCTTCTCAAGCAGTGCTCCATCAATCTCGCGTGTGATAGCAGCAGTTCGAGCAATGTAACCGTCACGAAGAGCTGCGTAGTCGTTGTCATCGATGTCGCCTGCTGCTCTTTCTTTTTCCAGATCACGAAGAGACGACAACAAGAACTGTTGTTCATCGCGTAGATCGTCAGACATTAGACATTTTCCTCGTCAGTGGGGTCTTCAGCCAAGAGTTTTTCAACAAGTGCAACATCTTCATCAGTGGCGTCCAAGACGTTTTGCCCACGCCAGCGCCGAAATGCCACCCACAGCCCTGCTACCGCACAGATAAGTACCGCAATGGGCAACACCCACACGAGCGAATCGAATCCGGTTGCTCGAGGAACAAGAAGAACCTGCGCTTTGAAAGTGCGCGCAATGGAAGCGACAATCTCATCGTCCGACAACTCGCCGGCAGCAACATCACGAGCTACTTGTTTACGAATGTTCTCTGCGGCTGTTGCGCGAGAGACATACACACTTTCGCCGTCACAGGTTGGGCACGCAATGTGTTTGGTGATGGAATCGATGCGATCACCCTGCGTCATTGGGCCAGAGTCACGCGTGGACCCGATTGCCAACAGAGCAACAACAAGAAAGCCCATCAACATCCACACGGGCCACGATTTCAACTTCTTCATGCTCCACCTGCGAACTGTGTCTTCAATTCAGTGAGTCGTTGCGTGAGGAACCCTTCAGTGATGGCACCCAGAATACGAAGTCGTACAAAACCATTCGGGTCAATCACCCAAGACTCCGGCACTTTTGCAACACCGAATGCAACCGCGATGGATCCATCGTCGTCTCGCACAACTGGCCAATCGCCACCATTGGTTTGAAAGAAAGCCTTCACCGCTCCATCAGAGTCATCGTTCACCACGGTGTATAACTCAACAGGATCTTCTGATGTCAATTGTTCTTTCGCAAACGAGACAAGCAACGGATGCTCTTGTCGGCACGGCACACACGTTGAGTTAAAAAAATTGAGCACAACCCAACTGCCTTTACGACGAGCTAAATCAAAAGGTTCATTGTTGGTCGTAGTGGACTTCACCACTGGCGCTGGTTCTCCAAGTAATGGAGAAGACGCTGAGTCTGATTTACCTGGCTTGGCAATCGCTAGGACCACGAGAAACAGAACCAACAACGTTCCCACCGCACCAGCGATGTATGGAGCAACTGGCCGCGACCTAGGCGATTCACTCATGCCAAAACCCCAATCGGAGCTGAAGTTGGATCAGTGGGGCGACGACGACTACCAGGGAATGCAGACAGCAGGGTTCCGATACCCATAAGACCGCCACCAATCCATAACCACATAATCATTGGCTTGATAAAGACTTTGATCTTTGCTGAATTGCTTGTTGGCTTTACTGGCGGCTCAAGCGTGATGTAAATGTCTTTTGTAAAAGTTGACTTCACTGATGGCGTGCCAATGTTGGTACCCATAGAAGTGAACTTGCTGATGGCCGGTGCATAACTCTTGCCGCCATCTACTTTCACTACTGCAGACATCACCGAACGACGATCATCAGATGACTGTTCAAACCCCATGAGTTCGAAGGTGTGTCCACCAAATGTTGCAACGACGCCCTTCTTCAACAAGAGTTCCTGGCTGTGTGTGTAACTGTTTGATGCGGCCAATGCCACAGCAATCAAGATCACACCAATGTGCACCACCATGCCGCCATTGGCGCGACCAACAAGACCACGCATTCCTTGGCGACGTGTGGCCAAAACCAATTGCCGTAGCGCAGCACCACCAGCGAAACCACCGAGAGTAAATGTAAGCAATGGTTTAAAACCAGTAGCGCCCAACACAACGCTGAGTGTTAACGCTGCAATGCCTGCCCATGCTGGCCAGAACAATCGTTGCGACAACAACTCACCCGATGCCTTACGCCATGGCAACACAGGTGCAATACACATCAGGAATAGCAATGTGAGACCAGCTGGAACTGCCAACGTGTCGAAGAACGGCTCACCCACTACTAATTGACGATCTTGTAATGCTTCGACAATGAGTGGGAACACTGTTCCCAACAAAACAATGAATGCGAACACACTGAAGATGACGTTGTTGGCCAGGAACGCACCCTCACGAGATAAAGGAGAGTCAATTGTTCCTGGTGCTCGCAGTTTGTCGCCGCGCCACCCGATGAGGGCCACCGAAACAACAACGATGATTGCAAAGAACGTCAACAAGAATGGACCAATGTCGGAATCACTAAATGCGTGGACGCTATTCAGGATTCCGGAACGAGTGAGGAAGGTTCCAAGAATTGTGAGACTGAAAGTGGAAATCAATAACGACAAGTTCCACACACGCAACATGCCACGACGCTCTTGCACGAGCACAGAGTGGATGTAAGCAGTAGCTGTCAGCCACGGGATGAACGATGCGTTCTCCACTGGGTCCCACGCCCACACGCCGCTCCAGCCCAACACCTCATAGCTCCACCACGAACCCAAGATGATGCCGAACGTGAGAAAGCCCCAGGAAAACAATGCCCATCTACGAGTCTCTACAAGCCAACCTTCACCAACACGACCAGTAATGAGGGCACCAATTGCAAAAGCAAAAGGCACGGTCATGCCTACATACCACAAATACAAAATGGGCGGATGAAACACCACCA
>JAPKZX010000063.1 GCA_026393575.1 Actinomycetota bacterium
AGTCTCTTTGTGTAACCACTCCGTTAAAGGTGAATGATCTGAGTGGCAATGGGTAACAACAATGCCGACAACATTTCGACCATCGAGAGCACGAACCAGTGCATCACGATGCGAATCAAGGATTGGGCCCGGATCGATGACCACAACATCTTGTGAACCAAGAATGTATGTGCCCGTCCCGTGATAACTAAATTTCGATGGATTTTGGGCAATCACTCGTTGCACCAGTGGCGACACTTGCGTCGCCACTGCGTACGGTGCGTCATCTATTCGCGGAACAAAGGGAATAGCCATGGCTAATCGAATCCGATTGCGCTTACTTCGCCCACGCGCTTGCCGTGTCCGTATACCACTTATACAATGCTTTCTGGCACTGCCGAAACATCAATACCCAACTTGTGTAATGCAGCAAGAAGCACGGTGGGGGTTCCGCGTCCTGAACCATCCGACAACTTCAGTGCCACTGCTCGCCCATCTGCCATGCCTGCCACATACACCGCATCTGCACCATCTTTTGCAAATAATCCAGGCACCGCAGAAACAAGTGTGGTGACATCGCGACCAGTGCCGCCCACCATGAACGGGAACTGCGACATCGCTGCATAAATCTGAAGTCCAGAATCCCCTGCTTCACCAATTGCCATTGCGCGCATCGCACGAGCCATACCGACAAGTTCAATCACATGGGCCGGCGCACCACAACCATCTACTCCAATTGCAGAAGCATCTTTGCCAGTGACATCAGCAATAGTTGCAGTGATTGCCTGCTGTAACGGATGCGCTTCTTCCAAGTATCCAGTAGTCGGCCAACCATTAATCACACACGTTGCCAACATGCCAGAGTGCTTTCCACTGCAACCCATTTGCAAAGCAGATTTTGGTTTGCCGTCACGAATCGCTGCATGAGCAGAATCAATATGCATCGGATGATCTGCCGTATTACCTAAATCATTTTCCGAAAGTCCACATTCCGAAAGAATCTCGAGGACTATGTTTTGGTGCACATCTTCGCCATTGTGGCTGGAGCACACAAGCGCCAACTTTTCGGCCGGAAGCTTGAGACCTGCGCGAACCATGGCAAGTGCCTGCAGAGGTTTTGTTGACGAACGAGGGAATATCTGTACGTGTGGATCACCAAGAGAGAAGGCGATACTTCCGTCTGAAGCAAGACCTACACATGCACCGAAATGAACACTTTCATCAATGCCACTTCTGCGCACTACTGCAAGTGGAACGAATTGTTCAGGGCGCACACCACTCACGAAAGATTCTTTCGCGTCCTTGGCTTTCTTGCCTTCTTCTCTTGAAGTTCAGACAATTTATGTTCGATCACTTCGTGTCTTTCACCCCAAGATGAAACAAGTGCCTGCGCCATCGCTACTGCGGGTAACGCCAAAATCGCGCCTATCGGGCCAAGTATTGCTCCACCGGCGAGAGCACCGCCAAAAGCCAATGCAGGGTGCAGTTCCAAAGTTCTTTCTGTCACCTTTGGTGCAAACAGATAGTTCTCAACCTGTTGATAAATCGCAATGAATCCAATCGCAATCAATGCTTTTGTTGGCGAGTCAATGAAAATCAACAAAACCGGGAGCACTCCGGCCAAGTACGTACCGATAACGGGAAGGAACTGAGATACCAAGCCAACCCACAACGCTGAAGCAATTGGCGCAGGCGCACCCATTGATTGAAATGCAATCCAGTGGAAAAAAGCAGAGATGGCTGCAAGTAGTGCACGTGAATACAGATAGCCGCCGGTTTTATCGATTGCTAACTCCCATGCATCAAGAACCTGATGCTGACGCGCAGCACTTAACCGAGAACAAATGGAGCGACGTAGTTTCGGACCATCGGCCACGATGTAATACGAGAAGAGTAAAACGGAAAACAACTGAAACAGCACACCGAGAGCTTGCACCGAAACTTTGAATGCATTAGTTCGTTGTGAACGAATAAACCTCTGAACGGCACCATTCGGATCTGCGATGGATTCATTCACGGCGGCCGGGTCAATGTGTGAGTTGAAAAGATCGTTAATCATTTTCACGGTGTCATTTACATAGTTACTGCTGTTGGAAAGCAAGTCCGCCAACTGCTGTGCGACGACAGTGCCAACCACAGCCAGGAAAACAGACACGACTACAACTATCCCCAACAAAATGAGGGCGGTAGACGATCGCCTACTCATTCCCCTTTTGGTCAATTTATTTGTTGCTGGTTCAACGGCAAGAGCAATAAACAGCGACAGCAATAAGAGAATGAGAAGACTGTTCAGGCGGTGAAAAACAAAACGGAAGACTAGGGTTCCGATGAAACCCACCCAGAAAATGAGCACAGCTCGTGGCACCCAGGGTGGCATACGACGGGTTGATTCAGTATTGGTCACAGATTCATCGGGCACATCTGAAGCGTAGTGGGCAAGACTGTGACGCATTCGCCGTGTGGTTCGCCATTTCCAATGGCACGATAGGAACGTGGCAACTTTCCCCGCCCCAGTTACTGAAGCGATCGAGTCCATTCGGCTTGCCATCGCTAATGCATTACGCGACAGGGTCATTGGTGACGATGCCGACGCCAAGCGAGCCGCCGTCATGCTGGCTCCGGGCGAAAGATGGTTTCCCGAATCAAGCCCGCTAATCACGGTGCATTCAGATGCCTCCATGTTTATAGGTGGCATGCGAGCAATCCTGTTCCAGTCACTGCACCCTCTCGCAATGGCCGGCGTGGCACAACATTCTGATTACCGCAATGACCCATGGGGCCGATTGCAACGAACAGCAGACTTCGTAGCAGCAACATCATTCGCACCCGCAGAGGTAGCTCAACAGGCTGTTGACCGTGTGCGCGCTGTCCACTCTCGCGTGTCGGGTGTGGCATCTGATGGTCGCGCATACTCCGCTTCTGATCCACATCTTTTGCGATGGGTTCACATTGCTGAAGTAGATAGTTTTCTGCGTGCACACCAAACATACGGAGCACACCCACTCGATGCAGGCGGATGTGATCAGTACGTTGCAGACATGGCGGTTATCGCGCGCAAACTCGGAGTACCTGCTCCCCCAACATCGCTGCGCGGCTTACGCGATCAGATTGCGCAATACCGACCAGAGTTGCGCAGTACCGCAGAGTCACGAGATGCAGCAAAGTATTTGCTCATTGAACCTCCACTCGAAATTGCTGCTCGCATTCCATATTCACTGATTGCAGCGGCTGCTATCGCCATTCTGCCGACATGGGCTCGCGCAGACCTACGTCTTCCGTGGTTGCCGCTCACTGAACGCGCAATCGTAAAACCAATCGGATCACTCATTGCAACAACTATTCGCTGGGCGACGTCAGTAGATGGCGAAACGTATGGTGTACCAGTTACGACTTCCGATGAAGTCGCGCCAACCGCGTAACAAGATCGCCATTGTCACCTATCTGAATATTGGCGAGTCCAAGCCAAGTTGCTATCTCTTGTAACTCCAGCAGTAATTCTCGTGCCACATATGCATGATCAACTCCCGCTTCACTAAAAGCGCCTTGCACAAGCAAACAACTGTTGTGTCTATCTGCTTTCAAATCAACTCGAGCCACAATTTTGTCGCCCAGAACAAACGGCAGTACGTAATAACCGTAAATGCGTTTTGGAGCCGGTACATAAATCTCTATTCGATAATGAAAATCAAATACTCGTTCAATACGTGGACGACACCACACTAAAGAATCAAATGGTGATACCAATGCACGCACGTGAATGTCTCGTGGCTGTTTTGTTCCCGGAATCATGTACGCGACATCACGCCAACCCGACACTGTCACTTGCTCCAATTCACCAGCAGAAACAAGCTCTTTTAGCAATGGTCTGGCTATAGCTCCCTTCTGGCGATGGTAATCAATCAGGTCCGAAGTAGTTGCAACACCCATACTTCGAGCAGCCAAAAGCAACAACTGTTTTCGTGCCTCTGTTTCAGTCGGATTGGGCGCATTCAAAATTTCAGATGGCAATACATCACTTGGGGCGTGATACACACGCGCAAAATCATTGCCGCGTCGTCGGGCAGTTATCTCTCCTGTCCAAAAGAGATACTCAAGAATCGCTTTGCCGTCGTCCCAATCCCAC
>JAPKZX010000118.1 GCA_026393575.1 Actinomycetota bacterium
GGAAACGAGGTCTCCCCATGGAAATCAAGCAACTACAGAGTTTGGTCGCCATCGCTGACCATGGCACCTTCTCCGCCGCTGCCAAAGCTCTCGACACCGTGCAGTCCAATGTCTCTGCCCACATTGGACGCCTTGAGAAGGAACTCGGCACTTCACTCATTGACCGATCAACCGGCGTACTCACCGATGAAGGTGACATGGTGGCTATTCGGGCTAGGCGCATCTTGCACGAAATGGAAGATATTGACGCAGACATTCATTCACTCGGGTCATTCACCACCGGCGAATGTCGCATCGGAAGTATCGGCACTACTGCGCGATGGCTAATGCCTTCTCTGTTGGCATCTCTACAGCGTCATCATCCGGGCGTACACACCACAGTTGTTGAAGGCGTAACAAGTTCGCTTATATCGCGACTTACGAGTGGAGAGATTGATGCAGCAATAGTGCATCTACCCATTACTGACTCGAGTCTTGATGTCAAAGAAATGTTTGTTGAAGAACTGTTTCTGATTGCACCAAAATCTCATGTTCTAGCTACCCATAAAACCATCGGATTGGAAGAGTTATCATTGCATCCGATTCTTCTTGCTCCTCGTGGGACAGCACAACGCCGCATTATCGATCGAGCTGCTGCAAACCTAGGAGTAGCCCTGCAATCGCAAGCAGAAATTGATGGTGTTCGCCTCATGGCTTCACTCGTGTTTGAAGGTTTCGGTGCGGCAATTGTTCCGGCAAGTGCTGTACCTGGATGGCTTGAAGGAAACTTTGTGCGCATTCCTGTTCCTGAACTACCCCAGCGTGTTGTCGGCTGGGTACAGCGCCCTCGTCCGCGACCAAACAGAGCAACCCTTGCTGTTCGCGATAGAGCATTTGACATGGTGAACCGACATGGCCCGAAACAGCCAGGAATCTCGATTGAAATCGGTGCAAAACCCACCAAGGGAAGCCTCGGCCCGCTCACTGTCTAGTCTGTACAGAGTGAGTACGAGCCAGCCCAACACACAGAACGTGGTGGTGGAACTACAACACAAAGTTCCCGGAGCCGCTGAAGCCAATGTCGTGGCGTTGTCGACTGGCAGACATGTTGTGTGGCTCACAGTCGACGGTTCGTTTCATCGTGGCGCTCTCAGTGCCGCTGCCTCATATGTCATTGCCACAGCTGCCGACACTGCGCGTACGAAAGGTATTCCGCTTGTTGTTCAAATGGAATCATCTGGCGCAGACATTCTTGAAGGCATTGCAGCTCTCCATGGTTGGGGAACAGCAGCAAAAGCACTTGCTGATTGTTCAGGCGTAATTCCCACCATCAGCATTGTCACAGGACCAGCAGTTTCTGGTCCGGCCTTGCTTCTCGGATTGTCTGACTTTGTCGTAATGACAGAGGATGCATACGCGTTTGTCAGCGGCCCCACGATGGTTGTTGAGTTCACGGGCATCGATGTCAGCACAGACGAACTTGGTGGCGCAGGAACTCACGCACGACACACTGGCGTCAGTTCCGTGGTTGTTGCAGACCTAGAAGCAGCAGCTTTGTGGCTTGAAGAGTTGCTCGAATATCTCCCCACTGGTGTTGACGAACTTCCGCTCGTTTCTCCTACTTTTGACCCTGACGACAGATT
>JAPKZX010000112.1 GCA_026393575.1 Actinomycetota bacterium
TTTACCAGCCACGATTGATTCGTGCCCGAGGAAATAGGTGACGTCTTCTGCGTCGTACTCGAGACCGAAGTGAGACAACTTTGAAAGAACTGCTGGAACATCGGGTTCATCCATGAAGCCAAATGTGATTTGCACTTGGAAAACTCCTGGAGCAACTTTGGTGATGTGGGCTCGATCTTCAGGCGCCACACGTGGTTCTTCTGCAGTTTCAATCGCCACGATCAATGTGCACTTATGGAGAACTTTGTTGTGCTTCAAGTTGTTTACAAGTGCAGGGGGGGCTTTGCCCAAGTCTTTGAACAAGAACACTGCAGTACCAGAGACGCGTTTTACGTCTTCAGTTTCATCGAGAACTTCTTCAATAGGGCGTTCTCCGCGATGGATGCGCTCAGCAACAAGAATGCTACCGCGACGCCACGTTTGCATCTGAACCATCAGAATTACTCCGACTGCAAGTGCAAACCATCCACCATGAGGGATCTTGATGATATTGGCGCCAAGGAATCCCATTTCGATGATGAGCAGTGGAATACAAACAGCGAACGCACGGAATTGACTCCAATTCCACTTATCAGTGAGCACCTTGAAAAAGATAAGCGTGGTGATAACCATTGTCATGGTGACAGCTATTCCATAAGCGGCTGCCAAGTTACTTGAGGTGCGGAACCCGAGCACAAGTCCGATGCACGCAATCATGAGACCCCAGTTAACGAGGGGAACATAAATCTGACCTGAATGGCTCTGAGACGTGTGGCGGATTTGTATTCGTGGCAGGTAGTCAAGCTTGACCGCCTGAGCCGTGAGAGAGAACACCCCTGATATCAAGGCCTGAGATGCAATGACAGTTGCACATGTCGCAAGCAAAACAATGGGGATGAGAAGTGGCTCTGGAGCCATTCGGAAAAAGACACTTTCAACGGCTTCTGGGTTCGCCAAAAGAAAAGCTCCTTGACCCCAATAGTTCAATACCAAAGACGGCAACACCATCCCGTACCAACCAAGCGTGATGGGACGACGTCCAAAGTGGCACATGTCTGCATACAAGGCTTCGCCACCGGTGACAACCAAAAAGATAGAACCAAGTGACAAAAACGCCTTGCCAGATTCGTGCGTGAAATATCGAATTGCATACATGGGGTTAACGGAACTGATGATTCCTGGTTCCGGAATGATCTTTGACAATCCAAGAAGCGCCAATGTTGCAAACCACACCATCATGATGGGCCCAAACACTTTGCCTACGGCTCCGGTGCCTCGACTTTGCACCATGAACAAACACATCAAAATTGCGACGGCAATAGGAAGAACCCAGGAAGCAAAAGCGGGAGAAACTTCTTCGAGGCCTTCCACAGCACTCAACACTGAAATCGCCGGTGTAATAATTCCGTCTCCGTAGAGAAGTGCAGTACCAAATACTCCGAGTGAAACGAGCAGGCCAGCCTTGGTGGCAGTAGAGCCACGCTTCGGCATCACGAGGGCAGTTAATGCCAGGATGCCGCCTTCACCTTTGTTGTCGGCGCGCATGACAAGCAGGAGATACTTAATCGAAATGATGATGACAAGTGCCCAGAAAGCCAACGAACAAATTCCATAGACATTGATGGGGTCGACGGTCATCTCGTGAGACTTCTCAGTGAACGCTTCCTTGAACGAATAAAGAGGGCTGGTACCAATGTCGCCGTAGACGATGCCGAGTGCACCAAGAGCTAGTGCTGCGGTACCTGCTTTGGTGTGACTGTGCTCACCATGAGGTTCATGATCATGAGTCTGGCTGGCCGGCTGTTGTGATGCCGCCTCGGCATTGCGTCTAGCGCGCTTGACCGAATCTACGCCGGCTGTTTTGTCTGATCCCACAGGAAGGCAACACTACTGCTCACCCAGTCAAACTCCTATGCAGGACGCAACGGAGTGGGCGAGAGGCTTATCGAGACGAAGTGGGGTACGGCAACCAGGTGGCCGCTTCAAAGTCGTACAGCTTGCAGGCCTTTGTTGCTTGCAGATATGCCTTCAGTGAGTACTTCGAATAACGC